>NZ_JAKFGB010000014.1:0-300000 GCF_022267515.1 Rubinisphaera margarita | reverse complement strand
GCAGCCCGCCAATTCCGCGCGGGCCGTGGCACTTATGAACGCCAAAGCTGGCCGCCGAAGCCCCCGTCTCCTGAAAGGAAAACGGCACGCGTCCGACTGCCTGAACGATGTCGAGATGCCAGGCAATCTGGTGACTCTCGCAAATCTTACGAAGAGCAGCGAGATCCTGCAGCACGCCGATTTCATTGTGAGCGTAGATGACGGAGACCAGTCCGATCTGATCCCAGGGGAGGGATTGCAGCCCGTCCGCCGAGATCTGTCCGTGGTTGTTGAGCGGAATGAGCACCGCTTTCCAGCCGAGTTGAACGAGCCGCTCGGCGGTTTCCCGCGTGGCAGGATGTTCGCCGCCGGTCAGGGCAATTGTCCGCTTCTCCGGCGCGACCGCGGCGGCCAGCCCGTGCAGAGCCAGATTGGTCGATTCCGTCCCCCCGCTGGTCAGCACGAGTTCCCGATGATCTGCCCCGAGCACTCTCGCGATGGTCGCCCGCGATTCTTTCAGGCTCTTGCGAGCCAGACGGCCGATCTGATGCGTACTGCCGGGGTTGCCGTAGCAGCTCAGCGAGACATCTCGCACACGGTCCCAGACCGCGGGGTCGGGCGGCGTGGTCGAGTTGGCATCGAGATAAATGATCGGGGAGGCCATGGGAGATTGCTGCAGAAAATCGGACGGCTGCCGCTCCGTTCGGGAGCATCAACGGAAACGAGCCGTTCCATCGATGTCACGATAGAACGGCTCGCGGTGTTGTCAACCAGTGGCGGTGATCCGGGGATTACCGGGGCAGCGACTGCACCAGTTCATCGGTCGAGGAGCGGTCGAAGCTGCCGGCTCGCTTTGAAGCCGAGAAGCGGTGTTCGCTCTCCGGTCGCGGCGTTTCCGGGCGAGGGCTGGCTGCGCGGATCACCGTCTGCTGTTGAGCGATGATGGTGCTCAGATCGTCGCAGCGACGATGCATTTCAACGAGCACCTGCTCCATGCGGCTGCTCAGGTTGGTGTAGATGCCGAAGACGAACATCAGCTGGCAGCCGGCGAAGGTGAGCCAGCCAGTCGATTCGGTCAGCTGGGCCACGTTCCCGAACTTGCAGGCGATGACGATGCCGACACCAGCCGTCATGCCGAGACCACCGAGCAGCACAAGTGTCTGCCCGAAAATGGCCGACCAGTTGCGGCCGGGACGCGTTGATTTTTCCGGAAGGGCGAAGCTGGGCGCCTCGTAAGCGGGGGCTGACATCTTCACCTGTCCTTCGCGGCGTGGTTCGGTTGTGGGGCGTTCCGGCGTCGACGACACCGGCGATGTGGCTCGGGATGCGGGAGCTTCGTCGCGAAGGGCATCGCCCACCGGGATCGAAGCGACCGGCTTCTGCGGTTCACGGTTTTGTGTTTCGCGGTTCATCGGTTCCCGATTCATCAGAGCGGCGGCATCATTGCGGGCCGCCCGAGGAGCGGGAGCCGTCGGCGCAGGGGGATTCTTCTGCGGCTCCGGCTTGCTGAAACTGCGTCGGGGCGGTTCGGAGGCTTCGCTGCGAGCCGGACGGGCCGGCTCCTGTTGCTGAGGCCGCGGCGCGGGTTGCTCAGGCCGACGCTCCATCTTCGGAGCAGCCTGTGGCATCGACGGAGCGGGCCGTTCCGCACGAGGTTGTTCGACGTTTGGGAGCTCCAGCCGGGCCGGTCGACTCTGCGGAGTCGGAACGGATGGCCGTTCGACGTTCTCTGCTTTCGGAGCCGGCGTCGGCGGGGCGGGTGTCGGACGCGAGGGCATTTTCATGACCGGAGAGGTCCGCTTTGGCTCGGGGCGAGCAGGTTCTTCGGGCTGCTCTTTGAGCAGACTTTCCGAGGAATCGTAGGCACGCTCGAACTGATCGGTCAGATCGTCGTCGGCTGCATCAACCGTCTCTGCCGGCTCATCGAGACGCGACTCTTCCCAGCGTTTCAGCAGCGCCTGAGCCGTCTGTGCGATGGTCTGATTCGTGACTGGCTCGCTGGAGCCGAGTTCCTGGCCGCATTCGGTGCACTGTTCCAGGCCGGTAACCGGACTATGACTCGTGCTGACCTCGGCGCGGCATTGATCGCACCACATATCCCCTCCCTGAGAAGCTGAAATCACGAGATCGGCTGCGAAATCGCCGCCTGATCTCCTGTCGTCCCTGTAACTGGTCCTGATCCGTCGACCAGAATGGAGCGTGTCATACTCGAAACCGGGGGAGAACGGCAAGAGCGATCTGGAAGCTTGATTGTTTCAAGAGTCGTTGATGTTTACCATGGCCGAAGCTGGAATCTGAAATCCTGTCCGACCTCCCCTCGATCTCCATCGTTAAGGAATAGACCATGGTCTCCTCACGAATTTTCCTGGGCCTCGCCCTGGGACTCCCCGTTTTCGCCTCGTTACCGGCCACATTCGCCGAAGACCCCGTCACCTTCGAAGCCCGCCGGCTGACGGTCGACGCCAACGAAGGGATCGATATCGCCGATGTCGACAACGACGGCAAGCTCGACATCATTTCCGGCCGTAACTGGTTCCGTGCTCCCGAGTACGTGCCGCATCCGCTGCGAACGATTGAAGACTGGAACGGCTACGTCGTCAGCAATGGCGATTTCGCGTACGACGTGAACAAAGACGGCTGGGTCGATGTCATCTCCGGCGGTTTCCTCGATACTGAAATCAGCTGGTACGAGAATCCTAAAGAAGAAGGACTGCGGCTCGGGCAGATGTGGAAGAAGCATGTCCTCGTCGATACTCAGCTGAGCCAGAACGAAGGCAACATGTTCGTCGACCTGAACGGTGACGACGTTCCCGAGTTTCTGGTGAACAGCTGGAACGCCAAGAACCCGATGGTCGCCTGGAAGCTGACCGAGAAAGAAGTTCCCGCTCCTGCAGAGGGCAAAGGAAAAGGCAAGAACGATCAGGCCGGGAACGCGAAGACCGTCA
This sequence comes from Rubinisphaera margarita, assembly GCF_022267515.1. Lineage (NCBI taxonomy): Bacteria > Pseudomonadati > Planctomycetota > Planctomycetia > Planctomycetales > Planctomycetaceae > Rubinisphaera > Rubinisphaera margarita. The sequence continues at coordinate 297,076 of NZ_JAKFGB010000014.1, read as the reverse complement.
AAGTTCCGGCGATGGAAAAATGGCTGATCGGCGACCGGGCCAACGGACACGGCATGGCCGTCGGCGACCTGACGAACAACGGCAAGCTCGACATCATTGTCGGGGAAGGCTGGTACGAGCAGCCTGCTCAGAACGCGGACACTGAACAGTGGACCTATCACTCCGACTGGGCCGGACTGCATGCCGCGGTGCCGTGCCTGATTCGCGACCTGAACGGCGACGGCAAGAACGATATCATCTGGGCCAAAGGCCACGATTACGGGCTGTTCTGGTGGGAGATCACCGGACAGAACGCGGATGGGTCGCTGGAGTGGAAGGAACACGAAATCGATCGCAGTTTCTCCCAGGCCCATGCCCTGCACTTCGCGGATATCGATGGCGACGGAGCCGATGAACTGATCACCGGGAAGCGGGTCCGTGCTCACAACGGACGCGATCCCGGCGGCACGGAACCTTCGGGCGTCTACTACTACAACTGGGATCCCATCGCGAAGAAGTTCACCCGTCACGATATCGATGTCAGCGGAAACGTCGGCATCGGCCTGCAGATTCGCACCGCCGATCTCAACGGCGACGGAAAGCTCGATATCGCCGTGGCTGGAAAGTCGGGAACTCACGTGTTGATCAACAAGGGGCCAGCGAAGTCACAGGTTTCCGCGAATCGGTAACCGTGAAAATATCGCTGGTCCGGAACGAGCCGCAGGTTCAGTGTTCGTGCTGAACCTGCGTTGAAACTGTCAACGTCGCGCCATGGACCAGCGCGGCTCGGAACGCTGATCGCAACCAGCCAGTTCACAGTCGCGCCCTATGTTCTTCCTCATCCCGATTGGAACCGACGCCCCGATCTACCACTGGCCCTACGGGACGGTGGCGCTGATCGTCATCAACACGCTGCTTTTCTTTCTGGTTCCCGATCCATCGATCTTCGCGATGCACTACGGAGGTGGAGTCAACCCGATTGAATGGGTGACCGCCAGCTACATGCACGGCGATATCTTCCACCTCGTCGGGAACATGATTTTCCTCTGGGGCTTCGGCATTATCGTCGAAGGGAAGATCGGCTGGCTGCAGTTTCTCACCGTGTATAACGTGATTGGCTTTCTGCAGAATTCGCTGCTGCAACTTTTGATGCCGCTCCTTGGTCTCTCCGAACCGGGCGATGCCTCGCTGGGAGCCTCGAACGCGATTTACGGACTGCTCGCGATGGCTCTGGTCTGGGCGCCGAAGAATGAGCTCACCGTTTTTCTGTTTATCTTTCTGATCCGCATTATTGCCAGGGTGTTCGACTGCTACATCCTGACGTTCGGTGTCATCTACATTGGCTTTCAGTTCACGCTGGCCTGGCTCTGGGGCTTTCGCCTCGGCAGCGAGATGCTCCATCTGGCCGGCGCCTGGGTCGGTCTGGTGATCGGCCTCCTCTACCTGAAACTGAAGTGGGTCGACTGTGAAGGCTGGGACCTGATCTCGTACATCAGGAACGAGCACGGCAAGAGCCGATGGGAACAGCCCGTCAGTATGCTGCCAACGGTCGACTATCAGTTGAAGGAACAGCGTCCGAAGAAGAAGAAAAAGAAGTCGCGGAAGAAAGCTCCCCTCGAAGAACTGGAGCCGATCGATGGACAGGGCGTCGTCAGCCGGAAGTCGAAGCGGATCGAGCGGATTCGTCAACTTCTGGCCGAGGACAAGCCGAGTGCGGCGGCCACCGAGTACGAAAGTGCCCAGCGCCGCTATGGTGAGTTCACGCTGGCCGCCCCCGATCTGCTGAAGCTGGCCAATGGTCTGGCGCGGCAGAATCAGATGGTGCAGGCGATTCCCTATTTCGAACAGTTCGTGCAACGGTTTCCCGATATCTCGGAGGATGTCCGGCTGAAGCTCGCTTTCATTTATATCACCGAACAGGAACGCCCCCGTGCGGGACTCCGCATGTTGAGTGGCATTGAACCCGACGCTCTGTCGCCCGAGAAGCAGAAGAAACGAATAGCGCTGGAACGGCAGGCCAATCAATTAATCGAAGAGGGCGTCCTCGAATTCGAAAGACCAAACGGGTGATCGATTACTACAGGGGCCAGCACCGGCAGATCGCCGAGATCTTCTACGACGCGATTCACGGCGCGGCTTCCGCCTGTTACTCGCCGGAACAGATCGCCGCCTGGGCTCCGTTGCCGATCGACTACGAACGCTGGAAATGGCGTTGTGAACTGAAGCGGCCGTTCGTGTATCTCATCGACGAGGTGGTCGTTGGCTTCATCGAACTCGACAGCGACGGTCACATCGACTGCCACTACGTCCGCACCGAGTACGCCCGGCAAGGCATCGGCGGAGCATTGCTGGAACGAGTGCTCACGATCAGCCGAGAGCGTCCACTGCCGCGCCTGTATGTCGAAGCGAGTCATCTGGCCAAAGGACTGTACCTGAAGCACGGCTTCGAAGTCGTCCGCCCTAACGTGGTCGAACGAAACGGCGTCCAGCTCGAGAACTGGATCATGGAACGCCAATAATGTTAGATACGGTCGCCTGAGACACGGGGTGGCCCTGATCGCTCGGCTATCAGGGCGGCGAAGCCGTGGGAGAATGCCGTTTGGCGGGGAATCGTGACTGAGTACCGTAGCGCTCCACTGTCTTCTCGGTTCAATGATTCGCAGCGTCAAATCCCGTTCTCCCACGGCTGCGCCGCCCCGAAAGAATATTTCGGGGCCACCCGACGATGGCGCGGTCAACGTGGGTTGAAGCCGGCAATCGTATCTCAACCCGAAACGTCAGTGAGGGCATTGCGTCGTGCTTCCTCGCGGACGCTTGAAGTCTAAAGGACATCCTTCGCCCGCTTCCTCGCATCAATTGATGTCCCGTGTGGTCGCACGGTACCATCAGCAGTGATTGATCTATGGTCTGCCGGAGTGCTTGCGGGCCGCTTTGCCGTCGTGATTCAGAACCGAGGGATATTGTGAACTGTCGAGGCATTTTCTGGCGGACGTCTGCACTGGTTCTTGGTCTTCTGACTGCGACCGCCACCGCAGCCGAGCCGAGCTTTCCTGAGGTCATCAATACGCAACCGAATGGCGAAGAGCCGACAACGCCTCAACAGGCGGCGGCTGCGATCTCTGTTCCCGACGGTTTCCGCGTGACGCTGTTTGCCGGCGAGCCGGATGTTTCGCAGCCGATCTCGATGGAGATGGATGATCGCGGCCGCGTCTGGGTAGCTGAGTGCTACACGTATGGCGGACGCTCTTACGACAACAGCCTGCGGGACCGCATTGTTATTCTGGAAGATGTCGATGGCGACGGCGAGCACGACAAGCGGCAGGTCTTCTGGGATCAGGGGAACCGCCTCACCAGTGTTCTTCCCGGCACGAACGGCTGCTGGATTCTCAACGACGGCACGTTGTCCTGGCTTTCCGATAAAAATGGCGATGATCGCGCAGACGGCGAGCCGCAGGTGTTTCTGGAAGGCTTCGATAAGAACGAGGTGGGACACAACATCGTCAACGGGCTGATGTATGGTCCAACCGGCTGGATCTACGGCCGGCACGGCATTCAGGCGACCTCCGTGGTGGGGCGTCCCGGTGCGACGTTGGAAGAGAAGACGAGTCTCAACTGTTCGATCTGGCGATTTCATCCGCGAGACCATCGCTTTGAACTGGTCACCGAAGGAACGACCAACCCGTGGGGACTCGATTACAACGAGTACGGCGATTTCTTCTTCACCAACAACGTCATCGGGCATGCGTGGCATGCGATCCCCGGGGCTCACTTCAAGCGGATGTATGGAGCCGATTCGAATCCGCACTTCTATGAGCTCATCGACCAGCACGCCGACCATTACCACTGGGATGCGACTTCGTCGAAGTGGTCCGACAGTCGGGATGCCTCGGGTGTTCACGGCGAACTCGGAGGCGGGCATTCGCATTGCGGCGGGATGATCTACCTCGGCGACAACTGGCCGCCGCAGTATCGGGGTCAGCTTTTCATGTGCAATACCCATGGGCGCCGCGTGAACTGCGATGCGATAGTGAGGCATGGAGCCGGCTACAGGATCGAGCATCGGCCCGACTTTCTGTTCGCCAACCAGCCGTGGTTTCGAGGTGTGGGGGTGATGTATGGACCGGACGGCGGAGTCTACGTGAGTGACTGGACCGATCTCGGCGAATGTCACGACAGCGACGGCGTGCACCGGACATCGGGCCGCATCTACAAGGTGACTTACGGTCGCCCCGCCTTGAAGAAAGTTCCGGACCTCGCGGCGATGAGCGATGAAGAGCTGTTCAACCTGCAGACGCACGACAACGACTGGTTCTGCCGACACGCCCGCCGCCTTCTGAGTGATCGATATCCTAATCTGAACGACTCACTGGACCTCACCCAGCTTCTGCCGGAGAAGCTCACTGGAGATACGGTCAAAGATCTGCGTCTGCTCTGGACATGTGCGGCGATGGATTGGTTGTATTCCGACGCAACGCTTGATTTTCTTGAAGAAGAGGATGAATACGTTCGCTCGTGGGCCATTCGTCTGATCGCCGAGGATCAGACGACGGATATTGAGATCTGGAAGAAACTGATTGACCACGCCAGGACAGAACAGTCGCCCTATGTGCGGCTGACGCTGTCCTCGACAGTGCATTCCATGCCGATCGATTTCCGCCTGCGGATGGCGGAGGCCCTGTTGCAGCACGACGAAGATACCGACGATCATGATCTGCGGTTGATTCTCTGGTATGGCATCGAACCGGCTGTGGAGAAGTATCCCGGGCAGGCGCTCGATCTGACGCGGTTCGACACCGCTCGAAAACTCCGAACATTTATCGCCCGCCGATTGCTTCACGAGTATGCGACACAGCCGGAAGTCGGACCGCTGCTGGTCTCCACGCTGCTGAAAACGAAACATCAGGAACAGCTTTCCGATCTGCTGCAGGGGATGACAGCTGCCACGCGCGGCGTAAGGCAACTTCCTGCGCCGCCCGGCTGGTCGACTGTCGCCGCGAAGTACGGAGATGTGCCTGATGCGGAGATTCAGGCCTCATTGCGGGAGCTGTCGCTGGTCTTTGGTGATGGTCGGGCAATTGAAGAACTCTTCAAGATTGTGACGAACGACGAGGCGACTCCGATCGATCGGATCAGTGCGTTAAATGTTCTGGCGGATCGGCAGCCTGAAGGACTTCTCCCGGCCCTGAAGAAATGGGTCAACGACCGTGTGCTCGATGCCGCCGCGCTGACAGCACTGGCTCGCTTCGACGACGCGGAGATTCCTGAACTGATTCTGAGTCGATATGGACGGTTCCGGCATGAGGCCCGGACGGCGGCGATTGAGACGCTCTGTTCACGCCCGGCTTATGCGGAAGCGCTTCTCAAGGGATTCAAGAACGGTCGACTGGGAGACGCGCAACTGAGTGCTTCGCAGGCCCGACAGATCGCCCAGTTCGAGGTACCGGAACTGACAGAGCTGCTGACGGAAGTCTGGGGCACGTTGAATCAGTCTTCGGCCGAAAAGCAGGAGAAGATCGCGTCGTTTCGTGAGGCTCTGACCGAAGAGTCTCTGGCCGAGGCCGATCTGAGTCACGGTCGGGCACTGTTCGACAAGACCTGCTCAACGTGTCACAAGTTCTTCGGAGAAGGCAAACCACTGGCTCCGGATCTGACGGGAGGGAACCGCAAGAACCTCGATTACCTGCTGGAGAACATCGTCACACCTTCTGCGATCGTACCGAATCAATATCGGATGTCGACGTTCGTGCTGAATTCCGGTCGGGTCATTAATGGTGTCATCAGGAGTGAGACCGGGCAGACGGTGGTCGTTCAGACTGAGAAGGACGAAATCGCGGTCCCGCGGGATGAGATCGATCTGGTGAAGCCGTCGAATCTGTCATTGATGCCGGAAGGTCTGCTCGATCGGATGTCGAGCGACCAGATTCGCGATCTAATCGCCTATCTGCAGGGAGACGGGCAGGTCGAACCGGCTGGTCAATAGGCGGCAATCGAATTTGCGACGGAGCCTGAAAACGGCAAATTCGCCTGTTTCTTTCAGACATCAGACGGCGAATTGGTTACAATTCCCGTAAGTCTGTTCACATGCGCATTCTGCGACTGCATATTTCGGGAGGTTCTGATGCCGAACTCTCAGCAATGGATTCACCGACACTGGCAACGCCTGCAATGGGGCCAGTTTCTGGGCATTTGTGCCGATCGTCTGGCCGCGACTTTCATCGGAATCGGCTGCGCGATTCTGCTGATCAAGTTGTTCCTCCCCGCGGTCTGGCCGTACGCCCCGTCTCTGTTGCTGTTGCTGGCCGCGGTGCCAGTCTGGTCGTGGTTCACGATTCAGAAGCGTCGGTTCTCTCACGAGGAGGCGACCGCACTGCTCGACCAGAAACTGGGAGCGGGCGGACTCCTCATGACCCTTTCGGAAGCTCCCGACGAGGAATGGTCTCGACGGCTGCCTCAGGTCGAACAACTGTGGCGCAATTCCCTGCCTCGAATTCGTCCTAAACGCTTTGCCTCCATGACAGCCGTCCCTTGCATCTTCGCACTGCTCACCTGTCTGGTTCCGATCCGCGAGTTTTCGGAAGTCATGGCGACGCCACGTGAAGTTTCCCGCGAAACGACTGAAGAACTCGAATCGATGCTCGAAACGCTCGACGAAGCCGAAGTGCTTGACGAGAAGGAAAAGGAAGAGCTGAAGCAGGAGTTGGAGCAGTTCATTCAGGAAACCAAAGACCAGCCGCTGACTCACGAGCAGTGGGAAACGGCTGACTCACTTCGGCAACAGATGCAGCTCAGCTGGCAAAAGAACGAACGGAGTCTTGAGTCCGCGTCTTCAGCGATCGAGCAGTTGCTTTCTTCAATGGCGAATCAGGGGGAGCTTTCCGCCGAGCAACTGGAACAGCTCGAATCGGCATTGGGCGAGAATCTCTCTTCGCTGGCCGCGAAGGCCTGCAATGGTCAATGTCCCGGCATGTCGGAGTCGTTGAAGAAGGCTCTGGAGAACGCGGCCCAATCGGGCAAGCTCGGTCTGCCGGAAGACGCGGCTGCTCGCGAGAAGATGCTGAATGAACTGAAAGAGCATCTGAAGAATGAATCAGAACGACTCGCCAAGCAGCGCAGCGAGTGCCAGGGACTTTGCCAGGGTGAGGGCGACTGCGAGGGCCCGGGCAATGGACAGGGAGAAAGCAACAAACCGGGCAAGGGGGGAATCACGCGCGGTCGCGGCGATGCCTCCATGGTCTGGGGAGAAGAGTCGGATCTGTCCAACACGAAGTTCAAAGAAGTGGTGCTTCCGCCCGGTACACTGGATGATCCCAGCGACGACGTGCAGGGCATCACCTATCACGAGCCCGAGGTCAAGCCGGCCGATTCCGCGGCTCGCAATCCGGTTCGTGAAGCCGATCCCTCCGCCGGGAAAGCGACCTGGAATCGCAAGCTGAGTCCTCGGCATCGCGACGTGGTCCGGAAGTTCTTCAATTCCGAGAACCGCCCCTCTGAAGTCCACGACGACGGAGCGCTCTGACGGATCTGCTGAATTGACCTGCAACGTTTGACGTGACTAACTGACTGAGACGGAGTTGCTCTGTATGAACGAGACACGCCCAGGTGGACTGTTGACGCCGGAAGAAGTTACGGCCGCCCGTGAAGTGATTGATCGTCTGCTCGACGGTCTGGGACGGGCCATTCTGGGACAGGAACAACTGCTCCGACTTGCCGTCACCTGCATTCTGGCCCGGGGGCATCTGCTGCTGGAAGGCTTGCCGGGACTTGGAAAAACTGAGCTCGTCAAATCGCTCTCAACGCTGATGCATCTCTCGTTTCGCCGTGTGCAGTTCACTCCCGATCTACTGCCTGGTGACATCGTCGGTTCCCCGATTCTCGAAGAACGGGACGGCACCCGCCGGCTCGTCTTTCACAAGGGACCGATTTTCGCAAATCTGCTGCTGGCCGATGAAATCAACCGCGCCACGCCGAAGACCCAGTCGGCTCTGCTCGAAGCGATGCAGGAACGCCGCGTCACGGTGATGGGCGAAACGCACCAGTTGCCGCAGCCGTTCTTCGTTCTGGCGACGCAGAACCCGATCGAGCTGGAAGGAACCTATCCACTGCCGGAAGCGCAGCTGGATCGATTCACGTTCAAGATCAGCGTCGAAGGAATCGGCGCGGAAACGCTGCAGCAAATTATCACGAAGCGCCGCCATGGCGAACCGCCTCAGCTCGAGCCGGTTGTCTCGGGTGATGATCTGGCGCATCTGTTTGAACAGGTTGACCGGGTGCATCTGCCGGAAGCGGTCGCCAACTACATCGCCCGGCTCGTTTCCGCGACCCATTCGCGGTATGAGGACTCGCCGGAGTTCGTTAAGCAGTTTGTCCGCTTCGGGGCTTCGCCTCGCGCGGCGATCGCTCTGGCCAATACGTCCCGGGCAGCCGCTTTAATTGCCGGCAAGCCGAATGTCGGTTTCGATGAGGTTAAGTTCGTCGCCTCGAGCGTGCTGTCGCATCGCGTGATTCTCGATTATGCCGCCCGAATGGATGGCTGGGACAATATTTCCCTGATCCGGGAACTCGTGCAGACCGTTCCTCAGGTGGGACGCGAAATCCCCGCGGATGTTCGCGTTTAGAACCTTCTTCAAGTCATGTCTGCTTCCTGCGGAAAGCTCCCGATGTTGAAATCGTTTCTGAAACAGGGACTGATCGTTCTCGCCGTCGGGTTCGCCTGCTTGCTGCCTGGGAAGCCCGCGTGGGCAATAGGGACTGAGTTCACGCTCAGTGGTTCCGATCTCGTCGTCGATGTGAATACGAAATGGATCGGCGGCCACAATGGCGGGTACTATCCGGTTCGAATCCGCGTTCGCAACATCGGACCGGCTCGTCAGCTGACGTTCGTCCTTCGCAGCGATCATCCTTCGAATCCGGTTGCCGAGGTGTCGCAACGGATTGTGATTGAGCAGAATCAGACGCTCAACACCACCCTTCTGGTGCCAATGGTCGATTCCGGTTCGTCCGCCCAGCTGCGTGTCGTGGAAAACGGTCGGATTCTCAAGAACCTCACCGGTTCGATTTCGCTGCCCGATGTGAATTACGTTTACAATCACGGCGGCTCGCTGCTGATCGTGCAGAACGGCGTTGTCGACGGTGAGAAGTACAATCAGGCGGCTTTGAATCAGTTCTCGCGGGCGGGATCAGCACATCCGAGTCACGGTTCGGCCTACTATTCGCCGAGCGGCGAGTTCTTTCAAACCGTCAACCCGGAAGGACTGCCCGAGAACTGGCTGGCCTACACGAGTGTCGACATTGTGGCGATGAGGCTCGAAACGCTGACGAAGCGAATCACACCGGAAGCCCGCAACGCCATTCTCAACTGGGTGGAAACAGGCGGGAACCTGCTCATCTATGAGATCGGGGAAGATCCAGCGGCGTCGACCGAGTTGAATCAGATGCTCGACTGGAATCGCCGTGCCTTTCGAGACGAAGTCTGGAGCCCGGCCAATCGTGGCGCGTTTCGGCACGTTTCTTTGATCGATCCGGCCGACAATTCACGAACAATTCCCGAAGACTTGTCCACCGGCGAACGGTGGCCGGTCAGCGATTCCACGTTCTCGGTTCGTTCACTCGGCCTCGGGATGGTTGTGGCGTTTCGCGAGAATCCCTTTCCCGGAACGATCTCGCATTGGGCCTGGCTCATGAACACACTGGGAGAATCTCGAATCTCCTGGCGAAATCGCAACGGGCTGAGCGCCCGGCAGCTCGCGCCCAGCTTCATGCAGTTCCTGATTCCCGGCGTCGGTGGCGTTCCGGTCACGGCGTTCCTGCTGCTGATTACCGTCTTTACGATTGTCATCGGGCCGGTGAACTACGCGTACTTCATGCGGAAGAAACGGCTGTCGATGCTGCTGCTTACCGTCCCATTGCTTTCCTTGGGAAGCAGCCTTTTGCTGGTCGGTTATTCGACGGTCGCTCATGGGTTTTCGATCAAGTCGCGAGTGAGAAGCGTGACTTTTCTCGACCAGAAACAGGGGACGTCCATCAGCATCAATCGGGTCGCCTACTATGCCGGCGTGGCTCCGTCACAGGGGCTGCAGTTCGGGCAGTCCACCGCTGTGTACCCGGTCTGGGCGACTTACGAAGGATATGAGTCCGGGCGAGTCGACTGGAGCGATCGGCAGCACTTAACGAGCGGCTGGCTGCGGCCGCGAACACGCACGCAGTTTTTGACAGTCTCCAATCAGGAGCAGCGCGGGCGCGTCGATTACAAAGCGAAAGGAGCGGAGGCTCTCGAAGTTTCCAACGGGCTGGAATGGGAGATCGAGATGATCCTCCTGGTTGACCAGCAGGGAAAGGCTTGGATTGGCGGGCCGGTTCGCGCCGGAGGCGTGGCCGATCTGACGCCAGCCAGTCCGGACGACCTGACGCAACTTCGAACCACGGTGATGGACAAGGATCTGGCTCTGCCGGACGGCATGACGTTACAGGACATGCCCGCCGCGGTGGACCCGCACCGTTACCGCTACAGCCACGGATACAGTCCGTACGATGATCTTGGCGGAGATGTCTATTCCCGAAGTTTTCAGGAGTCGACGCTTTCGAAGTTTCGGCAGCCTGAAGCCTACCGGAGTGTCCTCCGGCCGAATTCATACTTCGTGATCCTCCGCGCTCATGACGATCTTGATATCGGACTCCAGAACACCCGCGAGCGGATGTCTCTGTACACGATGGTCGGCTACATGTAATCAACGGGAGTGGATGTCCTGCCGCGGTGATGGCGGATGAATCAATGAACTGCAGACAACTGACGAGTGGATTATGACCGACGCAACCCCGGACCAGGAGAAGATCACGGACGAAGTCCCGTCTTCCGCCACAGACAGTACGGCGGATTATCCGGTCGTCGTGAGCGAAGAAATCAACGGACAGTTGCAGGGCGAAGGCGAGCAGTTGGCCGCCGAAGAGATCGCTCGTGATCGAGCCGGGGAGAAGCCGACGCTGGAGATCCGCAATCTCCATCGATTCTTCGGAAAGCTGAAGGCAGTCAACAACGTCAGTTTTCACACGTACGCCGGGCAGGTGATGGGGTTCATCGGTCCGAACGGAGCCGGCAAGACAACGACGATGCGGATCATCGCCACGCTCGATCTGCCGACCGCCGGCGACGCGTTTGTCTGCGGGCATTCTGTGGTCGACGATCCTGAGAAGGTCCGACGCTGTCTTGGTTTCATGCCCGACAGTTTCGGGAAGTATTCGAACATGGATGTCGTCGAGTATCTCGACTTCTTCGCTCGGGCTTATGGTTTCAGGGGAGATCAACGCCGCGATGCGATCGATCGCGTACTCGTCTTCACGGAGCTTCGTAAGCTGGCTGACAAACCAATTCGCACGCTCTCCAAAGGGATGTCGCAGCGGCTCGGGTTGGGGCGGACGCTGATTCACGATCCTCAGGTGCTCATTCTCGATGAGCCGGCGGCCGGTCTCGATCCGCGGGCTCGTGTCGAACTGCGGGAACTGATTCATCTGCTCGCAACCGAAATGCACAAGACCGTGCTCATCAGTTCGCACATTCTGACGGAGCTGGGAGAGATCTGCGACTCGGCGGCGATTATCGAAGCCGGCCAGATTCTGACGCACGGCACGATTGAAGATCTGAAACGGCACCGCAGCCGGAAGTCCAGCGAAAGCGGCGGCACTCCCCTCGCAGTGGCGGTGACGTCGCGGTCCACGGATTTGCGGAACTGGCTCCTGGAACAGCCGTTCGTGTCGCATGTCGCCCCGGCCGCTCATCGGATCGTCTTTGAGTTTGCAGGCGACAACACTGAGCGGGCGAATCTGCTGAAGCGAATGATTGAGAAGGGTTTTGCTGTAACCGAGTACGCCGGGAAATCGGAAACGCTGGAAGATGCCTTTATGTCAATCACCGAGGGAATCGTGCAATGACCCCGTTCCCGGCTGAGTCAGCCGGGGAATGGTTCAATTTGCGGTCGCGAGCGTGGACTGATTTCCCCGATTCCTGGAACCCGATGCTGATCCGCGAGATCCGCCGGATGCTCAAAGGCCGGGCCTTCGCGATCACGTTTCTCCTGCTGCTTCTGAGTTGCTGGGCGACGAGTTTCTTTCTCGTGATGACCGCCGATCTCTCCCTCGATCTGGTCGGAGCCGGGCGTCAGTTCTGTAGCTACTTTTTCGTCATCCTCCTGCTTCCGAACTGCTTCGTCGTTCCGCTCTCCCTATTCGCGCTGGCCGCCGAGGAACACAGCGAACAAACGCTGGAAGTCCTGACGCTTTCCACGCTGCGGATCGGACAGATCTTCTCTGGCTTCTTCTGGTGTGGAGCCCTTCATGCTGGCATTTACTATGCCGCTGTGGTTCCCTTTATTTGCTTCAGCTATCTGCTGAGAGGTGTTGCCCTGCCGAATATCCTGGTCGCGTTGGTCGTGTCGCTTCTCTTCACCACCTACATGATGGCCTGTGGCATGATGCTGGGAGCGTGTTCGTCCGGTCCGATCCGGAGAACGTTCTGCGTGTTGCTCCTCGTCGGCATGGGAGCGATTGCCTTCAGCGTTTCGAGCACGATGGTGACGGTACTTATCTCAATGACCAGCTTTCCGGATATGCTGGGCTTCGCCCTGCCCTCTCTGGTGTGTACCGGCTCGATCCTCGTGACCATCCTGCTGTTCATTACCGGTTTCGGTGTCCAGCAGTTTCGGCTTTTCGATCCGCTGGTTTCCCCGTACAACGTGCGGCTCGACGAGAACGGGAACGTCAAACGTTTCGATTTCCGTTTTGGAGGGATACAGGTTGAGCTGGAACAGTCGTTGAGACGGGAATATCTCCCCGATCCGCCTCCGCCCACTGCGGGATCGCGAGCTCCGTCCTGATTGCGGCCTTTGCTTACGATTGCGGTTTTATGCCGACACAAGCCGTTACAATGAAATGAACTGACCCGAAACAGACATCTTCAGCGAGCCGACAATTATGGAGCGATCACTGGACCCTCAAGCCGAGCCCTCTCTGCCGAAGGAACCAGTTCACAGGTTTCTGAAACCGCTCAGCCGATTTTTACATGTCGAAGCCTCCAGCGGGATCGTCCTGCTGCTGTGTGCCGTGATCGCTCTGGTTGCGGCAAATTCCGGGGTGGCCGATCAGTATCTCGGCTTCTGGAAAATGCACGTCGGGCTGACGATTGGGGACTTTACGCTCGATCATTCGCTCAAGCACTGGATCAACGATGGCCTGATGGCGATCTTCTTTTTTGTGATTGGTCTCGAGGTGAAACGCGAGATCGTGATGGGGGAACTCCAGGACTTCCGACGGGCGGCACTCCCGCTGGTCGCAGCGCTGGGCGGCATGGTCGTTCCGGCCGGGATTTTCATCGCGATGCAGGCCGGTTCACCCGGTCAACGGGGCTGGGGGGTGCCGATGGCGACCGACATCGCGTTTGTCGTCGGTTGCATGGCGGTGCTCGGTCGGCGGGTGCCGGCAGCGCTGCGGATCATTCTGCTTTCGCTGGCGATCGTCGATGATATCGGTGCGATTTTCGTGATTGCTTTCGGCTACACCGAGACGATTCACTGGTCGTGGCTTATTCTCGGACTGATCGGAATCGGCGTCGTCGTTCTGTTGCAACGATTAGGGGTCCGCAGCATCGGCATGTATACGCTGGTCGGGGTGCTGATCTGGCTCGGATTCCATGAGTCGGGAATTCACGCCACGATCGCCGGCGTCGCTCTCGGCCTGCTCACTCCTGCCCGGGCGTATCTGGAACGGGGAATCGGCGGGACGCTGATGCATATGGCAAGCGATGTGGTTCACGGTGAGGATTGGGAAGCGGACAGTCATCGGGCGAAAACGGTTTCGAAGTACCGCTGGCTGTCGCGGGAAACGATCTCGCCGCTGGAGTACCTCATTTACGTGCTGCACCCCTGGGTCGCCTTCGTCATCATGCCGCTGTTCGCGCTGGCGAACGCCGGTGTCGTTCTGAGTCTGGCTGATATCGCCTCGTCGGTTTCGGTCGCTGTCATCGCCGGTCTGGTAATCGGCAAACCGGTCGGCATTCTGCTGTGCAGTTGGGTGGCGGTGAAGCTCGGAATTGCCCGTCTTCCAGCCGATATCACATGGCGGCATCTCGCCGGAGGCGGGTTTCTGGCGGGAATCGGCTTCACCATGGCTTTGTTCATCACGAGCCTGGCTTTCGCCGACGCCGATCTGCTGCGGGCGACCAAAGTAGGTGTACTCGTCGGTTCGTTGATCAGCGCAGTCGTTGGCATGGTCATTCTCGCCACGGCTCCCGTGAACAACGAGGAGAAACTGTCAACCGGAATGGAGTCGGCGAACGTCTGATGCCGAAAAGGCGGAGTGGCCATGCTTGATTGCCGCAGAGTCCTGGGATCAAATGAATTGATTCAACGCCCTTCCGAGAGATGATTGTCAGCTGAATGAAAATCATTCCCGTTCTCGATGTTCTCAATGGTCAGACCGTTCACGCCGTGGGCGGACTGCGGAGCACCTACCAGCCACTGAAGACGAAGTACTGCCAGTCCTCGTGTCCTCTGGAGTTGACTCGCGTTCTGAACGGTCACTTCGGATTTCAGGACTGGTACATCGCCGATCTGGACGGCATCGTCCATCGACGCTGGAATGTCCCGCTGCTCACCCGGCTTGAACCGTCGCTGGGCACATTCCGAATTGACGCTGGCATTCAGCAGATCGAAGACTGCTTCGAACTCGGCCCCCTGCTCTGTCAGTCACGGTGCATCGTTTCGACCGAATCGCTGGCCGATCAATCGGTATTCGATGCGCTGGTCTGCATGTGTGATCCCGCTTCGCTCGTCTTCAGTCTCGATCTGGTCGACAGCCTGCTCAACTCGCCCGATCAGGCGTGGGGAAGTCAGGATGCTCTGGAGATTGTCGGCTATGTCGCCGACCGGGGCGTGCAGGAAGTGATCGTGATTGACCTGGCTTATGTCGGACGGGATCGCGGGCCGGGCACGCTGGAACTCTGCTCGGCCATTCGGCGAGAGTATCCGCAGTTGAAGATTCTGACCGGGGGCGGTGTCCGCACTCTGGAACATCTGGATGCGGTGGAGCGGTCGGGAGTGGATGCCGTGCTCGTCGGGACGGCTCTGCATCACGGCTTGCTGACCGAAGCCGTCATCGAACGTTACTGTTCCTGCCCGGTCGATTCGGAAAGCGATTCGAACACGAGCGGGTGATCGGAATTGGGATCGGCGACTCGCAGTGAGATGCGGCCGTCGAGCAGATTCTCAAGCATTTCTCCGCAGAGGTCGTATCGCCAGCCGGTGGCAAGCTTCGGCTCATCCGATTTCTGCCCCCCCAGATGCCAGCGAACGAATTCCCGCAGATCGGTCGCCGTCGCCACGATGGCCGGCGAGACATCCGCTTCCGCACAGCAGTTGGCCAGCGCGATGGCGAGCAGCTTGCCGAGCACATGCTCTTCCTGCTTGGAGTGATCGTCGCTGTTCTGCGCGAGCTTTTCGGGCAACTCGGACGGAGAGAGTTTGGTGGCGTTCTGAATCACTTCGAGCAACTCAGAGGCATACCGTCGATAATTGCCTCGTTGCATGTCGCGGGTCGAGAGGACTTCCGCCTCCGATTTCGGCTGCCGATGCGCCAGGTCGACAAGCAGGTCATCGCGAAGAATCGTTCGCAGTGGTCGATTCAGATTCTCAGCTGTCTGCTCCCTCCAGCGGAACAGTTCGCGAGCCACGCCAAGGTCCTGTCGCGAGAGCCGGCCGATCTTCGGGAGCCGAACCCAGGCATCCGGGCGGGTTCGCTGTGCTTCGACGAGTCCGTCGATGAAGGCCTCGCATTCCTGATTCGCCCAGGCCGTCCGCTTCAGCGATTTGAGCCGGCGGCGCTGCTTGGCAGCGATCTCGATCAGATGCCGGACATCCTCCACGGCGTATTCAATCTGCTTGTCAGTGAGCGGGCGTTTGGCCCAGTCTGTTCGCGTTTCCTTGCCGTGAATCCGCTTCTGCATCACCTTCTGCACGAGAGCGGAATGTGACAGTGGATAGCCCCGGCTCAGGAGGCCCTGCACGATCTGCACGTCGACCAGGTTCTGCGGGGGCTTCTCCGCGGCGAACCAGCAGAAGAGGATCTCTTCCCGGCCGCCGTGGACAATGACCCGCGTTTCCTTGTCGGTCATGATCTCCCACCAGGGAGTCAGATCGAGACCGGCCAGCGGGTCGACGGCGACCTGCCGTTCTTTCGTCGCGAACTGCAGCAGGCACAGCTGAGGCCGATAGGTATGTTCGGAAACGAATTCGGTATCGAATGCGACTTCACCACTGGACTTGAGGTGCTCGCAGAGTTCGTCGAATTCGGGCTGACGCGTGATCAGAAGTTGTGACATGAGTGGTGAAGGCAGATCCGGATGTGAATTCGAATGTTGATCAATCGAGCGAGCGGATGTGAGCAGATTCTTCGGGACGCAAGACCAGACCCGTCCGTCGTGGCTGCCGAACTCACAGAAGAGGTGAGATGATCCGCGACGGCGAAAACGAAGTGCCTCCTACATTCTTTCAGAAGTTTTGATTCCCAACAAGCTCAAGCCCTGTTCTAAAATGCGAGCCGTCGTTTCGCAGAGCTTCAGCCGACTCAGTCGGGTGGCCTCATTCTCTTCGGAAGCGACCGGACATTTGTCGTAGAATGTGCTGAAGGTATTCGCTGTCTCGAACAGATAATTCGTCAGGAAGTTCGGACGATACTCCTGCGCGGTCGCTGTCAGGGCTTCGTCGAATCGCAGCAGTTGAAACGCCAGTGCCCGTTCGGCGTCGTGGTTCAGCACGATTGCCTGATCGCTGCTACGGATCGTTTTCCGCTCGACCCCGGCCTTCCGGAAGATCCCACAGACTCGGGCATAGGCGTACTGCATGTACGTCGCCGTGTCGCCGTTCATGGCGAGCATCTTGTCCCAGTCGAAGATGTAGTCGCTCTCCCGATTATGGTGCAAATCGGCGTATTTGATGCCGCCGAGGCCTACGATCTCGGCAATCCGGGCGCGAGCCGCCTCGTCGAGTTCCGCTCCGTTTGGCTTGGAATCATCGTTGGCGGCCACGATCCCGAGAGCCCGCGAGATCGCTTCATCGAGCAGGTCCCCGAGGCCGACGATATCCCCGGCTCGGGTCTTGAACGGCTTGCCGTCTTTGCCCATCACGGTGCCGAACGAGACATGCTGCAGGGCGACATCGTCGTACCCCCACTTGCGAGCCGTCTTGAACAGCATCTGGAAGTGATCCCCCTGACGGGCGTCGACCACGTACAGAATCGTGTCGGCTTTTAGTTCCTCGACGCGGTACCGAATCGTCGCCAGATCGGTCGTGGCGTAGGTGAACGCGCCATCCTGCTTCTGAACGATAAACGGAGCCCGTTCTTCCGGCAGGAAGACACAGATGGCCCCCTGGCTTTCCTCGGCCAGTCCCTTCGATTTGAGTTCTTCGACGACCGACGCCAGCTGAGGCTGGTAATAGCTTTCGCCGAGTGTGAGATCGAAATTGATGTCGAGCCGGCGGTAGACGACATTCATCGCTTCCAGACAGGCCGGTAGAAACTCGTCCCAGAGCTGGCGATTCTCGGGATCGCCGGCGTGCAGCTTGGCGGTTTCCTTGCGGGCGTCCGTGTGGATTTCCGGGTGAGCATCGGCCAGCTTTTTCAGCTCGGCATCCTGCTCGACGTCGGCGACCAGTGCCTCGGCTTTCTTGACGGAAGCCCGGATCGATTCGAGCTCGCCGCGGAGTTTCTTCAGCTGCTTTTTGCCCCGTTTGTCGTCCTGCTCGACGGTTGCTTCGGCATCGTTCACGGCCTGCTCGGCTTCACTCAGCTTCCATTCGAGGCCTGGAAGTTCTTCCACGGTCTGATGGTACTCGCCAAGTCGGTTGACCAGTCGGTACAGCCGCGACAGCTCCGCCACGGCGTCTTTTTCATAAGCCGCCTGATCGACGAAGTTGCGGTAGCCGTACAGGATCATCCCGAACTGCGTGCCCCAGTCGCCAATGTGGTTGTCGCTGGTGACGTCGTGTCCGAGGAAACTCAGGATGCGATACAGGGCGTTCCCGATGACCGTGCTGCGCAGATGCCCGACGTGCATCGGCTTGGCGACGTTGGGAGCGGAATAATCGATGACGATCCGCTGCTTCTCCGAGACCGGCTCGACGCCGAGGCGTTCGCTCTGGCTGACGGTATCGATCTGCTCCTGCAGGAAGTCGGTTTTGACGCGGAAGTTGATGAACCCCGGCCCGGCAATCTCCGGCTGCTCACACAGGTCGCTGATGTTGAGCTCGGCAATTAGCTCGGCAGCCACATCTTTCGGCGGTTTCCCGAGTTGCTTCGACAGAGGCATGGCACAGTTGGCCTGATAATCCCCGAATTCAGGATTCTGGGACGGAGTCAGCATCGCGGCAAAGCGGTCCGCATCCTCGACTTTGGAAGCGAGGACAGAATGCAGACGGCCACGGAGTTCTTGCAGGATGTTCATGGAGAGGTTGAATCAGGTTCGTCAGCGAGAAAAGCCGGCACAAGTCCGACGGGAAAGGCGTATCGTAGCGACTGCTTCCGGCTTTGTTCTACCTTCTGCCCGGCCCAACTGCGATTTTCGACGTGCGCCACCCAGTCGTAACGGCGGCATCCTGCCGCCGATTGTGCTCGGCGAGACTCAGAGAGGTCGGAATGGCTGGGCAAACTTCCGGATGCGTTCCTCTCGCCGTGTGCCACTGGCTTCGCCAGTGTAAGCGTGACTCCGAGGGGTGTATTTACGTGGCAAGGTCACGAGCCGCGGAATAAAGCCGGGAGTTCTGTTGAATCAGTTCATCCCGGTCAGCGGCCTCTTGTCGCTACCGCGACTCAGACGTGCACGTCTGAATCATCCGCGGGGTCTGGTGGTGAGCAGGGGGATTTTCAAGCACGGGCACTGACGAGACGCCAGTGGCACCCTTCGCAGCACGGTTGTCGTAAAACGAAATTCACTCGCCGCCCTGGGAGAAGCGACGAGTGATTCGTATGAAAAGTCTCCCCGGTCACGAGTCGAAGGGCTTGCCTCCGGTCGCAACCCGGGAGATTGCTGTCAAAAGGACGATCAGGCGTGTTCGGCCAGGTAAGCCTGCCAGTCAACGCGGGTGGCGTCGGCCCAGAGGCGTTCCAGATCGTACATCTCACGGCTGGCCGGATCGAAGGCATGCAGCACGACATCGCCGTAATCCTGCAGGATCCAGGCGTTGCTGTCGTAGCCTTCGATACCGATTCGAGCCGAACCGGATTTTTCCATCAGCGTGTCGGCCTCTTCCGCGATGGCGTGAAGCTGCCGGCGGCTGTTACCGGTCGCGATAATGAAGTAGTCGAACTCGGGCGTGACCCGTGTCAGATCGAGCACGATGATGTCTTTCGCCTTGAGTTCGTCAGCGAGTTGAGCACATCGGCATGCCAGGTCGAGGGAACGGGCCAACTGATCAGGATTGCGCTCGAACAGCTGCGTCTTCTCAGATGTCTCGGTCGCAACATCGGCGTTGTGGGTCAGATCAGAAATCGTTCGTATCTCCTGTGTGAAGGTCTGGACGGAACCATGCTGAAAATCACTGCGTTCCGTCCTGTCATAATCCTAACCTCGCGAACGGCCGAATCAACCGGTCCCCCATCCGAATTCGAGCTTTCCAAAATTCAGGGCAAATCCTGCTTGATCAACTTCCCCAAAAGGGGCATCTGGCCCGGGGAATGACCGCAGGAGTGGCCCCGAACGCTCCTTTCGGGGCGGCGCGGCGGTGGGCGAAGTCCTCTTGGGTGAATCAGGTCGGAGACCTGGAATATCAAAATAGATCGGGCAAGTGGCGGCACAAAGTGCTTCCGACCGTCAAATCCCGTTCTCCTACGGCTTCGCCTCCCTGACAGGCAAGCTCTCACGGCCAGCCCGGGCCTGGATTAGGACAGCGGCTTTCCGCAATAGGTTCTGCGTTTTCCGGCTCGAAAACGAAAGCTGTACAGATTGACGGATGGCGTCCTGTTTGACACCATGCCGAAATCGCTCACACAGGGCCGCGTCGCAGCTCGATTTTCGGCTTCAGGAAGTTGAGCCAGGCGACAAGGGGGCGGGTCAGGGAAGCAGCGACCCTGATTCCTTGCTTTGAAAAGCACGAGGGAGAGACTGAGCTCATGCTGTCTGATCACTTTCACCCGGTGATTGCCGAGTGGTTCGCGAGCCGCTTTTCGCAGCCGTCCGAGCCGCAAACGCAGGGGTGGCCCGTTATTGCAGCGGGCAAGCACGCGCTGATCGCGGCTCCGACCGGCTCGGGGAAAACGCTCACCGCCTTTCTGGCCATTATCGACCGCCTGTTTCGGATGGCCGTGGAGGGGGAACTGCGCGACGAGATCCATTGTGTCTACGTCTCGCCACTGCGGGCTCTCTCGAACGACATGCACAAAAACCTGACCGAGCCACTGCGGGAAATCCAGGAGCTGGCCGCTGAGCGGGGCTACCGCGTTCCCGAACTCCGTGTCGGACTCCGTACGGGGGACACTCCGGCAAAAGACCGCACGGCGATGCTGAAGAAACCGCCGCAAATTCTGGTGACGACGCCGGAATCGCTGTATCTGATGGTCACCGCCCAGAAGAGCCGGGAGATTCTGGCGACGGCGAAGACGGTCATCATCGACGAAATTCACGCCCTCGCTCCCGACAAGCGCGGGGCTCATATGTCGATTACTCTGGAACGCCTCGAAGCCCTCTGCAGTGAACCGTTGCAGCGAATTGGCCTTTCGGCGACCCAGAAGCCGATCGAACTCGTGGCCGATTTTCTGTCGGGCTCGACCGATCGCGAAACCCGCCTGCATCCCGTCGACTGGGAACCCCCCGGAAGCGTCTCCCGCCACGATCCGCAGCGGCGGCTCTTTCAGGAGGAGTCTGCCACGCTGAAGGCATCGACTGCTGAGCTCACAGTTTCCGGCCAGCAGGTCGAGATCGTGAACGTCGGTCACACTCGAGATCTCGATCTTGGAATCGAGATTCCGCCGAGTCCACTGCAGGCGGTCTGTTCCCACGAGCAATGGGCGGAGATCAACGCCCGGGTTGTCGAGTTGATCAACTCGCACCGCAGCACGCTGATTTTCGTAAACACCCGCCGCATGGCCGAACGGGTGTCGCATCAGTTGACCGAACTGCTGGGTGAAGACCAGATCAGCAGCCATCACGGTTCGCTGTCCGCCGATATCCGCCTTTCGACCGAACAGCGACTCAAAGAGGGAACGCTGAAAGCGGTCGTCGCGACCGCATCGCTCGAACTCGGGATCGACGTTGGCTACATCGATCTGGTGATTCAGCTCGGTTCCCCCGACGGCATCGCCAAGTTTCTGCAGCGGATCGGACGTTCGGGGCACTCCCTCAAGCTGGTGCCAAAGGGACGGCTGTTTGCACTCACCCGCGATGAAGTAGTTGAGTGCATGGGATTAATCCGAGCCGTGAAAGGCGGGCGGCTCGATGCGATCACCTGCCGCGATGCTCCGCTCGATGTCCTCGCTCAGCAGATTGTCGCCGAGATCGCCGCCAGCGAATGGGAAACCGACAAGCTGTTCGACCTGATTCGCAGGGCTTTTCCGTACCGCAATCTCGAACGGAAAGATTTCGACGAGGTCATTAAATACCTGAGCCAGGGCGTGACGCCGGATGCGGGTCGGGGCCGAACGTATCTGCATCACGATCAGATTCAGAAGCGATTACGGCCGCGTCGCAGTGCCCGCATTGTCGCCGTGAACAACGCCGGTTCGATCCCCGACATTGGCTCCTTCCGAGTTGTTGCCGAGCCGGACAATGTCGTCGTTGGTTCGGTTGATGAAGACTTCGCGGTTGAAAGCCAGGCCGGGGATATCTTTCTGCTCGGCAATACGTCGTGGCGGTTGAAGCACCTGCGTGGCAACGATGTTGTTGTGATCGACGCCCAGGGGGCTCCGCCGTCGGTTCCGTTCTGGCGGGGAGAATCGCCGGGGCGAACATTGGAGCTTTCCGAAGAAGTCTCCCGGTTGCGGGAAGATCTGGAGCAGAAGCTGATCGATGGTGTCGCCCGTCCCGAGATCATCACGTGGCTGCAGAAAGAGACCTGTTGTTGTGCATCGGCAGCCGAGCAGATTGTCGAATACGTCGCTGCTCAGAAGGCGGCTCTCGGACTGGTGCCGACACAGAAACGGGTCGTCTTCGAGCGCTTCTTCGACGAAACAGGCGGAATGCAGCTCGTGGTCCATGCGCCGTTTGGCAGCCGAATTACACGGGCGTGGGGCTTCGCCATGCGGAAGCGGTTCTGCCGGTCGTTCGACTTCGAGCTGCAGGCGACCGCCGATGACGATGGCTTCATCCTCACGCTCGGCCCGCAACACAGCTTTCCGATTGAGTCGCTCTTCCCGATGCTTACCGCTGCCAATGCATACAAACTGCTCGAACAGGCGCTGATCTACGTGCCGACGTTTCAACTCCGGTGGAGATGGAACGTGACCACGGCTCTGATGGTCGAACGCCGTCGAGCCGGCAAGCGGGTTCCCCCTGCTTTGCAGCGGTTCCGTTCTGATGACCTGCTCACGGCGGTCTTTCCGAAGCTGACCGGTTGCCAGGAAGAGCACACGGGCGACCACGAGATCCCCGATCATCCCCTCGTCAAACAGACGATGGACGACTGCTTCAACGAAGCTCTCAACTTCGCTGGGCTGACGAAGGTCCTCGAACAGGTCGAGAAAGGGGAGATCACGTTCGTCGCGAAAGAAACCCGCGAGCCGTCCCCCTTCTGTTATGAACTGCTGAACGCGAATCCATACGCGTTTCTCGATGGCGGAGAAGCAATCGATCGTCGTGCGAGAGCGGTCAGCACGCGGCGTTCGGTTACGGTGGAATCGGTCAGCGATCTGAGTCGACTCGATCCGCTGGCGATTGATCGGGTGATTGAAGAAGCCGCCCCGCTGGTGCGGGATGCCGATGAACTGCACGACTATCTGCTGACTCGCGTCCTCATCCCCGCTGCGGAAGCCGAGCGGTGGCCAAAGCTGTTGAGTCAACTGCAGGAACAGCGTCGGGGGGGACGGGTTGTGCTGGATGAGGGCCGGGCGTTCTACGTTTCAGCCGAGAAGTTCCCGGTCGTGCAGTGCCTCTGGCCGGAATCGATCACTGAACCCGAGTTGACGCCGCCCGAGAATATTCGGCGTCCGGAAGTGACCACCGAAGTTCGCATCGAGATCCTCCGCGGCTGGATGGAGTATCTCGGTCCGATGACGACCGGCGAGATTGCCGGCCAACTCGGGTGGACCGTCTCGCAGGTCGATGCCACGTTCGAAGCTCTCGAAGGCGAAGGGCTCGTACTGCGGGGCAAGTTCCGTAATCAGACTGACCAGAAGCTCGACGTCGAGCAGACCGAATGGTGTCATCGCCGGCTGCTGGCCCGAATTCATCGCCTCACGCTCGAAGGACTCCGCAAACAGATCGAACCGGTCGATGTGCGAACCTTCATGCGGTTCCTCTTTCGGCATCAGGGGCTTCATCCCGGACACCGCCGCGAGGGGATGCAGGGGTTGTTCGAGACGATCTCGCAGCTGCAGGGCTTCGATCTGCCGGCCGGAAACTGGGAACGGGACATTCTGCCGTATCGGGTGAAGGACTACTCCTCGGCCTGGCTGGATGAACTCTGCATGACGGGCGAAGTCGCCTGGGGGCGGCTCTATCCGAATCCGCGTCCCAAAGAAGCCAAATCACGGCCGATGACGACGCTGTCGCGGAACTCGCCGATCGCACTGTTCCTGCGGGACTCGGCTCGCTGGCTGTTGCCCGAACGGGCTGGCCTGCTGACCGATCAACTCAGCGGCACCGCTCAGGATGTCCTCACCGTGTTGCAGCATCAGGGGGCGATGTTCGCGAACGATATCGAATACGTCGCTCAACTGTTGCCGGCTCAGTTGACTGATGCTCTGGGCGAACTGATCGCTCGCGGCTGGATTACGTCCGATGGCTATGCCGGTCTACGCGGGTTGATCGGCCCGGCTGCGAAGTCGAACAACGTCAGCTATCGCGGCAGCCTTCGGGTCAAACGCCCGCGAACTCTGGCGGGGCGAGCGGGACGCTGGTCGATCTGGCGGCGGGAAGAGGCTCTCGAACATCCCGATCAGATGCGGGAACGGGTCGAACAATGGGCCTGGCAGCTGCTGAATCGCTGGGGCGTTGTCTTCCGCGATTTGCTCGACCGGGAACAGGGAGCCCCCCGCTGGTACGAACTGCTGCAGTGCTACCGACGACTTGAAGCCCGAGGTGAAATCCGCGGCGGCCGTTTCATTCGCGGCGTCGCTGGCGAACAGTACGCCCTGCCCGACTCGGTCGCCGAGCTCCGCAAACTGCGCGACGATGCCCCCGCCGGCGAAGAACTCGTCATCCTCAAAGCGACCGATCCCCTCAACCTCGTCGGAGTCATTACCCCCGAAGCCCGCATCCCCGCGATGACCGGCAACAGCATCGTCTACTGGCGTGGAGACGCGGTCGGGGCGTGGCAGAAGAAGTCGTTCCGCCTGCTGAAAGTCCTCACCACCGAGAACTGCCTGATCCTCGCGAAACTCCTCAACATGTCACCCGGAGAAATGTCGGCTGCCCGTAGAGAACTGGTCGGCAAGACGGAAGTAGAAGTTGAGCAATCGCCGGCACTCGAGGAAGCGAAAGCGCTTCTCGCAATTAAATAGTCTTGGTGGCTCACGTCACGAGCCGCAGCGTCGACAAGAGCAGGGACTTCGTTTCGGGAGTAAGAAACTGAGCATCTGGAACAATACGCTCGATCGTCTCAATATTTTCTCGGCTCGGCTTGGTAAAATTTCGGTTACACGTAAGCCTGGAGACGATGGATTGATCAGCCCTTCGACTCACGATCGGATCGTCGATTTCAGCGCATCTGATGAGCCACACAATTGAATCCCATTTGGCAAAGCACGTCGCTGCCACCGAAATCGTGTTCAATCGCGCGTTCAGGGAGACTGCAGAGCGAGCAAGATCGAGAAGAGCCTCTCCGTCAATCAAATAAGGATAGAGCAGGAGAAAGGCGGTCACTCGTCTTAACACTTTGCGATTGTCATCGTTCAGTCGAGGAAGAAGGTCTCTTGCCGCACCTTCCCCCAACGCTCTACCAATTCCCCGAACTGCATGAACGCGACGAGAAGGGAAGTCGTGAGTCAGGTAACGCCGTAGCAGTTCCGCATCTTCTTCCCGCGCAGTATCAGCCAATCCGAGAAGCGCTTCGTAATCATCAGGATGCTCTTGAATCGCCTCACTGTAACAGGCTGCGTGCTCGCTAATTCCTAACCGTGCCCGCTCGAAACGAGCAAGGTCACGCAGGGCGTAGCTCACGTCAAACATCGCCCGTTTCCAGATTTCAGCCGCATCTGCAGGGCGACTTTGTGCTTCCACGCGATACGCCTCTCGTCGAACAGCCATCACGGGATCCCGCTGCAGTCGGCGACAGTTCGACGCGATCTCTTGCTGATCGAGAAGACCCGGCATTCGCTTCGTGAAGATAATTCGGACCGTCGCAACACGGGAAGAAATTCCTGCAGGAAGCAATCTCGCTTGATGCTCCCCCGACACGATGAAGACAATGTCAGCGAAAGTTCTTCCGATACCCCGTGCATTCATATTGAGCGTCGCCACCGCGTCGTCATGTCGGGACGGCACGAGGAAATTGCGAAGCACGGATTCGATCAATGCTGCGAACTGGCGGCGTTCGCAGCGATTCAAGTAACCGAGTAGTGGAAGAACGACTTGCCTTTGTTCCGGCGTCAATGCGTCAAATCGCTTCTCAAGGGATTCTCGAGCGTCGTCCGCAATCGGCTGAACCCAGTCGTTGCTGCGCAGCATCAGGAAGGGCAGCACGAAGCCATCCGTCGAGAGCGCGAGTCGACGGACCGCACCGTGGCGGACGTAGCCGTTCCGATGAAAGCTGAAGACGGCAAGGAGTGAAAGGTAGCTCGGGGAATTCTCCCGACCAACAACCCTGGTTAAGACGTAGTCGTCTTGAACACGTTCGCTCCCCCAGCCTCCAATGGAGGATATGGAATTTTCCAGAGCAATCAGGTCTTGCCAAGTCGCCCCACGAATAACGCGATGGGCAGCACTACGGGCCTTCGAGCGTACGCCAGAATCAGCATCGTCGAGATAAAGCGAAACACCAGGCAAATCCGCCACATTGCGTGCGCGTTCAAGAGCTGTCAGGATATACCGTTTCCTTTGAGCGGTCTCCTGATCTGACTCCGAATCCCGGATCGGGTAGAAGAGCTTTACAAGTCTCGCCCACAGGTTTTTAGTTGGTTTCCACATAATTTGATTTCCTGTTTTCGAAGACAGGATCTTCGGTACCAGGTTCACGGGTTCTTGTGAATGAGACGAACATCCGGCAGTGATTTGAGTTCAGATCGGATTTCAGGATACACTTCGATCAGCGGACTAGGATGTGAAATGCTGTGTCCGTTTTCAGTTACCGCATAGAGTTCCCAGTCTGAGGAGATTATGAATATGACGATCCGTGCTCTTCGTTCGTTGCTTACTGCAGTTGTGGTCTGTTCGATCTTCGGAGCGAGTTCCCTCCATGCCGAAGACGGCAAATGGATTTCTCTTTTCGACGGCAAGTCGCTCGACGGCTGGAAGAAGGTCGGCAAGGAAACCAGTCACTGGAATGTGAAGGATGGCGTGATTGTCGGATCGGGCGATCAGTCGATGCTCGTGACGACCGGCCAGACGTACAAGAACTTCCGCTACCGGGCAGAGATCAAAATCAACGATGGCGGCAACTCGGGCATGTATTTCCGCACGAAGCCCGAGCCGGGGTTCACGGATGGCTATGAGGCTCAGATCGACAGCACGCACAAAGATCCGATTCGTACCGGTTCGATTTACGGCATGTGTCACGTCTACGAGCAGCACGTGAAGCCGGATACGTGGTTCGATTACGAAATCGAAGTGCGAGACGATGTCTGGCGCGGCCGCGAGATGACCCGCATCAAGATCACCGTCGACGGCAACGAACTCTACGAGTACCTCGACTTCGACAAAACCTTCGGAGCAGGCCACTTCGCCTTCCAGCAGCACGATCCGGGCAGCATCGTCCAGATCCGCAAAGTCGAAGTGATGCCGCTGGCTGACTGAATGTGGTGGAGTTGAACGAGACGGTACTGCATTGACTCCGCAAGGGTAGCCCCGGTTGCTCCGCTACCGGGGCCGACGGAGTCGGCAGGAGGTTTTGTCCATCCGTTGTGATCAATCTCGGTCGTTGAGAAAGTCCCTCCGGCAACGAAAGTCACTCGTTTTCAACAGACGGCTGATCGTTCTCCAGTAACGTTCGCGCGAACGCGGGCCAGCTGTTTGGCAGCGGGGCGGTGATGGTCATCTCGTCGTAGCGGACCGGGTGTTTGAAGGTGAGCTTCCAGGCGTGCAGGGCGATGTGCGTGGTGTAGTCGCTGGTCAGCGGCTGCAGGTTCGTCTGTGTTTTCGCGCCGTAGAGCTGGTCTCCCATGATGGAACAGCCTCGCGAGGCGAACTGAAGCCGGATCTGATGCATTCGTCCCGTGAGAGGATTCACTTCTACGAGTGTGCCCTGGGGATGGGAGCCGATCACACGGTAACTCAGAACGGCCTTCTTCGCATCTGCTGTTTCGCCCGGTTCGATCACGGCTCGGGCCTGATCGGGGACTTTGCGAATGAAGTCGTGGAGTTCGCCTTCGGTAGCCGGCGGAGCGTTCTCCAGCAACGCGAGGTACGTCTTCTTCACTTCGCGTTCGCGGAACTGCTCGGCCAGTCGGGCGGCTCCCTTGGAGTTCTTTGAGAAGAGCACCACGCCAGTCACGGGACGATCGAGGCGATGGACGACGCCGAGGTAGACGTTGCCCGGCTTCTCGTACTTCTGCTTCAGATAAGCCTTCACGTAGTCGGGCAGACAGAAGACGCCTTGGGGCGAACCCTGACTGAGCATGCCGACCGGTTTGTTCACGGCGACGACCGGATTGTCTTCGCAGAGGATTTCAAGATCGCGAACTTCGTCCGGCGTGGGCAGGGATTCGATGACAGTCTCGCCCGATTCGGTCCGGCGACGGGATTTCTTTGACATTCTGAATTCAGTTTCTGGTCGAGCAATGAAGAGGGGGCGGAACTGTCTTCTGTGTCGCGTCACACGCGAACGGTCGTCCTGCTGGACAAGCCAGCATTGGGAGACCTCGCATGAAGCTCAGAGACAGGCCGCCCGTGCGGTTTAATGGTTGAGTCCGTCGCCCAACCCGAACAATTGCTTCATGGTTTCAAGCAGCGTATGGGGCGTTCCTTCTTTGGAATGCTGCTTGATGTTTTCGAGCGGTGGATGCAGCAGTTTGTTGACGATGCGGTTGATCGTCTGCTCGATCAGCTGGCGGTCGTTGTCGTCGACGTGCTCCATCTTGCGGAACAGACGATCGAGTTCCTGACGTCCAATCTCGTGCCATGTTTCCCGCAGCTGCTGCACGACTGGACCGGTTTTCCGATGGTAAAAGTCGTGCATGAACTGGCTGGTCGCCGCTTCGAGCATCTTCTCGGCTTTGTCGATTTCGCGTGCCCGGGCTTTTCGGTTCTGCTGACAGGTCTGCTCGAGATCGTCGATATCGTAGAGGAACACGTTGTCGTCGCAGCGGGCGATCTCGGGGGCAAAGTCTCGAGGGGCTCCCAGGTCGAGAATGAACAGCGTTTGCTGGGAAGACTTCGCCCTGCGCAGCTCGGCAAAGCGTTGTTTGGTGATGATCGGTTCGGTCGCACCCGTGGCACTCACGATGACCTGAACGTCACTCAGTCGGGATTCCCACTCGCTGAAGGGAATCCATCTTCCCCCCCAGTTGTCGGCCAGCTGCTGCCCACGTTCCTGGTTGCGATTGGCGATGATAATTTGGCTGACGCCTTCGTCTTTAAGGTAACGCAGCGTCTCCTCGGCCATCTCTCCGGCTCCGAGGATGAGCACGGTTTTGTCGTCGAAACGTTCGAAGATACTCTTGCCAAACTCGCCGACAGCGACCGAAGCAATCGAGATCCGCCCTTCAGAAAGTTTGGTTTCCGTGCGAACCTTGCCGGCGAAGTTCATCGCGGCCTGAAACAGCTGATGGGTCAGCGGGCCGACCGCATCACAATCGGCTCCCCGCTGATAGGCATCCTTGATCTGAGCGACAATCTGAGCTTCGCCGAGCACCATGCTGTCGAGACTGCTGGCGACACGAAACAGATGCCGCACGGCTTCAATTTCGGTTTCGGTTCGCAGTTCGTTAATGAAATCATCGAGCGGAATCTGGTGAAACTCCGCCAGAAACCCGGCGATCTGCTCCTGGCTGGGGAGCACGCCCCGGTCCTCGGCTCCAAAGTAGAGTTCGACGCGGTTGCAGGTCGAAACAATGACGATTTCCGTCTTCGGAAACCGGGCGTTGAGGTGTACGTATGCGGCGCGCAATCGCTCCTCACTGGAGAATGCGAGTCTCTCGCGAATCTCCAGTCCAGCCGTTTCGTGATTGCAGTACACAACGCGTAAATTCACGGCGTTTCAAGTTTCCAGCGTCATCAATGTTCCGCCTGTCTTCCGGCTGCATCAGCCATGCTGGGAGGGGAGTCCCGTCAGATTGACCAGAATCTGCAGACCGAGCAACGTAACGATAAGAAAGCCAAAGGCCCAGGCATTCATCAGCGCAATCTGCCGGCCCTGCATCGAACGCTTCTTGAACAGACCCCCAAACGAGAGCACCATTCCGAGCCAGACGATGGTGAAGCCGATGACGATTGGATCCTGCCAGGAAACCGGCCGGAGCGCTTTTTCGGAACCGCCGATCAACAGAAAGCCGGTGAGCAGACCCAGCGTGAGCATCGGCATGGAAATCGACACCGACCAGAGATTGTAGCGAGCCAGCGAAGCCAGAGCCGGCAACGTAAAGCCGCCCCGGAGGTTCTGCTTCTTCTTGAGGCGCCGATGCTGCAGAAGATACATCACGCTGATCAGAAATCCGGCCAGGACGCCGGTGATCCCGATGACGAGCGAACTGGCGTGCAGCATCTTCAGGACCCGCTGGCTGCCGAACAGAACATCCGGATCGTTGCTGACCAGACTGGACGCCCCGACCATCAATAGAGCCAGCGGAAGCACGAACAGCCCCATGGCGTCCGCTCCTCGCCTCTGCAGATTCCAGACGACGAACCCCAGATAGCCGGCGACAAGCAGCCAGGCGGCGACAAGGAGCCAGTCGTGATTGGAAGCGACGAGCGGCGGCAGCTGCGATTGAATCGAGCGGGAGATCAGATACCAGGTATGAGCGATCAGGCCGGCGACCGTCGCAATCAGCGACAGCCAGCGGAGAGGAGGCAGCGGTTTCCAGTAGCGGCCGAGTTCCAGGAAGAAAGCGGCGGCGTAGCTGGCCAGAAAGCAGAACAGATGAACCTGATGCATGGATCCGCGATCTGTGACAGCTTGTCAGTCAGAAAACCTGAGGCAGGGAGGCGATGAAATTCAGGAGCCGACGCTGTGAGACGAGGAATACTCCGCTTCCGTCGGACGGTGGGATGTCGTGCTGGCTTCGGCAAACGACTCTTCCGTTTCCCAGATGATGACGCGACTGACCTCGACCGGGAGATCCTGCATCATCTTCGGAGCGACGACATCGAGCAGGTACTTCGCCATGTTCTCGGCTGTCGGATTGTACGGGAGGATATAGTACTTGGTCGGCTCCACCCGTTTGATCGCGTCGATCCCGTTCTCGTCGATCTCGTTAAGCAGGAACGCGTGGTCCCAGTTGTCGTCGATCCAGCCCTTGAAGGTCTTTTTCAGGTACGAAAAATCAATCAGCCGCCCGACGTCATCGGTTTCTTCCCCCGAGACGTAGATTTCGGCGACATAATTGTGACCATGGAAGGAGGCGCACTTCCCTTCGTGCCCCACCAGTCGGTGGCCGGCACAGAACGGAATGCGCTTCATGATGGTGAGCCCCATGGGCTTATCCTCGAATTACAGCCTGATACCGGCTGGCAGCAGACTTCGTATGGAATCGCTTCAAAAAGTCATTATGAATTATAACGGTGCATTTTCAATGACCAAACGTAGGCGGTCCTGGACCGCTGTGGACCTCTTTTCACGTGCTGGACACTTTCTCCCGAACCTTTC
Source organism: Rubinisphaera margarita (assembly GCF_022267515.1). Lineage (NCBI taxonomy): Bacteria > Pseudomonadati > Planctomycetota > Planctomycetia > Planctomycetales > Planctomycetaceae > Rubinisphaera > Rubinisphaera margarita. Next base: position 265,955 of record NZ_JAKFGB010000014.1, on the reverse strand, counting down.
CGGCCCTTGGAGCATCCGCTGAGACAGACTCTTTTTCTCGGAAAACTCAGGTCATCATGAATAAACGACAGCTGCTCGCCATCGGAATTCCGGAATACGCTCTCGCGGCCGCCCTCCAAACGGTTCAGCGAGCCGTGGCCGAAGAAGGCATGCGCGGAAAGGAATTGAAGTCCTCGCTTCAGGCTGTGGCCCAGTCGCCGGAAGACTATGTCGACAATCCCGTTTTTCAGCCGCTCGCTCAGTTGCTGATCGAAGAGCCGGTGCCGCCGGTCCATGAACCGATCGAGTACCAGACGTGGGGAAACGAGATCGATCCGGCCAGTCATGTTCAGATGCGCGACGCCTGCCGCCTGCCGGGAGCATACGGGGCTGCGCTGATGCCGGATGCCCATGTCGGGTACGGTCTGCCGATTGGCGGCGTGCTCGCGATGGAAGGCAAGGTCGTGCCGTACGCCGTGGGGGTCGATATCGCCTGCCGTATGAAGTTGTCGATTCTCGATATGCCGGTCGAGACGATGAAGAAGAACTTTGAGCATTACAAAAACGCCCTCGAAAACGGGACCCGTTTCGGAGTCGGCTGCGAATGGAAGAAGTCGCAGGATCACGAGGTGCTCGACCGCGACTGGACCGTTTCGCGAGTCACCCGGGAGAACAAGGACAAAGCTCGCAAGCAGCTCGGAACGTCCGGGTCGGGGAATCACTTCGTCGAATTCGGCGTGGTGACTCTTAACGAACGGGACGACGAACTCGACCTTGATCCGGGAACGTACGTCGCCCTGCTGAGCCACAGCGGTTCCCGCGGGACCGGCGCGAGCGTCTGCAACGTCTACTCGAGTATTGCTCAGCGGCAGCTGCCGCAATCGCAGAAGGAATTCGGGCGGCTCGCGTGGCTCGATATGAATTCGCAGGAAGGCCAGGAATACTGGGAGGCGATGAATCTGATGGGCGAATACGCGGCCGCCAATCACGCCGTGATTCACCGCAACGTCTCGAACCTGCTCGGCGGACGGATCATTACCGGGGTGGAGAATCACCACAACTTCGCGTGGAAGGAAACCCACGGCGGTAAGGAAGTGATCGTACATCGCAAAGGGGCGACGCCAGCCGGAACGGGTGTGCTCGGCGTGATTCCGGGGTCAATGGCCGATCCGGCTTACATTGTTCGCGGCAAGGGAAACGCAGCCAGTCTCGATTCGGCGTCCCACGGCGCCGGCCGACGGATGTCGCGGACTCAGGCCAAGAGCAAATACAACTTCAAAGCGGTTCGCAACGACCTGCTGAAGAAGGGAATCCACGTCCTTTCCGCCGGTTCCGATGAAGTCCCCGGCGTCTACAAGAACATCGACAGCGTGATGGCCGAACAGCAGGACCTGGTCGACATCGTCGCACGGTTCGATCCGAAGATCGTGAAAATGTGCGGCGACGGCAGCCGGGCCGAAGACTAGGCCGCGAGGTGGAGGGAGAATTGATTGCAATTCCGCACGACCTACTGTACATACTACAGGTAACCATTGCCTGCCGTTGTGTACACACGACGCCGGGTCGTAGAAGATTTGCGGACATGCATTCAAGGCTCTCTCGATGATTCAACTTCTCAAGCGATTATTCTCCCGCAGGAAGTCCACTGGCGGCATGAATGCGATGCCGTATGCAAAGGCTGTCGACGTGGCGGCTCAGGACGACAATCTCAAGATTGTCTTTCTGAATCCACTGCTCATGCTGCTTGCCGGAGCGGAGAAGCAGAAAGGGAGCCCCCTCACGAAACGGGAAGTCTTCGCCGTCCGCGATTCAGCAAACTGCCTCGTGATGCCGGCTGAAAAAGCCCGCGCCTTCGGAGCCGCCCTCGGCATGTTCAATGATCTTCACCAGATCAACCCCCGCCGCTGCTGGACCGAATGGCAACAACTCCGCGATCAGGTGCAACTCGAGTAGACTCACCCGTTTTCGAGGAGTGCCACTGGCTCCGCGTCCGTGGATCAATCGGAGGCTCCGATAGGGAATCCGTAGATGTGGGACAGGTCGCAGAATGGCCGGTTGCCAAGCAATAGGGTATCGGCGATGGGCCGTTCAAGTGCTATCCGACGCGACTTCAAGTGAAATCCCAAGTTTTCTTAAGGAAGACACATGCCAGTAACGATCAGCTACGATGTCACCGACATAGAAAACAACCAGCGCACCTACATCCGCAGCATGCTCGAACGTTTTCATTGGCGTCGATTTGGCGGCAGCGTGTTCCATTATGATGGCGTTCCGGACCCGGCTACAACAGAACTCCATGAAGACTGGCTCAACCATGTCGTTCCGGCATTGATGTTCTTCCGTTCTTACATCCAAAAGAATAATATCACTTTAAAATTCTTCACCGTTGACGCTTCTGGAACAGCTTACGTTGATCATAGTGACCCGGCCTTACTTTTCGGTCAGCAGGCGGTCGATGGCGCGCACCTACCACTGAATGCGAACCCAACGAATGTGCAATCGTCTGAAAAAGCACTTCGGGCCTTCGTGGACAATGCGCGTGACGCCGCTGGTTGAGTACCGCGGCCAAATGGATGCGAATGCCAGCACGCATCACAAAGCGATAGAACAAAAAATGCACCCGAGCGGCGAAGCCGGGCGTTTTCAGATGGACAATCTCTCGTCGTCGCCGGGTGATTCTAGGCGTTATGCGAAAAGGAGCGAGTTGTGCCCGCCACAGACTTAGTTGACCTCGGGCAGGCTTTGTGTGTACTTAGTAACCCGCAAGTCACCGCCCCTGACACGATCTTCCGAAACATCCGCGAGCTGCGAAGATTGACGGAGTCTCTCGGACTTTCACGAACCCATATTGCGTCCGGCCCACTCGCTGCAATCGCCTCGATTCCCACGCTCAATAATCGCCCAAACGGAACAGCGGTTGCACAAATTCAAGCATACTTAGGCGCAATCAGCGCCACGGCGTACGACGAGGTCACTGGCCTCTCCATTGTCCGAACCACAAATGTGCAAGTTGCAGATGAGTTTGCCGACCTCGCCAGCCGATTACCACTCAACGCAACACAATCTACATTGATTGAAGAGGCCGTGTCCGCGTTCCGCGCATCCGCATTTCGTGCTTGCATGGTCATGACATGGAATGGAATATACGACTACATTCGTCAATGGGTTTTCGACACCCAGTTGAGTGCCTTCAACGGTTCGTTGACTACTGAATATGTTCGCCGAAACGGCACCCCAGTCTATGCCCCAATTCAGGACTACGATGATTTTCTGACTGGTAAGCCTTCAGAGCGTACTGTGATCGATACCTGCTACCACGCGAATATTTTCGGAGAGCGATTGCGAGACGAATTGCGTCAATTGCTCCGCAGACGGAACGATTCGGCACACGCAACGAATCGTATGCCAGACGCGACCCAAGCGTTGGCATATGCCCATGATCTTCTTGACATTGCAACCGGTCGACCATTCGTATAACCAAACCATGCAGCCGCGTTGTGTTCGGCACACAATCACATGGATCATCAACGGCCACAACCGGCTGATGGTAGGCGTTATCCGACTGAAGTAGCCCCACTTGTTCTGCATACTCGCAGGAGAGCCGGGAGGTTGATCTCCCGGCTGCGCAGCAATAAGCAGCAGCCCATGGGCCGTTCAAGTCTCTGGCCCGGGCAATACTGAGTGAGACCGGCTGCGATCACTGTCATTTCATTGCCAACGCCCGGCTGCTTGTGACTTCGTCACCCGGAAGTGAACATCCGGGCCATCCCATTTGTCAGCAGAGTTCCGGGATTGGTTTGGCTTCGCCTTCGACCAGGGGGATGGGGCGTCCACTGGGGTTGATCCAGTGGCTGTTGGGATCGATGCCGAGTTTGTGGAACACAGTAGCGGCCGAATTCGCCGGGGCCGAGTCTGCCGGAGACGATGCCGCCGGCTCGGCTGTCGGTGGCGCCAATGACCTGTCCGCCCGGGATGCCGGCTCCAGCGAGGAGCATCGACATGACTGGGGTCCAGTGGTCGCGGCCGGCTTCTTTGTTGATGACCGGGCCGCGGCCGAATTCGCCGAGGACGAGCACCAGCGTCGAGTCGAGCAGGCCACGATCTTTCAGGTCCTGCACGAGATTGGTCACGCCGAAGTCGAAGCCGGGGAGCATCGGCTTCAAGCCTTTCTCAATGCCGCCCCAGCGGACGTTGTCGCCGTGATGATCCCAGTGGCCCCAGGCATCGCTGAGGGTGATGAACGTCACCCCGGCTTCGACCAGCCGACGGGCCAGCAGGGCTTTGCGGCCGAACGAATGGTTGCCGTAGCGATCGCGAACGTCCTGCGGCTCATTGTTGAGATCGAAAGCCTGAGCGACGCGGCCGGAGGAGACCATTTCGTAGGCTTCGCGGGTGTAGCGATCCTGCAGGGCCAGCGACGGATTCACATCAACGTGCTGACGGAAGCGGTCGAGTTCGGTACGCAGGTCGTTGCGATCTTTCAGGCGAGCTCCGGCGAATCCCGGGAGCGGCTCGAACTTGCCGGCAGCCGACATGCCATCCAGCGGTTCGTAGTTGTGACCGAGCTGACCGGCTCCGTAGACGTCGGCCTTCAGACTGTCGGCCAGGGCGACGAAGGCGGGGACGCCGGGGTGATTGGGACCGCGGAATTTCGCCGCGACGGAGCCCATCGACGGATAGCCGCCCCCATTCTTCTCACTGATCTCACCGACCCGCCGCGACTTCGGATTCGCCGCCTGAAAGGTGGTCGGCGTGTGATTGCTCGCGGTGGCATCCATCGAACGGATGATCGCGAACTCGTTCATCATCGCCGCCTGCAATGGAAGTTGATCGCAAATCTCGATGCCGGGCACTGCGGTCGAAATGGTTCCGAGCGGACCGCGAATTTCGGCCGGAGCCATCGGCTTCGGGTCCCAGGTTTCGAGTTGACTCGGGCCGCCGGACAGCCAGATCAGAATGACCGACTTCGCTTTCGGCGTGCGGCTGACAGGCGGGGCAGCGAGCAGCGGGTTCGAGAGGGAGCCGAGGCCGGCGAGGGCACTCATCCCCATCTGCAGAAACCAGCGGCGACCGGAACCGACTTCAATGGGAGCGGGCTGCGGCGTAAACAGCTGGCTGATGGTAGACGGCCGGGGCGAGGCCTGAGCGGAAAATGCGGCTGCATTTCGACGATTGGAGGCGGGCATGGTAGGGTCTCCAGGAGGTTCGATTCCGGAGGAGACCGCGGCGAGGCTCAGCGATCAACAGATGTTGAAAGGGTGGGAGCAGAACGCGGTCGGCGTCCGGCAGATTTGAGTGTAACCAAATGCCAGGAGCCACGTCCAGAGTTCTCCTCCAAGTCTTGTATCGGCAGGCAGGGATTGACATCCACATTCCCAACCCCAATTTGCAGCCGTTATCATGCAGATTCGACAGGCATCGCCGCCTCGACAAGCATTCCTCGAACGACACCCGGACCATCTGCAGTGGAGATCGTTATGTCAGCGCCACGGACATTGAATTTCAACGACTGGGACAGCATCGAAGCCGATTTACGGGAGTTGACGGCTGGCTATGAACAGCTCGGCAAATGGAACCTGTCGCAGGTGGCTCTGCATCTGAACGACTGGCTCACGTATCCGATGGATGGATTCCCGAAAAATCCGTGGCCTGTCGGAGCGATGATGGGCATGGTGCGGGCGACGATGGGGAAGTCGATGCTCCGCCGTTCGTTGAAGGAAGGCTTTCGCCCCGGCACGCCGACGTTTCCCGGTTCGGTCCATCGCGCCGACGAAGCGGAGGATGCCGCGGCGGTTGAGCAACTGCTCGGGACCATCACCCGCTTTCGGAACTACTCGGGAGAAATTTGTCCGTCGCCGTTGTTCGGCAAGATGGACTACGAGACGGCGGAACGATTGCAGTTCGTGCACTTCGCTCATCACCTGCGGTTACTGATTCCCAGGGAGGCTTCATGAGTAATGGGATCGGGCGGCGGTCATTTCTTCAGCTTCTTGGAATGGGGCTGGGGCAGGCAGCGACACTGGTGCAGGTCGCGAACGCGGAAGACCGTCTGTCTCTGGAACGTTTCCGTGAAGCCGAACGGGCCGCTATCGAGAAGCACGTCGCCGAGTTCATGGACGCTTACGAAGTGCCGGGGGTGTCGGTGGCGATGGCTCGGTACGGCAGGCTTCAATTGGCGGCCGGGTTTGGGTGGGCGGATCGTGATGCGGAGATTCCGGTGGAGCCGCGGCATCAGTTTCGGATTGCCAGTGTCTCGAAGCCGATCACGTCGATGATGATCTTTCGACTAATCGAAGACGGACAACTGCAGTTGACCGACCGTCCGTTTGCCGAAGAGCGGCTGCTCGCCTCGCTGCTGGACGAACTGGAGTTGCCGGACGAGAAGCGGACGCAGATTCAAGCGATACAGATTCAGCATCTGCTGGAGCACACCTCGGGCGGTTGGGGAAACAAGGTGCACGATCCGATGTTTACCTGGGAGGCGCTGCATCTCGATCATCGCGAATTGATTCGCTACACGCTCGAGACGTTTCCGCTGCTCGATGAACCGGGCACCACGTTTCGCTATTCGAACTTCGGCTACTGCGTACTCGGCCGCGTGATCGAGGCGGTCACGACGATTTCTTACGAACAAGCCGTCCGCAAGCATCTGCTGCAGCCGGCCGGCGTGGAGCAGATGACACTCGGCGGCCGGAGAAAGGCAGAACGCAAACCGGAGGAAGTTTGCTACTACGGGCAGAAAGGGCAGAAAGAAAGCCCATATGCCCGGCTGATGCACGTGACTCGCATGGATGCCCATGGCGGCTGGATTGCTTCGCCGAGTCAGCTGGTGCGACTCATGCTGCATGTCGACGGTTTCGACGAGCCGAAGGACCTGCTCACCGCGAACTCCATCGCGACAATGACGACTCCTTCCGAAGTGGAGCCGAGCTATGCAAAAGGCTGGAACGTCAATGAAGCCGGCAACTGGTGGCACATCGGCAGCTTCAACGGCGGAGCAGGCATCCTCGTCCGCACGTCTGATCGCTTCTGCTGGGCAATCCTCGTCAACACCCGCAGCCACGAACCAGAGTTTACCTCTGATCTCGATCGACTCGGGTGGAAGATTCGGCGGGCCGTGAAACGTTGGCCGGAGGTGTAATCACGGCATCGAAACCAGCGTGAAGAGTGCTCGTAGACCAAGAGAAACGAGAAACTTTTCGGTGAGCCTGGTTCCGTCCTCAGGCTTAATCGGGTTCCGTTGAACCTGATTCCGGTAGCAGTCTAATTGCGGAGTTATGAGCGGTTCGCGAGTGAAGTCGACTTGATGGAAGACGTAAACGATCTCTCTGTGTCCGCCCCGTATTCTGTTTTTCACGGCCATCAGCTGAAAATCGGCTCGCCGAATAAGTAATTCACAGCTTTGAAATTTCTTCTTCAGTTCTTCCGAAAGTGGCCACGCTTCCACCAGATAGGAGTCGTTTCGTTCTTCCTGAAGCTCAAAACGCCATTCGTCGAAACTGCTTCTTTCGGGCATGCCGGGCAGGAATGGCATCCACTCAGCAGGCGACGATGGCAGGAACTGAGCCAGGATATTGAGTTCCGCTACGATACACGTCTGGAATTCTTTTCTTTCACAGTCGAGAACGGTCAACTTCCCGTTCTTCCAGATCCACTCATTATTAGCGGAAAGCTCCATCCCGTATTCTTGCCCGACGCGAGTAATCGTGTCACCGACTCTGCTCACGTCGCCGACTTCGAGCAATCGTGCCTCGGTCGGGGATCGCCAGTGCATTTCGCCTGTCCCTGTCGACCATGTATTGAAAACATGATCATACCGGTAGAACGTGAAGTGTACGAGGACGCTGTCGGTGATCTCGGTCCTCTTCTTCCATCGTTCGATGACGCTCCCGACATTTTCAGAATCGTGATGAACGGAATGGCCAATGATGGCGGATAGGACACCGATTGTTATGAAAAGTATTCCCATCGAACCTTCCAGTTTCAGAGACAAGAACTTCTGGTGAATCGTCTCCGTGGGGCAGCTGATCGTCAATATCAGTTCGATCTATCGTCCGCTGCCAAGATCGGTTCCCGAGAGTTCCTGAAAACGTCCGCTGCCAAGGTCGAGGCCGGAGACACCTTTGATGCGTCCGCTGCCGAGGTCCATGCCGGAGACTTTCGAGGTCTGCTCGAAGTCATCGAGGTCCATCAGGATCATGGCGGTCGGTTCGTCGATCAGACCGGCCAGGTACATGTCGAAGATTTCGTCTTCGTTCAGCTGCCATTCGAGAACGAGGATGGCGGCTTCGTCGAAGGTCATCATCTTGTCGGCCGGCGATTTCGCCAGGCAGTCGGCGGGCTGAACAGCGAATGTGGCGAAGAAGGCGACGGTGATCAGAGCGGCGTGAATGAGCGTTTTCATGATCATCTCCAAAGTTCGGTGTGAAGCGTTGTGTGTTCACACTTGGAAACGAAAAGAACGCCGCGAAGGGGACACGGGCCGGGCCCCGGATGAACTTTATTGGGAGCTCGTCGGCGGAGGATCCACGAATGGCTGAGCATTCTCGTACAGTCGCAGCCGCCTCTGGATCGCGGCTCGCTCTTGCGAACAGGACCATACTCGGGGCGATCGGAAATTTTGCATCGACCGGATGTGAAGATTCGCCACTGCGCACAGCCGTCTATGTTCCTCCCTCACGTCTCCGATGTCGTGACTGCCGCGCTTTGCTTCTGTGGGCTGAAATTCGACCGCACAAGTTGGAAAGGTGCGTCTCGGGTCTACAATCTCTTTGAGCATGGCCGACCAACGGCCATTTCCCGAACTCGACGCCCATCGATGAACCGGTTTCTATTCGCGAAACACGGCCACTTCTTAGCCCTAAATACACAAAAACGATCCTCAACAAATTTATTGAGGATCGTCTAGTTTACTTAAGCAGTCACCCAGCGATTATTCTGGCATGATGACGGTGTCGATCACGTGAATCACACCGTTTGAGCACTTGATGTCGGTCTTCACCACTTTGGCGTTGTCGACCATGACCTTCTTGCCCTTGGTCTTAATCGAGACTTTAGTTCCCTGGGCCGTTTCGGCTTCGTGCAGTTTCACCACGTCGGCGGCCATGACTTTGCCGGGGACCACGTGGTAGAGCAGGATAGACGTCAGCTTGTCCTTGTTTTCGGGCTTCAGAAGCGATTCCACGGTTCCCTTCGGCAGCTTATTGAAGGCTTCGTCAGTCGGAGCGAACACGGTGTAAGGGCCTTCACCCTGCAGGGTATCAACCAGCCCGGCGGCTTTGACGGCGGCGACGAGTGTGTTGAAATCACCGGCTCCGACGGCGGTTTCGACGATCGTTTTCTCAGCAGCCTGAGCCGAGAATGCGAGTCCAATAACAGTAGCGACAGCAAAGCAAGTAGTTCTAATCATGACTTCAGTTCCTTTCAAAGGAGTAGGGGAGGTTTGAAAGGATTCTAGAAGTGAGATCTCGATCACAAGGATGTATTCCAGGAATTCACCGGATATTGGCGGTTTCTGTTCTTTGAGTGTAGAAAAACGGAAAGGGCCGCACGTGGTGTAGTGCGGCCCTTCAAGGAGACGAGAGAGACATCGTATTCTCAAGAACGACAGCCGGATCTGGCTCCCATCCTGACTGTCGCGCTGACGGAAGGGTCGGACTTCGAGTCAGCGTTGTTCGGTCGACAGCTCAACCGGGGACGAAGTGAGCTTCATTCCCCAGCGAGTGTCCGGCACGTTACTGGATGCAAGGCTGGCATCCGTCCACGCATTCGTCACAGGTCTGCGGGCAGCAGTCGTTGCAGACTGGAACCCGTTCGCAGACGACGCGAGGCACGCAGCGGGTTTTCTTGACCATGATCGTGCGAGGCACGCATTTCGTCTGGGTGACGTAGCGGACGTCGCGGACCGTCTGGCAGGTCGTGTAAGGGACGCAGCGGGTGCGGCATTCCTTGACCATGTGACAAGTCGTGTACGGAATCTTCCGTTTGACCGTATCACACTTCCAGGTGCAGGTCGTGTAAGGCACGCGGCGGGTGATGCAGCGTTCGACGAAGTGACAGGTCGTATAAGGGACGCGGCAACGCTTCGTTTCCTGGACCATGTGGCAGGTCGTGTAGGGAACCTTGCGGGTGCGGCATTCCTTGACCATGTGACAGGTCGTGTAAGGAACCTTGCGGGTTACGGTGTATGGAACCTGTTCGCAGACCGTGTAGGGCACTCGGCGAGTTTTGACGCAGGTTTCGTAGCGAACCGAGCAGACCTTCTTCTTGACCACTTTCGGGCACCAGACCTGACGGCAGATGGTGTAGCCGCCGTGGCACTTGTTCATCACGCGGCAGTCCGGGCAGTCGTTGCCGCAACCGTCGCCACAGCCGTCGACGCAACCGTCAACACAGCCGCCGTAGTGATTGATGCAGCACGATTCGGAATGGCAAGTCGTGGGACACGGGCAAGGGACCCGTTCACGAACCGTTTTCCATTCGCCACAGCAGACGTCGACCCAGTGCGTTTCCCGAACCGGCTTGCAGACGGTGTAGCAGACGTCGCGATAGCAGGTGCGGGTTTTCGTGCGGTACTGAGTGGAGCAGACTTCTTTGTAGCAGGTCTTGTAGACCGGGCGGCAGGTTGTGTAGCAGACGTTGCGGTAGCACGTTCGGGTGACCGGGCGGCTGACCGTGTAGCAGTGCTCACGGTAGCAGGTCTTGTACACAGGCTTGCGAACGGTCTCTGTCACCTTGCGATAGCAGGTCTTGTAAACCGGCCGACGAACGGTTTCGCAAACCGTGCGGTAGCAGGTTTTGTAGACCGGGCGACAGACTTCGTACTTTTCCTTGCGGTAGCAAGTCTTGAACACAGTGCGAGTGCAGGGGACGGGAACCCGTTCGCAACATGTATCGTAAACCGTGACCGGACAGCAGTATTCCTGTGTATCCCAGACAACCTTCTTCACCGTCTGATACTTGGGACCGCAGCACTGCTGCTTGGCGATGCCAAAGTGGCCCCAGCGTCCACATGTGTCTGTCGGACAGCAATCGAAGCTGTCTGCGCCGCAATACGCGGCCTGTGCTGTGCCGCCCATCGCGCCAATCATCAGCGCGAATGCAGCAAGCATAATCCTGGCTGCTGACTTCATGGTTCTTGTCCCTCTTTTTCGCCTCGTTGATGGAGTACCGAGGCTTGTGTTCGTAATGAAACCGGAGCGCACGCACCGATCCGGCATGCTCCAACTGACTCACGGCACGCCCGGGAGACGGGCGCCACTTCTTGTTTCGTCAACAAGATCGACTCAACTTTCCCGCATTCACCACTTTGGACAGATTGCCGAGCCTCTCGTGAGGGCCTCTGTCGCGCAATCACCTCAACCGGTAAATCCGGTATCCAGAGCGAAGAACGAAGAACGGAACCGAGCCGGTTTCGCCGCTCGGGGCGATCCGCTAGGATGAAGTGGGAATCTGGCCGCGGCCAGTTTTTGGTATTCGCAAGTGGCTATGAAATAGAGACTTGCAGCGACATACAGGCGGGAGAGCGTTGATGCGATTTGCGATTTGTCAGGAACTGTTCGAAGGGTGGTCCTGGGAGCGGCAGTGCGAGTTCATTGCCGAGACGGGATACACCGGCGTCGAGGTGGCCCCCTTCACTCTGGCGGCGTCCGCGGACAAGGTGACTCAGGCCGAGCGTGAGCATTACCGTAAGACAGCCGAACAGGCCGGACTGGAGATCATCGGGCTCCACTGGTTGCTCGCGAAGACCGAAGGGTTCTACCTGACGACTGCGGACGCCGATGTCCGTAAACGCACCTCGGAGTACCTCATCGAGCTGACGCGGCTCTGTCAGGACCTCGGCGGGGAACTGATGGTCCTTGGGTCCCCGAAACAACGAAGTCTGTTGCCAGGCGTTTCAATGGCTGAAGCGAACGATCACGCGATTCAGGTTCTGGCCGAGGTCGTTCCTCACCTGGAAGCAGCCGGCGTGACGCTCTGCCTGGAACCGCTTTCGCGACAGGAAACCGATTACATGATCACCTGCCAGCAGGCCCGCGAGTTGATTGATCACTTCCGCAGCCCGGCTATCCAGCTGCATCAGGACGTAAAGGCGATGTCGGATGAGTCGACGTCGATCCCGGATCTGATCCGTGAATTCCGCGACGTGACCGCTCACTTCCATGCCAACGATGTCAACCTGCGTGGACCCGGAATGGGTGAAGTCGATTTCCAGCCGATCTTTGCCGCGCTGAAGGAGACTGGCTACGACGGCTGGGTGTCGGTTGAAGTCTTCGATTATTCGCCGGGAGCCGAGAAGATCGCCGTCGATTCGCTTGAGTACATGAAGGGAGTCTGGGCGAACTGTTAGAGCATTTTCATGCTTCACCAGCAGTCGCATGGGCGCCTATCCCCTGCCATGCTGAGTTTGCTTCTGCAAACGTCGGTAGTTGAATTCGCCCATAAAAAAAGCCTCTCCGTCGGTTTGACGAAGAGGCTTTTTCGTGGAATCACAGCCAACGCTTACACATTCTGACAGATCATTGCCAGACGCTTGAAGGCTTCGTTGTCGAGAATCAGAGACCGACGAACATCGATCGGCAGACGACTGAATTCGCCGCTTCGGACATACGATTCGACCTCTTCAAAGTTCTTGGTGACGAACGGCTCGGCGGGTTCGTGAGCCGGGAGCATATCGCGGGCGATCTTCATGTGCATCAGCGAATGTCCACGGTTGGCGAGCACGGTCTGCAGGATGTCGCGACCTGGTTCGACCAGCGGATTCTCCCGGAAGAAGGCAGCGGCTTCGTCGAGTGTTCGCAGCACCTGCGGCCGGGTTTCTTCTTCGGGAATGAGCAGCAGATTTCGCTTCTGCAGCCAGTGGCCAATACCGCGGCTGCCGAATGCTGATGCCAGGGGGACGATCAGCATCGGACCGATCAGCATGGGCACAAACCAAGGCAGCAGAGCAGGAGCGCTCCAGGCAACCAGACCTCCCAGAATCGCGTAGAACAGCATTACATCCCAGTGCATCGACCACGCGTCTTTAAGGCTGACATTCGTCTCATCCCGCTGCTGGCAGTTCCAGGCCACGGTCTTTCCCATCAATGTCGAAAGGACGAACCGGCTGTGGTAGTAAGCCATTACCGGGGCGAAGATAATAGAGATGGCCGTCTCCAGAATCGTGCTTCCGAACAACGCCAGTCGACCGCCATGCCGCCGAGACTGTTCGCGGTTTCGCGACATCAGATACAGGCTGAGAAACTTTGGCACGAGGAGCATAACCATCGAGATGCTGAAGACGGTCAACATCAGATAGCCATCGATCGCACCACCGTCCATCGCCGGACCTTCGATCCAACGGGTCGCCAGTAACGATCCGATGAAGGCCAGCCAGATTGGCGATGCGACGTAGGACATCACCCCCATGGCGAAGTGAATTCGGCTGAGCGGGCGGAACCCTTCACACATGACGAGTCGGGCATGTTGCATATTGCCCTGACACCACCGCTGATCGCGCTGTGCGTAATCGGCCAGAGTCGTTGGGCATTCTTCGTAACTGCCTTCCAGGTCATCGGCGATCTGGACCTTGAAGCCGGCTCGCAGCATCAGAGCTGCTTCCACGAAGTCGTGACTGAGAATGTCTCCGCCCAGCGGGCGCGATCCTGACAGTACTGGCAGTTCACAATGATCCACAAAGGGACGAACGCGGAGGATCGCATTGTGGCCCCAGTAGTTGCCGTCGGTAGCCGTCCAGGAACAGAAGCCACGAACGCAGAGCGGTCCGTAGACGGCGGCGGCGAACTGCTGCAGCCGGGCGAACAGAGACTGGCGATTCACGGGACGCGGCGGAGCCTGAAGGATGCCCAGTCGCGGATCCAGCAGCATCCGTCGCACCAGTTCGAGGATTGTCCGGCCAGACATCACGCTGTCGGCATCGAGGATGAGCATGAAGTCATAGTTACGCCCCCAGCGTTCGCAGAAGTCGGCAATGTTGCCGGCCTTGCGTCGCAGGTTCTTTGCCCGTCGTCGATAATAGACGTTGATCGGTGGATGATAGTGTTCGACGTATTGAGTCCAGATCAGTTCTTCACGCAGCGCGATATCCGGATTCGTGGTGTCGCTCAGGACAAAGAATTCGAACCCATCTTCCCCGCCCGTCTCGTGCAGGGACTGAATCATCGCGTGAATTCGGGAAAAGACCGCTTCGGGGTCTTCATTGTAAACCGGCATAAGGATGGCCGTCCGGCTCTTTTCGGCAATAGCCGCAGCCGAGCTGGGTTTCAGCTTGTGTCGAGCCGTTCGGCTCTCCGTCACCGCACACCGGAATCCCAGAACCGCGTTCCAGAAGCCGATGGAGATCCAGAAGGAGAGGATCACGAACAGAGAAGTCGAGACAGCATCGAGCGTCGAGATTCCGTTGCCGGAGATCACGAACAGGAAGCCGGCTGACAGAATGACTGTCGAATAGGTCGATGCAGCCAACAGCGCCAGACGGGTCTGACGTGCCTGATACGCCGCATAATACGAGTTGCCGATCACATCTTCTCTCCTGCGAGGCGACCACGGTCAATGAGACCACGAAGTCGCAGAACGGGAACCTGAGCGGCTTCGGTCCAGCCGTCGAACCGCAGCCACCAGACCCGCCGCAGCGTCATGGGAGGTCGCATAGGTTCGAAGTTCTCACGAGGAACGACGCGTACGGACCGTGACCGCCGCGGTACGGCGACCGTTAGAGGACGATGGATTCCGTTCATCCTCACGGTAGGGGCGAGTGTGCTGATTGTTGACTTCATGGGGGGTGATCCTGAACTGTTATCTGTTGTGTGCGTGTGAAACTTATTCAACTCGTGTGTAAACCTGCGGATACTGATAGGGCGGGGGCTTGATTGGACAAAGGTAAGCCCACGTTTCGGTCAGTTTCCGATTGGCGTCTTTCAGACAGACTTGAATCTCAAAAGGAGCATCGGACTCAGGTCTGATCACGAGTTCGAGCGTCCAGCGGCCATTGGGGCGCCGAACGATTTCTTGATGGAGTACTTCGCCGCGGATGGTCTGTAGCTGGGTATGAACCGCAGTTTCCGCTGCCAGATCGGCAAGTGATTGGCCCTTGAATTCGATCGAAAGTCGAACTTTCGAATCGGGGTCCCGGTGAATCTGAACGTTTTGAATGGCTGCCAGGTAATCCCTGCACTTTGTTTTCAGATCCCCGTGGAAGTAATGGATTCGATATGCAATCGGCAGACCCTGTTCGAGGTTTTTAGGAAGTTCGGGCACCCAGTAGGCGCCGATATTGTCAATTCCCTCATGCGATCCCGGGAGCTCGAGCAGTTCCATATGCCCTTTGGGCCACTGATTTTGCGGTTCAATCCAGACACTCGGTCGACGGTCGTATTGAGCGAATGAATCCTGGAAATGTTCGAAACGGGTATCCCGTTGCAGAAGTCCGAATCCGCGAATTTCATTCGCGTTCAGCCGGCTGACTGACGGATAGCTCTGGCGGCACAGACTCCGCCACGTCCATCCCTCGGTTGTTTCAACGAGCAGACCGTCGGCGTCGTGCACCGATGGTCGCAGATCGAGCGGCGGAGGGATCAATCCATCACCCCACATCCACATGCTTGTGACCGGGGCGATGCCGAGCTTCTCCGGTCGACTGCGGAAGTAAATCATGGAACGGACATCGATCTCGGCGGTCTTTTCCTGGGGATGCAAACGAAATTCGTAGGCTCCCGTCAGCGAAGGACTATCCATAAATGCCAGAACGATCAGCTCGTTGACTCCCTCTTCCGGCTCGACAATCCAGAACTCGCGGAAGACCGGAAACTCTTCTTCACCCGGCGTTCCAATATTCACCGCCAGCCCTCGAGTGGAGGAACCGTAGACGCAGTCTGAACTCCGACAGCGGAAGTAGCTGGAACCCAGGAACGTCAGAATCTCCTGCGGATCATCGTTGCCGGGAAATCGGCCGGCGATGCGGATCCCGGAAAAGGTCGTCTCGGCCGGGATATCAAAGCTCGACATCGACTCGGGATATTGAAAATAGTCGCGATTGAAAGCGACGGTTTTCTCGCGGCCCTGTTCAATCACGTTCAGACCGATCTGATCGCGCTGGACGAAGCCGGGATGAAACATTTCGATCCAGAACTGATCCGAGCCCCGCCAGATCGCCTTTTTGTGATTGAATTGAATCTGTTGATATTCGTCGTAGGTCAGCGTCGAGAGAATCTCATGGGCCTTGGGTGCGGGTTGGTACGGATGCGCGGCTTTGAGCCGGGCGTAAGCCGTCAGATCCTCGAAGGAAGTGACAGCGAAGGCGCGAGAAAAAGAGGAGTCGCCCAGAGGATTCGCAACCACGGGTGTCGACCTTTCCTGAGACAAGGCGGCCTCGGGCAGAAAGACGCCCGAAGAGGCGAGACTCGTCGCGATGGCGATCAGCGTTGGACAGATTGTTCGCCAGCTTTTCATCAACTCACTCCAGCCCACTGAAAAAGGAATGCAACAATGGTTCTGAACCAGCAAAGGTCGAACCATAAAAAAGGGTTGAATCGTTCTGTCGGTTCAGGGGGACTTGCTCGACCCTGCGGACGGAAAACGAGCCGGATTCGATCACATGGAGAGGTACTGACCTCTTGTTGTGATCGAATTTGAATCACGATGGTCATTCCCAGCGCAGCACTCTGCTCCAGTTTCGAGCAGCGACGTCGTCTGCGACTTTGTCAGCGCGGGAATTTTCACCAGCGGTCGAGAAGGTCTTCTCGGATTGGTGTGAAATTCTTACGAAGCGAAGACAACTTCATGTGTCAATATGACAACACGTTGCGTCGTCGGAAGCTGGGGATGCGGAAAGCGGTTCCGCGCGATCACGGAGAATCGACGGTCTCTGTGAACAGCTTCAAATAAATTTTACAAACCCTCGATCCCCGAGCCGGGCCTGCGCGCAATGTGGCGATTGTGCGAAACTTCACTGATGTAACGGGGGTTCTCCGGTCGATGAGTTAAAGGAAGTCGTCCTTTTTCGGGAACGACATCACTCTACGAAATTGCACGGCTCCAGGCCGATGTCATCTTTCCCCGAGGAGAAACAAGGATGTTTCGACGTTTGGCCCAGGCTGGCTTGATGGCAACCGCATTGATCATGGTTGTCAACACGGCGATCCCAGAAGCAGGTGCTGCAGGACAGGGACAGCCAACCGACTGGAATCGGTTCTACTACTACCCGTACATGTACTATCCGCAAAACTTCCAGCAGTACGGCAGCTACGATCACATGTATTACCGGTACGCCCCGGAAATGCAGATTCCGGTCTACAATAAGGACTGGCACAACTTCTATCCGACCGAACGGCCGTACCACAAAGGGTACCACTTCCACCTGGACGTGTTCTAAGCCGCTTGATGTCTGAAGCCATGGAAACAGGCGATCGCCCGGGAGCGATCGCCTGTTTGCGTATTCTACCGTAAGTTGAGAATTATTTCTCGCTCAACGGGCGAATTTTGAAGTCCCGAATTTTGGCCGTCGTTTCGAAGCTCGACAGACCAAGCGGCTTGGATAAATCAACTTCGATCCGTGTATCGAGCCGCCGCTCTTCAATGTCGACATCGACCATCTCTTCATCGTCCAGCCAGACCGTGATGCGATTGTCAGTCACCTGCAGCCGGATGTTGTACCACTTGCCGTTCTCGAAGGTCGCATAGGTTGTCGATTCATTCTCGGAAGCATCGTAACCATCGATGCTCGAGATGCCGATGACGCCGCCGCCCCAGCCGCCCATGATCAGCGAGCAGTGCTGATCCTTGACCGGAAATGTCAGCCCGACGAAGAAGTCGCCGCCGAGTTCGCGTTTCGCTTCGAGCCGCATCTCGTAGTTCACCTTCGGCAGCTTCTTGAACGCCTCTTCGGTGATCGTCACCCCATTCAGCGGCGATCCCATTTCGATCGTCAGCACACCTTCTTTCACGCTGACCTCGCCGGGCCCTCCAAACTGGGTTTTCTGCCAGCCGTCCAGCTTGTCTCCTTTGATCAGCGAAATGGCTTTCGCGTTCTTCTTGCCTTCGGCGGGTTGATCGTCGGCAGCGGCGAGGGAAAACGGCAGGGTGAGAAGCAACAGCGTCGACAGGTGCAGATGAAGTTTCATCGGGGAATCTCCGGAACAGGTGCGCGGTTCATGGAAACTCCATCATACAGCAAGAAGGGCTGGTGACTACCAAGAGTCGCCAGCCCCGCGATGACCTGTGTGAAGTCCGCAGATCGCCCGTTCCTTCCGCTGATTCTCAATGCGAAGAAAATCGATGGACCGGCCGGGAGTTGGCAGTCGGACGCAGAAATTGAGGGTCTGCGATTGGAACGGATCGGGAGGTCGCCCGATCGTTCCCCGTCGAGGCCACGTTGATGTCGCTGCTTCATCGTCGTGGCCGCTCTGCCGCATCCCGGCCGGACCATCCTCCACAAGAGGCTTCCGAACCGTTCATTGATTTCAGGAAAACAGTTCGTGAACCACGCTTCCGCCTTCGACGATTTTCATCGGGCGGCCCAGCGGGCTCATGTTCTCGAACTCCGGATCGACTCCGATTGCATGGCAGATGCTGTGGAACAGATCGGGCACGCTGACCGGTCGGTCGAGCACGTCGTTGCCGTCGGCGGTCGAAGCTCCGATCACCTGCCCGCCGCGGACACCGCCGCCCGCCATCAATCCGTTGAAGACCCGCGGGAAGTGGTCCCGACCTCCACGACCGTTGACTCGCGGCGTGCGTCCGAACTCGCCCATCCAGACGACGAGTGTATCGTCCAGCATGCCTCGTTCTTCGAGGTCCAGAATGAGCGCTGCCGTCGCCGGATCAACCTGGCCGGCCAGGTTGGCAATGCGGTCGAAGTTGTCGTCGTGCGTATCCCAGCCGTTGGAGACCACTTCGACATAGCTGACCCCTTCTTCCACAAGCCGACGGGCCAGCAGACACCCGCGACCAAACTGGGTCTCGCCGTATTTCTTCTTCAAGGAATCCGGTTCTCCGCTCAGTTCAAAGGCGGACAGTCGTGGGCTGCGGATGAGATCAGCGGCCTTGCCGTAAATAGCGTTGTGGTTCTCGACGACCTGCTCGGCTCCGCGTTGAGAGAATCCCTGCTGAAGGGAATCGAACAGATTCAACCGTCGTTGATACCGGTCTCCCGCCACCGGCATCTGAGTGTTGTCTGGCCGCTGGCCGGGGTTGTTGATAAAGAACGGATCGAACTCGACACCAAGAAAGCCCGCCCCGGCTCCATCAGCGCGACCGATTGAAACCACGGATGGGATGTCGAGGTTCTCATCGCCAATCTGCTGAGCGACATTCGAGCCGAGCGAAGGATGCTTCACCGATCCCGATGGTACATACCCGGTGTGCAGCTGATAGGTTGCTCGACGATGGTTGCCCTCTTTGTTCGTGAACGAGCGAATCACCGCGCAGCGATCGAGCACGCTGGCGATCCCGGTCCAGGGCTCGGCAATCTGAACACCGGGGATCGCGGTCGAGATCACTGAAGTCTCGCCGCCGTTCTCGTGCGTTGGTTTGGGATCGAACGTTTCGAGCTGACTGGGGCCGCCGTTCATCCAGAGCATGATGACAGCTTTGTGTCGCTTGCGAAGTTCGGCCGCCTGCAGGCTCATCAGATCGCGAAACCCGAGCGTACCGGCTGCCAGACCGCTGGCGGACACCGTGTGAAGAAAGCGACGACGGGAGAAGCCGCGTCGTCCCCATTGAATCAGTTCGTGAATGCTGGTTGACATGAGAATGTTCCTGACTGAAAGCTGTGAATCGAGCGATTCCACCCGATGGTTCGTGAGCGTGCGTGATCCCCGGAAACGGGGATGCTGTTCAGAAGGCGGACAAATGGCGCCCGGCCCTCGCTACGGTTCGGCTTGAGCGGAGGACTGTCAGCGTCTGGTAATGAACTCACTGGAGTTGACCAGGCACCACATGACATCCTCAAAGGCTTCGTTTCGATTCTGAACTTCGTAGATGAATTCTTTGCACTCAGTGAGTTCGTATTCGGAGGGCTCGCGGGACAGCACGAGGACATACAGTTCCCGCAACGCGTCTTCATCGTTGTCGTATCGACGCAGCAAACGGGCCAGCGGCCCATTCCCCCGGCTCGAGACCAGCTGGCTGATCAGCGGCGAATTCATCATGAACAGCGACTGCGGAATGTCTCCAGAGACTTCCTCCTGCGGCGTCGATGGATCGAAACCGAACAGAGCGACGAACTGAGCTTCCGGGGAATTGCGTCGACTCCCGGGACCGCGTCCGACGGTAATTTCGCGATTGGTTTCCGTCTGACCGGACAACATCATGAGCGAGGCGAGGATCTGCTCGGCTCGCAGGCGGACCGGCGTGGCACAGGCCAGTTCACATGATTCATTGCTCGGCAGTCCGCTGGGAGTGTCGAGCGAACGCTGGTAAGCCTCGGAATTCAGAATCGTGCGAAAAACCCAGCGAGTGTCAAATCCGCTGGCGATGAAACCCTCGCTGAGCGTTTCCAGAGCCTTCTCGTACCGCACTTCGCGGAGCGGGCCCATATCATCGACGAGAGGGTAGAACCCGACGCCGAGCAGTTCGGTCCAGATGCGGTTTACATACGACTTGGCGAACCATTCGTTGCCGGGATCAGTGACCTTTCGAGCCAGTTCGGTTCGGCGTTCCACATCACGCAATTCTCGTGGGGCCGAATCGCCATCGACAAAGAAGACGGGATCGAGTCGAGTGCCTTCGGCGGCGGGATCCTCCAGGTTCGGCATGAAGTACTCAGTCGTTTGTCGTCGTCCCTGCGGCTGGGTCGGAAGGTTCTTGAACTCTTCCAGAGACAGCATGCCGTCTTTATCAGTATCGCCAACTCCGAGCAGACGTTCGAAAACGGCAGCAAACCGCTGTGCTCTCTTCGCTTCTTCGTCTGTCAGTTTCCCGTCGCGATTCTGATCGAGCCCACGGAAGAGTCGCTCCGGGTTGTTCAAAACTTCGCGTCCGCGCGACTGGTTGACATCGAACGAGCTCACGATAAATGTCGGGGGAGTCTCCTGGGGGCGCTGCTGAACTCGCACCCGGGGGAAGTACGCGGCCAGTTCGTGGAACTGCTGACGGGTCCAGGTATCGGTTGGATGGTCGTGACAGTTCGCACACTGAATCTGAATGCCCAGGAACAGCCGGGAGGTTTCCGAAGCCAGTTCGGTTGCATCGCCGGCATGGGCGAGGAACAGACCGGTGGCCCCATTCTCCCGCACATCGCCGGTTGAAGTGAGCATCTCGGTGACGATCTCGTCCCAGGGCGCGTTGTTCTCCAGCTTCTCGCGGAGCCACAACTGGAACACACCCTGAAGCGGTTGGGCCCGCTGTTCGGTGGCCCGCATGAAGATGACGTCCCGCCAGTAAGCCGACCAGTTGTGAGCGAAATCCGGTGAGCTCATCAGCTCATCGATTTTCTTCTCGCGTTTCCGGGGATCGGGATCGAGACCGAAGCGGGTCATCTCGGCCGGCGTTGGAATTCGACCGGTCAGATCGATGGAGACGCGGCGGAGAAAATCCTCGTCCGATGTGCGATCGGCCGGTGCGACGCCTTCCTCGGCCAGGTTCTCCGTGACGATTCGGTCGACGCTGGCGGCAACCGCCAGCGGATCGCTCGGGTTCGCGGCCAGAACCGGTGAACAGAACGTACTGAAACCGAGCGTCAGTGACGCGAGTGACAGCAGAGACAGACGGACTTGTTGAGACATTGATCGTCTCCCCGGCGACAAGGACAAGCGGTTGTGATAGAGGCAAGCAGTGCAGAATTAAACCCGTACGACGACGGGAAAGTTTCGTTCTCCTCGCGAAAGAGCGTTGAAATCAGCGGAAATCGATTCCTTGCAAATCCTCAGGGGCTGCGTCAGAATGCGAGCACTTCCGAGGAATCCACAATGATTGATGTGTCGATGGGCCGATGAGTTGAACGTGTTTCTCCATCGTCCGAACCGGGACTGGAAACGCTATGCTGAGTACGAGTGCAACACTGTTCATCATCGGAGTCGGGCTGGTCATCGTTGTCGGTGGCATCCTTGGTTTTCGGCTGCACGCTTTTCTCGCACTCATCCTGGCGGCCATCGTCGTCTCCCTGATGACTCCGGATGCCACGGTGGAATGGTATGAGCTGAGCAAGAGCAAAGCCGAGATTGTCGAGACCAGCGACGATTCTCTCACGTTGAACAAGAGTGAATCTTCGACCACCCGGGTCGGCGGCCAATATCTTCTGCTGCAACAGGACCAGGCGACCGGGTCCATTGAAACTATCGCCACGGCCAGCATCGAACGGTTCAACGAGAACGGCGATGCGGTTGCCAGTCTGCAACCGGCCACCGCTGCCCCGATTAACTGGGAACAAACGATCGCTGTCACGCCTCAACAGCGGGCCGATGCTGTCAGCTTTTCCCGGCAGACGGTCGGCGACCTCGTCGCCAGCGGCTTCGGAGCGACCTGTACCGGCATCGGTATCCTGATTGCCATGGCGGCCATCATCGGCAAGTGTCTGCTAGACAGTGGAGCAGCCGAAAAGATCGTTCGCTGGGTGCTGCGGCTTGTCGGAGAGAAGAACGCCGCCCTCTCCTTTGTCGGCAGCAGTTTCGTCCTCTCGACACCGGTCTTCTTCGACACCGTCTTCTACTTAATGATTCCCGTCGGCAAGGCCATGCGTCTGCGGACCGGGAAGAACTATTTGCTGTATGTGCTCTCCATTGTGATGGGGGGCTCGATGGCTCACTGTCTGGTGCCTCCGACTCCCGGCCCGCTGTTCGTCGCCGAGGCTCTCGCGGTCGATGTTGGAGTGATGATTCTCGCCGGCGGACTGGTGGGGATCGGCTGCTGCATTTTCAGTTTCATTTACGCCATGATTCTCTGCCATTACGTCGATGTCCCGCTTCGCGAGAGCGCGGATGTCTCGCTGGATGAACTGCAGCAGATCGCCGACCGGGACGACAGCGAACTGCCGTCGGTCTTCATGTCGATGCTGCCGATTCTGTTGCCCGTCCTGCTGATCACCGGGCAGACAGTGATGAGCACCTATCTGAAGAATGTCCCCAGTGAATCGGTCTCGCCGATGCTGGCTTCACTGAACGACTTCTTCGTGATGTTCGGGAACAAGAATATCGCCATGGCGATCTCGGCGACGCTGGCGATTATCATGCTCTATCAGCAGAAGAAATCGAGCTTGGGAGAACTGGCCAATTCAATGCAGTCGGCTCTGGCCAGCGGGGGCGTCATCATTCTCATTACCGCAGCCGGGGGAGCGTTTGGGAAAGCTCTGCAGCAGACCGGCGTCGCCGGGATCTTCGGCGATGTCGACGGAGCTTCAACGACCGCGATTCTGGGAATCGCCTTCCTCGTTACGGCTCTGGTTCGATTGGCGCAAGGATCGGCGACCGTGTCGATGATTACCGGCGTCGGCGTGATGGCGAGCTTCGCGGCCGGCGCGGATCTCGGTTTCCATCCGGTCTATCTCGCTCTGGCGATCGGCTGTGGCAGCAAGATGTTCATGTGGATGAATGACTCCGGCTTCTGGGTCATCGGCAAAATGAGCGGTATGACCGAGTGGGAAACGCTGAAGTACGTGACACCGATGACTTCGATGATGGGAATCGTCGGGCTCATCATCACCATCATTGCCGCGAACACAATGCCCTTCGTTTAAGCCGCTCGGGCATATGGGCGGTTTCCCGCCACTTCGTTGCGTTCGCGACAGGTGTTACAATCGGACCGGCCGCAAGCCGCGATTGCTGATTCGACACGCTCCAGGTCGTACGACCGGTTCCGGTCGGAGGAACTTTGGCGAACCGGGCGAACGACTGTTTGCGACTGCTTTCGATCCAACCTAGCGTTGTGAAAACGCAACATCCGTCCGGCCGCCCTGCGCAGCCGGTCCCGATTGGCTCGAACAACTGCGCACCTGCCCATGAACAGTTCCGGAACAGCAATGAGCGCTCAGGAAACGGACGACCAAATTCGCCAGAACTCCTCGCCGGAGGCCGAAACGGGCACGGAGTCGGAACAGCACATTCCCGATGCGTCTCAGCTCGAAGATCGATTCCCGGAATGGGCTCGACTCAGCCGGTCGACAACGATCTGGGTCTGTATTGTCGGGCTGATCTACGCGGTGCTCAGTTATCACCCGTTGTGGCATACCGATTTGTGGGGACATCTCTCCTACGGCCGATACATCGTCCAGCAGGGAGAGATCCCAACCACCGAACCACTGCTGCCACTCTGCCAGGGCATGCCGTTTGTCGACACCGCCTGGCTATCGCAGGTTATCGCTTACTTCGGCTACCAGGAACTGGGCGTGACTGCGTTGCGGTTCCTGTTCGCGTTCTCGTTAACGGTCTGTGTGATCGCACTCATCGCTCGATTTCGCAGCCGGACCGATTCGTTCGGAATCAGTCTGATCGGACTGGCGATCTTTGGCGTGGTCGCCATGAAGTCGCTAAGCATCGTCCGGCCACAACTGGCGGGGTTGGCGTGTTTCGTTGTGATCTGGACGCTACTGACATGTCGCCGATGGACGGCTCTGCAATGGGTCGGAATCCCGCTGACGTTTATGGCCTGGGTGAATCTCCATGGCTCCTTCCCAATGGGACTGGCACTGCTCGGACTCTACTGGCTTGGAAAAACCGCCGATGAGCTTCTGCGCAAGCGCCGGCTCTCGATCGCGGGTTCCATACGTTATCTGCTCGTGCTCGAACTTTCGTTGATGGCTGTGCTGATCAATCCTTACGGGATCGGCATCTTCCCGGCTGTGCAGGAAATCGCCGGCAATCCGAACTTTGCCTATCTCGTGGAATGGGACCCGCTGACACTGCGGATCTTCCATGGAAAAGCGATGGCCGTAACCGCCATTCTGTTGCTCGTGCTCTATCGCCTCACGCCCCGGCGAATCTCCCTCGCCGAGCCGCTGCTGTTGATCGTCTTCGGACTGGCCTCCATGTGGTCGGTTCGGTTCCTCGTCTGGTGGACGCCTCTCGCCGCCTGGTATGCCGTTCTGCATGGCAGTGCCGTTCTGAATCATTTCGCGCGTCATCGTCGAGATGTATCGGTCGAGACCTCACTTCAGAAGAAGGCAGGGCTGAATACGGTCGTCGCGGTCGGGATGACCTGGATCTTCTTTGCCTACACACCGTTTGCAGCCACCCTGCTGCACGGATATCCCACCGATCCCGACAAAGCCTTCGAGTTCTACCGATCGAATCTTTCCCGAGACACTCCGGTGTTACTAGCCCAGTATTTGACCGAACATGAACCCCGGGGGCTGATCTTCAATTCCTATGAATGGGGCGATTATCTGCTCTGGACGGGGCCGGAAGACCGCCAGCTGTTCCTGAATTCGCACGCTCATCTGGTGCCGCGAGACGTCTGGCTCGATTATTTCGTCATCGCCCGAGGCACCGACGGCTGGGACGACAAACTCGATCGATACGGCGTCAATGCCGTCGTCGTCGACAAACTCTATCGTGAACGATTGATCAATCTGTTGCGTCGCGATGAGGGCTGGCGGCTTGAATACGAAGACGAACTGGGAGCGATCTTCCTGCGAGAAAAGCCAATTCTGACGGGCCCTCTTGTCGTAAACTGAGTTCCGGCATATGGTACCGCAAGTGCGGGCGAACTCGGATAAGCTGCGGCTGTCACCTTCGATGACACAAGACGTGGTTGTGCGACGCTCCGCACCCTGATTACCGCTGCTTCAAATGGACATGGATGTCATGATCGGCTTTTCTGCTGGACGCAATCAAACCATTGCGCGCTGCTGCTTGTGGCTGGCTCTGCTGGCCGGCTATGCACTTCCCGCATTGGGACAAACGGGGAATCCGAATGGATTCTTTCTGCCCCTGCCCGACTCGCCGGCTCCAGGCAACACGCCCGAGACGACCAGTACACCGGCGAATACCCCGTCGAATCCGCCGGCGCAGTCTCCCACCGGAACCACCGAACAGCCTCAGTTGCAGGACTCGCTGGAAGCGTTCCAGAACGAGGTGAAGGCGATCGAGCAGGATCCGGGACTTGATCAGGCCAATAAAGAACAGCTGCTGCAGGTCTACAGAAACGCGATCGATGCTCTGCAGAAAACCGAAGCCTACAAGGCCCTGATTACCCGGAATCGCTCCGCACTGGAGAAGGTTCCCGAAGACGCCGAGAAGGTCACGTCAGAACTCAAGAATCTGCCGGAACAGTTTCCGCTCAGCGTCTCGAAGGCCTCTGCGCTCGAAGATATCGAACAGGCCCTCTCCTCAGCCGAAGCGCAGCTTCGCGAGTTCGAACTGGCGCTCATTAAAGCCGAGCAGGAAGTGTCGCAACGGACACTGAAGCGGAAGCAGGACGTTGAACTGCAGGCGACCTACTCAGAGCGGCTTCAGAAGATTCAGCAGAAAGTGACGGCTCCTCCGGTCCCTGATACTCCGCGTCTCGAAAAAGCACTGGCCAAGCTCTACCAGCTGCAGCTGACGATGATGGAGTCGGAAGCGATCGCCGTTAAGGAAGAGCTGAATCTGTTCGATGCCCAGAAGAACGCCAAGCTCCTGACGTCGCGGGTCGAGCTGGAAACGCTCCGGGTTGGACTGCAGCGAAAGAAGGTCGAAACGCTGCAGCAGATGCTGGCCGACAAGAAGCTCAAAGAGAACATGCGGGCTCTGAAGGAGCTGAAGGAAGAGAGCGACACCTCGCTCCCCGTGCTGCAGTCTTTCATTAACGAACTGGAAGAGCTGACGACCCGCATGAATACGCTGGTCGATCTGACGGAGAAAGCTCAGACGCGGCAGCGGGAAGTTCAGACGCAACTGGACGAAGTCACCAGTGACATGTCCGACAAACAGGAGCAGGCTGCCACCGAGGCGGGAAGCAGTGAAGTCTTTGCCCTGTCCCTGCTCCGTCAGCTCTACGAACTGCCTAATCTCGACGAACACATCGCTGCGGTCCATGCGCGGAACCGGCTGATGAGCGAGACCACGTTTCAGCAGATCGAGCTGCGCTCGGATGCGAAGGAACTGATCAACGTCGATCTGGCCGTTGAAGAGAAGCTTAACGAGATTAAAGAAGACGCCGGTTCGGAGAGCCTGGGAATCTTCGAGCAGAATCTCAAGAGCAAAATCAAGGAGCTGATTCAGCGGAAAAAAGAGACGCTCGACAGCCTCTTGACCGCCTATTCCGATCTGCTCGACTCTCTGACCACGGTCAACGCAACTGAGCAGTCTCTCGTTGAGAACGTTCAGGAATATCGGGACTTCATCCGGAAACGCATCTTCTGGATTCGCAGCGACAAGATGCTCAGCCTGTCTGACATCCGTCACATTCTGAGCGGCGAATCCTATCCCTTCAGCATGGACGACATCCTCCGGATTCCCTCGGAGTATATGGCTGATGTCCAGACTCACTTTCTGCTCCACGCCCTGGCGGCCAGCATTCTGGTTCTGCTGATCCTGTTGCGGGTCCAGGCCGCCCGCGAACTGAGTGTTATTGCCGACGACGCTCGAAAAACCAATGCGGCTGCGATTCTGCCGACATTGCGGGCCACACTGTTGACCATCGTGATTGCCGCCCCTGGACCGATGCTGGTCTGGTTTCTCGGCTGGAGGCTCGGGGAGATCGACATCGAGAATCCCTTCCGCGAAGCGATGGCGGAGTCGCTGAAGCTGATCGGCCTCTGCTACGCCGGGATCGAATTTTTCCGGCAAGTCTGTCGTCGCCACGGTCTGGCCGATGCCCACTTCAACGGTCCGCACATTCTGGCGACCCGAACACGCAGCGAACTGCTCATCATGACGATGACGCTGCTTCCTCTTTCGTTCCTGGTCACGCTGCTCAATCATTTGTCTACAGACCTGGATCGACTCGCGCTGGAACGAATTTTCTTCTCTGCCGAGATGCTGATCGCGGCTCTGTTCGCCCACCGGTTTCTGAATCCCAATGGACCGCTGATGCGGGAAATCTTCCTGCAGAAGAACACGGCTGCCATCTCCCGGACCCGGTGGGTCTGGTATCCCGTGGCAACCATCTTCCCGGTCGTTCTGGCCGCGATGGCCTGGGCCGGTTACTACTACACCGCCAGCCAGCTGGCCTGGCGATTAACCCTGACACTCCTCCACATCTGTGCCGTACTTGTAATCTGGGGACTGGCTCTCCGCTGGTACCGGATGGCACAACGATGGTTCCGCATCTACATCATGCGGGAACGCCGACGCCAGAACACCGAAGAAACGCAGACTCTTGAAGGTCAGCGGCTCAAGCTGGAAACTGAATCGAGAGCAGCCGAAGAGGACCGTGAAAAGCAGACCCTGCGGCTCATCAATTTCGTTACGCTCGTGCCGCTGTTCGTGGGGCTTTTCTATATCTGGATTGATGTCCTGCCGGCCGTTTCCTA
The DNA here is from genome assembly GCF_022267515.1 of Rubinisphaera margarita. Lineage (NCBI taxonomy): Bacteria > Pseudomonadati > Planctomycetota > Planctomycetia > Planctomycetales > Planctomycetaceae > Rubinisphaera > Rubinisphaera margarita. The sequence continues at coordinate 237,595 of NZ_JAKFGB010000014.1, read as the reverse complement.
CCTGGAAGAGATCGAACTCTGGCACACGACCGTCCAAAGGTATGTGGAAGACTCGAACGGCGATTCGGCGCTCCAGACCGTCCGAGAGGCCATTACCCCACTCAACCTGTTCCTGGCGATTTTCGCGGCCGTGCTGACCGTCAGCCTGACTCGCAACCTGCCGGGTATGGTCGACTTCGCAATTCTGCAGCGCGTCGGGTTCGATGCTTCACTTCGATACGCCGCAACCACGGTGATCGGATACGTGGTAACATTTGTGGGGCTGACCTACGCATTTGGCGTGCTCGGGTTCCGTTGGGAACAGATCCAATGGCTCGCCGCCGCGTTGACGTTCGGGCTGAGTTTCGGACTGCAGGAAATCTTCGCCAACTTCGTCTCCGGTCTCATCATTCTATTCGAGCGACCGGTTCGCATCGGCGATATCGTCACCATCGAAGGCGTTACCGGTGTCGTCAGCAAGATCCGTATCCGTGCTTCGACCATTACCGACTGGGATCGCAAGGAGTACCTGGTTCCCAATAAGGAACTGGTGACGGGCCGCCTGCTGAACTGGACCCTGAGTGATACCTTGAACCGGATCGTGATCCCGGTCGGCGTCGCTTACGGAACCGATACCGATCGCGTGCGGGAAGTTCTGTTCGAGATCGCGAAGAAAGAACCCGAGATTCTGAGCGAGCCAGCGACACTGGTGACCTTTGAAGGCTTCGGCGACAGCACGCTGAACTTCGTTCTGCGTTGCTACCTCGGAAAGATGGAGAACCGGCTGGAAACGATCCACCGACTGCACACGAACATTCACCGCACCTTCCTCAACGAAGGAATCGAAATCGCATTCCCGCAGCGGGATCTGCATATCCGCTCGATGCCCCCCGGCTGGGACACGGCTGCGGGAAAAGGCTCAAGCAGTTCCTCAAATTCCGATAACGGGACGTCTGCGGCCAGTTCCCAGAAGAATGATTAAGTGCCTGAGTGATTCTCCTGCATTCCCGGCTTTCAGGGAAAGCAGGAGAAGTTTCATTTTGACGTGGCCCTTTGCCGGACGCATGTTTCGTTACCGTTCTTCTTCAGTAATGGAACATGCCATGAAACCACATTTCACCAGACGACCGCTACAGCTCTCGTCAGCTCAACTGCAGCGGATCGATCAGGACATCAACGCGCTGCGAACGTCGATCAACCTCCAGGCGAGTCTGCTCGCCGATCTGGAGGAGATGTTCCAGGATCACTCGGACGAGGATCAGGGAGAGTCTTCAGCCGCGAATCTGCAGGCCGACTGACGCCACAGGCCACAGCCTGATCCAGTCACGGCACGTAAACGCCACGTAGCCGCGTTTTCCTCGATCGGAGTCGATAAAGCCCGAAGGGGAGTCGTGTCGCGATCGGCTGCCGGTCAGCTGGCCATGCTCGCGTTCTCGCTGAACGCGGTCCGAGTGGGATTCAGGCGGCCCGCGTGTCGGATGCCGGGAGTTCCCAGACCTTCTTTTGCAGATCCAGAAATGCCCCGTAGACGTGTCGGACGCTCAGGTCCTGCATGCAGCGATGATGTTTCAACGGACACTCGCGCTGCTGGCACGGCCCGCAGTCGAGTTCCAATTGGCAGTTGACCGACTTCGCGAATCGCGTATCGCTCCAGGCGATGTGCGTCGGTCCATACAGCGAGAGCACGGGAACATCGAACGCGTGAGCGAAGTGCCTGGGGCCGGAATCGGTGGTTACCATCCAGCCGGCGTATTTCACCATGACCTTCGACAGGCCAATGCTGAGCGACTCTTCGGCCAGGGAGTGAATCTGCGGATGATCGGCCAGTCTGGTGAACTCCATGGCGAGATCCCGCTCCGCCGGTCCGCAGAGCATGACAACAGGAAGTTCCTGTTCTTTAACGATTCGCAGCGCCAGTTCGGCGTAGCGTTCGATCGGCCAGTGCTTGGCTGCTCCGAACGCTCCACCGGAGTTGAAACAAACGTAGTGCCCGGGATCGAGACTGAGTCGGGCCGCGTAGTCCTCCCACAGCAGTTCATCTTCCCGAGCGGTCGCCAGTTCCAGTCGATTCCGTTCGAAGTCGGCGAAGCGGTGCCCGGTCACGCGACTGGCGAGACGATTGTATTCATCCATCACGGGATTCGGTTCGGTCCGCGAGTGTGGCGGCAACGAATCGGAAAGCAGCCAGGTCCGCCCATCGCGGCGGAACCCCACTCGCTGCGGAATCCCGGCCATACGCGCGACCGCGGCGGTTCGCAGGGAATTCGTCAACAGAATGATTTCATCAAAACGCTCGCGACGCAGCTTCTGTACGAAACGCACGCGTTCGTTCCAGGGCGCTTTTGAGCCCGATTCATCGGCGATCAGGCCGGTCAGGAGTTTACTTCCCTCGAAGACCGCATCGATCGGCGGACGGTAGATGCCTACCAGTTCGCCTTCGGGATCGGCTTCTCGCAGAACACGCAGAGCAGGCGTTGCCATAACGGCATCGCCAATCCAGTTCGGTAACCAGATGGCTCGTCTCATGCCGCTTTCCTTACGGTAAAGCTACCCGGTTCGTCGGAGTCGCCGCGGAGCTTTGCCAGAATCTGAGTCGTCGAAACGCCTGGCGTCTCGCCCAGCGCGAAGACTTCGCCGCCGTAGCTTTGCACGATTTCCCGACCGACAATCTTCTCCACTGAATACGTGCCCCCTTTGACCAGAACATGCGGCCGCAGTTGTTCAAGCACCGCACAGGGCGTCGATTCGCTGAAGACGACGACATAATCCACGCATTCCAGCGCCGCCAGCATGCTGGCCCGCTGTTCCTGCTGGAAGATGGGACGGTCCGGGGCCTTGCCGAGTTCTCGGACACTCTCATCACTGTTGATAGCCACGACCAGGCAATCGCCCAGCTCGGCGGCCTGCTGCAGGTATTTCACATGTCCGATGTGGAGAACGTCGAAGCAGCCATTCGTAAAGACAATCTTCTGTCCGTTCTGACGACGGGCTTCCAGATGACGCGACACGGTCGTCACGTCGCAGGCTTTGTACTCGCCTCTACTGCGATCATTGAGCAGATCCTGAACCAGTTCATCACGAGACAGACAAACCACGCCGACCTGCTCGACTTCAAGACCGCCGGAGATGTTCGCCATCCGGGCCATGTCAGAGTCTTTCCAGCCGGCTGCTGCTCCCAGACCGATGGTTGCCAGAACCATGTCTCCGGCTCCGGTGATGTCGTAAACTTCGCGCTGGCGGGTCGGAAAGCTTTCGCGGCCGCCATCGTTCCGTACGACAGCCACGCCGTCCTTGTCGAGTGTCACGAAGATCCGGTCGAGATTCAGTTGTTCAACGAGCTTCCGGCCAGCGGTGTATGCATCTTCATAGTTTCGGATGGTCATCCCGGCTGCTTTGCCGGTTTCCGTCCGGTTCGGTGTCATCGCGGTTGCGCCAGCGTAGTTGCTGTAATCGTCGGTCGGAGCGGGGTCAACCACGACCGGCACGCCGGCATCCCGGCAGACATCGATGACGCGGCGGAGAACTTCCGGCGTACAGACACCCTTGGCGTAGTCCGAAATCAGCACGGCATCGTGATCAGCGATCAGCCCGATGATGCGGTCCATCAACTGGGTGGCGTAAATGAGTTCCAGCGGCTCGCGACACTCGCGATCGACCCGCAGCATCTGGTGCGGATGACGGTGCTGAGCGTGGCCGATGAGACGCTGTTTCATCGTTGTGGGACGAGACCGGTCGGTCAGCACGGCTGCGCAGTCGACGCCGACCGCTCGCAGGGCGGCTCGAACATCTTCGCCGTCCCGATCATCTCCGACCACGCCGGCCATGGTCACATCGGCTTCGAGGCCACGAAGCATGTTGGCGACGTTCGCCGCTCCGCCGAGACGAATCTCCTGCTTCTCTTCGCGGAGAAGGATGACAGGAGCTTCCTGGCTGATGCGTTCCGCATTGCCCCAGACGTATCGATCGAGAATCAGATCGCCCAGAACGAGAATTCGCGGCGTTCCCAGGGACTGAACGAGGTCGATCAGGTGATAAGACATCCGTGTCTCACTTCTGATGAATAGACGTAATGAGTGGTGTTGCGAAGAGTTGCGACGCAACGAGAGGCCGGAAAGCGACGGTCCCGTCGCAATGTCCGGCGGAAGCTGGTATGTTGTCGCGGAAGACCAATTTGGTCAATGCCGGATTCGCTCGTTCGCTTCAGCACACTGAACCCATGAATGCTCCTCTCGAAGATGTCGTCTGTTTCGGCTGCGGCCTGGGTTGTGATGACCTGTCCGTCGAGCTGAGCACCGACTCCCTCGATGTCACCTCAGGCAGCAAGTGCGGCCGTAAGTGGATGGAAGACAACGTGTTGCGGGCACGCCAGCTGCCGCCGACCGATCTCCAGAATCGCATTCAGCAGGCTCGGGACTGGCTCACAGAAGCCCATCAACCTCTGCTGACCGGTTGCCGGGGAATGACGCTTAACGAGCAGGCCACCGCTGTCCGTCTGGCGGAGGCGACTCGAATGATTGTGGCCACGACCAGCAGTTCGGAGTCCCAGCGGGCCTATGTGCACTTCGGTGGAGCAACCTGCACCTTCGGCGAGATCCGCCAGCGATGCGATGTTCTGCTCTGTCTGAACGTCGATGTCTTCGACGTCTGGCCGCGTTTCGAAGAGAAGCTGCTGGCCCCTGAGTCCCGCTTCCTGAAGGACGGGGCTCCCAGACGCGTCATTTATGTCGGTGATCCGGAGCGGCTCGCACTCGCTGACCGATACGCCGAGATTTACGAAGTCGATTCCGCGGATCTGCTCACATTGCTACTTGCCTGGCGGGAGGCCCTCCAGTCCGATTCCGAGACCGAGGACCTTGCGGACGTCGGTCAGTTTCTGGCAAAGCTCGTAACTGAAGCCGCCTATCCAGTTCTCCTGCATGGCTCACTCGACGAGAGGCTCCAGATCCAGGTCGCCGCCCTGATCGCCGATGCCAGCAGGTCGGCTCGCCTGCATGCTCTGCCGGTAAGTAGCGGTCCGGCGGCCGGTTCCTTCAGCGACACCCTGCTCGCCATGTGCGGCTTCCCGGATCATATCTGCTTCAATGAAACCGGAGTCGATTACGATCCGCAGCGATGGACCCCCTCACGACTGCTCGAACGCAACGAAGCCGACCTCGTGGTCTGCATCGGTGAACTGCCTGAGGCCCTGCGTTCGCCTGCCGCGGACTTGAGAGTGATTCATCTCCACAACGGAGACGCGAGCACCTCATCGGCCGGGAACATCATTGAATTGACCTATGCGCCCTCGACCATCACCGTTGCCGACAGCCTCGTTCGAGCCGATGGCCTTCCCCTGCCGACACGAACGCTCGTCGCGTCAGCTCAGCCATTGCTGACAGAATTACTCAGCTCGCTGCAACGCCCGACTTGAACAGGCATCATTCGACAGATGGAGAAAGAGCGGCCGGCGACTCCCCGGGAGACGTCTCGACCGCTGCGGGGGCACCATCTGCCAATGCCCGTTCCTGCCTGCCTTGCCACTCATCGTAGTCGGCAATCACTTCATCGGCGATGTACAACGTTTCTAGGAAGTGCGTTCGTTCTTCGACCTGTGGATCTTCGGTCGGTTCGACAAATGCCAGTGAGTAAAGCGACGTCCCAGCCAGCAGAAAATAGGCGTAGCTGCGTACCGGGCGATTCCCCTGTGACTCATCGATTCCTTCCGTCACGAAATGCAGCGTGCGGATTCCGTGCAGATCGACGAACTCGTTCGAGATCAATATCCTGCTGAGCGGACTTTGTGTGACGGCTGCGGCGAGTTCACTGCGAATGGAATCGATATTGAAAAGGGGCTTTTGCCAGTCTTCAACTTCAGGAATGTTCAAAGTTGCGAATGAGACAGCACAGCCGAAGTTTTTCGAGTCCGCAGCATAGTTCTCGAACTTGAGAAAGTCCTCGGGAAGCGGCTTTTCCACGACAGTGGGAAGCTCGGGCATTGCGACGATCAGTGCTCCATCATTCACCTCGAACTCCGTCCACTCCACGTCCGTGGAGCCGATCCGTTCGACGATGTCGGTTCGATTGACCAGCTTCAATCCGACCGCCACCACGAGCAGCAGGATGGTGCCGATGCCTCCGACAATCGCCTTCATGTTCGAATCATCCATCGCGGCGGACGGTGTCGCATCGCTTCTTCCGGAGGACTTGCCCGTGGACTTCTTTCTCTTCGCCGGGGCCGGCGGCAGGGCCTGCCCCTGATGGCTGGCGGCCGCTTCGAGCGCTCCCAGAAAGTCATCGTCATCGGCCGGTTTGGATCGAGCTTTCGAAGCCGCTTTGGGAACGACAAGTGGTTCGCCGCACCCTTTGCATTTGAACTTCTTGCCAGCGTACTCGCTTTTGACAGTGTGGTCGTAGAAGCAGCTTTCGCATGTGACCTGAATCGGCATGGCGGACCCTGCGAGAAAAAATGGCGAGTGACGTGACTGCGATCCCACGCTGAAGATATGCACGGATTTTTATCAGTGTATCTTCAGCAGGGCACATCAGCAATTTCTTCCATCGCGATTCAACAACTTCCCGAGAAGTTCGCGAGGGGCACAGGCCATCGATTCGTCGGACACCAAAGCAGAAACGCTCCGCCCAACAGTCGTGGACGGAGCGTTTTCTGGTCGCAGTGGATCAGGACGATTTACTCGTCCATCACGTCCTTTTCCTTGGCGTCGGCCAGCTCATTGACCTGGCCTTCGTACTTCTTGGTATGCTTCTGAATCTCTTCCTTGATGCTGTCCCGCTCATCTTCGGAAATCGTCTTGTCCTTCTCGGCCTGATCGGCATGCTTGTTGGCATCGCGGCGGATGTTCCGAATCGAAACGCGGGCTTCTTCGGCGAACTCCTTCACGCGGCTGACGAGCTGCTTGCGGCGTTCGGTCGACAGCGGCGGAATCGTCAGTCGAATTACTTTGCCATCGTTGTTCGGAGCCAGACCGACGTCGCTGGCCTGAATCGCCTTGGCGATTTCGCCCAGAGCCGAGGCATCGAACGGACGAATCACGATCTGCTGAGGCTCGGGCACTCCGATATTGGCCAGCTGCTTCAGCGGAGTCGGGGAGCCGTAATAGTCGACGCGGATCGAATCGACCAGACCAGGGTTAGCCCGTCCGGTACGGAGCCCTTTCAACTGATCGGCAAGCACGCTTGCCGCTTTCTCCATACGCTCTTCGCAGTCGAGAAGAATTTCATCACGGTCCATAACTGATTCTCTTCTAATCCAGTGACAGTCAGATTCGCGGACTGCCAGAACATGAATGCAGGTCCCACACGCTGCAGCTTAACGAATTCGGCCAAACTCTCGCCAGCGACCGGGTGTCAGCTTTCTTCCGCCTTGGAGTCCACCAGCGTTCCCACCCGAATTCCACGGGCGGCATTCACAATGTTCCCCGACTTCTGGAAATCGAACACGAGAATGGGAATGTCGTGCTCCATGCAGTGGTGAAACGCCTGAGCGTCCATCACCTGCAGCCGCTGGGAAATCACATCGTTGAAGTTGATGTGATTGTAGCGGATCGCGTGCGGATTCTTTTCCGGATCGTCGGAGTAGACTCCGTCCACGCGTGTGGCTTTCATCAGGATATCCGCTTCGATCTCGCGGGCCCGCAAAGCCGCGGCGGTGTCGGTCGTCACGTAAGGACTGCCTGTTCCGCCGGCCAGAATGACAACGCGTCCCTTTTCGAGATGACGTACACAGCGACGGCGAATGAATGGCTCGGCAACGCTGTCCATGCGGATGGCCGATTGCAGCCGGGTCGCCACACCAATGTGTTCGAGAGCATCCTGTAGAGCGAGACCGTTGATGACCGTGGCCGTCATTCCCATGTAGTGAGCAGTTGCCGGCTTGATGGCGCTGCTGCCTTCAGAGAACTGCTTGCCCCGGAGGATGTTTCCGCCACCGCAGACGATGGCCAGCTGAACCCCGCTATTGACGACATCACGGATCTCTTCGGCGACGCGCGAAATCTCCGTCATGCTGATGCCGCCCTGTCGATTGCGGCAGAAACTGTCGCCGGAAATCTTCAGCAGGACGCGCTTATAAACAAGATCAGACGAATCAGCGGACATCGTCACCCCCGGTGAGAATGGATCGTATGGAAATGAAAACGGGCCGTCAGAAAGAGTCTCTGATCGGCCCGTAAGCGTATCACAATTCAGATTACCGGCGAGAGTCTTCAAGGATGCCACCGGCTTTGCCAGCGCTGCACTCGGGAAGGTTCATTTCTCAACACACTGGCAAAACCAGGGCCGCCCGGCAATCGTACTGCTTAGCCGATGACGCGGGTATCGAACCCCTTCGCCTTCAGCTTCTTCTCGGCCAGAATCTGGCCCACCGTTTTGGTCTCGTCTTTGGCGAATGCCTGAGCTTCCAGAACACCCTGTTCCTGGTAGAAGACCTTCATCCGTCCATCAACGATCTTGGAGACGATGTTTTCCGGCTTGCCGGTCGCCAGAGCTTCCTGAGTCAGGCGATCCCGCTCGGCCTTCACGGCTTCGTCGGAAACTTCATCGGTCGTGGCGTACGTCGGACGCAGAGCCGTGATGTGCATGGCGACATCGCGAAGAATGTCCTGATCGGCAGTTTCACCTTCGGCCTGGAACAGCGTTCCCGATTTGCCATCGTGGTGAACGTAGTAGCCGACTGGGCCTTTGCGACGGGAAATGAAGGCGACATCGAACTTCTCGCCAATCTTGTTGACCAGATCGTCGAGCAGATCCTGCAGGGTCTTGCCACCCTGTCCCGGAGCTTCCTGAGACATCAGCTCTGCAGGAGTTTCGGCTCCCGGTCCATTGAGCAGCTGCTCGGCCATCAGTTCGCCAAGCTTAAGGAAGCCCTCAGCGCCGGCCACGGGGGCGGTTTCGCACTGGAAATCGACCAGAGCCGCTTCGCTGCCGTCTTCTTTCATGGCCACGAAGATACGACCTTCGGTGGTGGCGTTTTCGGCACGCTTGGCTTTGATCTTGGCGGTCTGCGAAGACAGGATCTCGATTGCCTTTTCCTCATCGCCGTTGGCTTCGACGAGAGCCTGCTTGCACCGCATCATCGGAAGGTCGGTACGTTCCCGCAGAGCACGAACTGCGGCAGCCGTAATTTCGGCCATCTTTATCATCTCCTGTAAAAGTTAGCGTCTCATTCGGAGAGGGATGATTCAGCGGGCCCGTACTCTGAGCGCTGAGAACTCTGCAGCGCGAAACCGGTACGATTCGGGAAGACCTGTCCCCGCAACTGGCGGTCGCTGAAATCCCTGTTGATCGGAATCTGGACCTGAAAATCGGCAACCCGGTTCACCGGAACCGGGTTGCGATGTTGTCATTCAGAGTCACTTACGAAATGCTGGGAACCGGCTTCATCGATTCATCAGCAGGAATCTTTTCTTCTTTCTGCGGCAACTTGTTCTTACCGGCGAGCACGGCGTTGGACAGATGCGTGGCGATCAGACGGATCGAACGCATGCTGTCGTCGTTGCCCGGAATCGGCAGATCGACCAGGTCCGGATCGGAATCGGTATCGATCAGAGCCACGATCTTGATGCCCAGCAGGCGAGCTTCGTGAACGGCGTTGTGCTCTTTCGTCGGGTCGATGATCACGATCGCTTCTGGCAATCGGTTCATTTCCCGGATCCCGCCGAGGTTCCGGTCAATCTTGCGGTATTCGCGGGACAGCTTCGACTGAGCCTTCTTCGAGAAGGTGGCCATTTCACCCGACTCACGCAATTTGTCCATCTCGTCGAGACGCTTGATGCGGTTCCGAATCGTGCGGAAGTTGGTCAGCATTCCGCCGAGCCAGCGTTCGCTGACGAAGGGCATTCCACAGGCCTGTGCACACTCGCGAATGGTGCCGGCTGCCTGACGCTTGGTTCCAACAAACAGGATCAGCGAACCCTGCGAAGAGACCTTTTCGAGGTAACGCTGGGCCCGAATCAGGCCGCGAACCGTTTCCTTCAGGTCGATAATGTGAATCTTGTTGCGGCGGCCGTAGATATAAGGCCGCATCTTGGGGTTCCAGCGGCTGGCTGGGTGACCGAAGTGGACGCCTGCGTCCAGAATTTCCTTGACGTTAATGTCTGCCATCATACGTTCCTCGAGTGGGCCGAACCCGTCGCACGCCTCCACTGGCGGTTTCGTGGTTTCATGAGCAGTCCTCTCATCGGACGCCCAAACGGCCGGACATGAAAATGTTCAGTCAGATAGAGTAGCGGTTCGGCATCGAATGGTCAACGACCGCTCCGCGCTCCATACACAGGGTTCTCGGCGATTTCCGGCGGATTCATGCGTTTTTCATCGCCAGGCGACGGAAGGAAGGCGGCGAACATGAACAGGTGACCAGAAAGGTCGTCCCAATCCAGCGGAAGGAACTTTCGAGAAAACGAACATTGATGGTTGATGCAAGATTGACGGCAGGCGCTGACGGCGTAGACTGGAGCTCACAATTGACACTGAGTCTCAATTGCAGCAACAGGTCAGCCAACCTCCGTCAGCCAGCCTAAGTCAGTTCAGTCTTTAGCCAGTTAGAGAGCGTCCATGATCGATCCGACGGTATCCCGCCAGACCTCTACCCCCTCCAGTCCACTGCGTCGTACGGCCTTCACGCTGATTGAATTGCTGGTGGTGATCGCCATCATCGCGATTCTGGTGGCCCTGCTCCTTCCGGCCGTCCAGCAGGCTCGTGAAGCCGCCCGGCGTTCCTCCTGCAAGAACAACCTGAAGCAGATCGGCCTGGCTCTCCACAATTACCTCGATACTTACACCAAGCTGCCGCCTTCCATCTGCCACGATCCGGCTGGAACCCCGGGCGGACAGTGGTCGGTTCATGCTCGGATCCTGCCCTTTGTCGAGCAGGGTTCGCTGTTCGATGTCGCTGATTTCGAAACGGCATACTCAGCCGGATCTCCTCCGGCGAACGTTCGCGTGGCCATTTACGTCTGCCCTTCGGATGTCAACGACAAACCCCGCGGGACCGATTACTACCCGACCTCCTATGGTTACAGTGCCGGGCCATGGTTTGTCTGGGATAACAACACCCAGCAGAAGGGATCGGGAGCCTTTGCCCCAAACAGCAGCTTCACCGACGCCTCCTTTACCGACGGCCTGAGCAACACGCTCGGGTTCGCGGAAGTGAAAGCCTTCACTCCATACGTCCGCGACGGAGACGACATCAGCGGGTTGGGGAATAACGTCTCCGGCGTCTCCGTGAGCACGATTTCCGGGTACACCGCAGGGGACTTCAAAACCGATACGGGGCATACCGAATGGGTCGATGGACGTGTTCATCAGACCGGTTTCACCACGACCTTCACGCCGAACACCAAAGTCGCGATCAGCGGCAGCGGCGGTTCAGCCGATGATGGGGACTTCACCAACTGCCGCGAGTCGAAATCGTGCACCCAGCCGACTTACGCTGCAGTGACGTCCCGCTCTTATCATCAGGGGCTGGTTAATGCGATGCTGATGGACGGCAGCATTCGAGGCATCAGCGAGAACATTCATCTTCCCACCTGGCAGAATCTCAGCATCCGGGACGATGGCAATGTGATCGGCGAGTTCTAGTCGATCGAATCACGACACGGATTGAATTCGGACGACGCCTTTCGGGGCGTCGTCCTTTTTTCTTGGAACCTCAAATCACGCAGTTTGAGCCCTGGAATTCTGTTTCCTGACGTTCCGTTCCGGATTGACGGAATTAAAATGAAACCTGCATCACCGATGGAGAGGTATGCAGAAGTGTCAAATACGTCAATCACAGGATCGATATCGATGCGAGTTCCAATTCTGGCTGCTGTTCTTTCTGTCTTCTGCGTTTCGCCCCTCATGGCTGAGGATAGCGGACCGCATCTGCTGCCGATTTCGACGGTCATCTACGCCGAAATCGATCATCCGGGCGACCTGATTCGTGGTCTTCGGGACGATCCGGCCGTGCCGGCTCTTGTCGAGCAGCTGAAGCAGATCCCGGCGATCGGGAAGGCACTTGAGGAAGATGGCTCGGTCAAAGCCCGTGAGGCGCTGGGAATCATCGAAGCGCAACTCGGCCGCGAATGGGAGGATGTGCTGACTGCTCTGGTCGAGAACGGCATCACGTTCGGATTCGATCCGCTCAGCCAGGGAGCTGTGCTCATTCTGCATGCAGAAAGTGAAGAGTCTCTCAACGAGATCGTCGACGGGCTGCTCGAACTCGCCACGGCCGATGCCGAAAGCAAAGGAAAGAAGGCGCCCTTTCAGGAATCGGAGTACCGGGACGCCCGCGTTTTCCGTGGTGACAAGTTCGCGTTCGGTATCGCCGCCGATCGGCTCGTGTTAACCAACAAGAGTGAACTCGGACGCCGGGTCATCGACGCCATTTTCGAAACGCCGACGGAAAGTCTGGCCGTTCGCCCCAATTTCAAGCAGGCCCGCGAAGAGCGGTCGGAGGATTCCATTGGGTGGCTCTACGTCGATCTGGCCACGATCCGCTCGGCCAGCCCCGACGAGAAACTGCTCCAGGGGAAAGCCGATGATCCGGGTGGAGAGATCATTCTGGGAGGCGTTTTGGAAGGGCTAAGCAAGGCTCCGTATCTGACGGCTGATGTCACGCCCGGTCGCCGGTCCGTTTCGGCTTCGTTCTCGATTCCGCTCGATCGCAGCAGGATTTCGGAAGAACGAGTCCACTACTTCGGCCCCGACGGAGAAGGGCAGGCCGCTGCTCCCATCCACGTTCCGGGAAACATTCTGACCATCTCCACATATCGTGATCTGGCGCTCATGCTGCAGCGAGCCGGCGACCTCTTCAGTGAGAGCGCCAACGATGGTCTCGCAAAAGCGGAAACCGGTCTGTCGACACTATTCGGCGGACGCAGTTTTTCCGAAGATATTCTCGGGGCCTTCAGTCCGCAGCTGCAGCTCGTGGTGGCTCAGCAGTCGTACGATCGGCTCGACACGAAACCGTCAATCAAGCTGCCCGCCTTCGCTCTGGTCGCCGAGATGCGCGATCCCGAAGCGACTCGTGGGGCATTTCGTCGGAACTTCATGAACGCGGTCGGCTTCTTCAACATTGTTGGAGCGATGAAGGGGAATCCGCAGCTCGAACTCGACTTCGAAGACATCGATGACGGCGAGCTGATCAGCACACGGATCGTGACGCCGGCGGACAGGAAGGACCAGGAAGTTGTCCCTCTCACCTACAACTATGCCCCGGCGATGGGATTCAACGACCGGCTGATGGTGATCTCCTCCACCGGCGAACTGGCCCGGCAGATTCTCGGCCAGGTCTCGGAGGATGCCAAAGCGGAAGCAAAGCCAGAGGGTGGCGCGAAAGCAAACACGATCGTTCAATTTTCGACCGATGGCATCTTCGAGTTGCTGCTGGCCAACCGCGAGCATCTGATTGCCCAGAACATGCTGAAGGAAGGCCATACGCGGGTCGAAGCCGAAACGGAAATCGATTCTGGCATCGAAATCATCAAACTGTTCGACAAGGGACGTCTGGAACTCTCAACCTCCGACGATACCCTCGATCTCGATATCAGCGTGAGCTGGGACCGGATTCGCACGGCGGAATAAGCCGTTCCGTTCCCGGGTTCGTGCAGTGGTCGTCGCTCAGGCAACGATCGGCGCTTTCGGTACGTCTTCGACGATTCTCTTTTCCTGCAGACAGTCTCTGTCGCCACTTTTCTGTCAAACAACTGCGACGGAATGCGAGGTACTGGCGTGATGAAACCGGCTTCCAATCCGATCGATCCTGAGTGGGCCTGGGCTCCGTATGAACCGGCCGGGCCGGATGACTGGTCACTCGCCCATGTGGCCCACTTTCATCGGCGGGCGGGATTCGGGGCGAACTGGCAGACACTACAAGAGTCGCTGCCGTTGAGTCCGGTAACCCTGGCGACTCAGGCGGTCGCTCAAGTGGAGTCGACGTCAGTCGAGTCTTCTTCGCAGGCTCTGGTTTCCAGCATACTCGCAGCTGGCGGACTCAATCAGTTGCCGGCGTGGTGGATTCATCGACTGCTGGAAGGCTCAGCGACACTCCGCGAAAAGATGACGATCTTCTGGCACGGTCACTTCGCGACCAGTGGAGCCAAGGTTCGCGATCCTCAGCTGTTGCTGCGACAGAATCGACTGCTTCGCGAGCATGCTCTCGGCGACTTCCGACTGATGGTGCACGAAGTCGCCAAAGATCCGGCGATGCTGATGTATCTCGATTCCGATTCGAATCGCAAGGTGCATCCCAATGAGAACTTTGCCCGCGAGTTGATGGAGCTGTTCACTCTTGGCGAGGGCCGTTATACCGAGCAGGACATTCGCGAGCTGGCCCGTTGCTTTACCGGCTGGGAAGTGCGGCGGAACGAGTATCGTTTCAATCCCTATCAGCACGATGACGGCACCAAACGGGTCTTCGATCAGCGTGGTCCGTTCGGCGGCGAAGAGGGAGTCGATATCGTCCTGGAACGGGACGACTGTCCCCGGTTCATTACCTCGAAACTCGTTCGCTACTTCGTGGCGGATGAAGGACTGAGTGGAGACGACCTGATCGAACCACTCACGATTGAGTTCCGCGAGAACGGTCTGCACATCGCCCCCATCGTGCAGCGGATCCTCAGCAGCAATTTGTTCTATTCCGAGCACGCCCGAGCCAGAAAGTTTCGCTCGCCGATTGAATTCGCCGTTGGGTTCCTGCGAACACTCGACGGTTCGACCAATCTGATTGCCTTCAGTAACTCGCTCAAGGATCTGGGACAGTTGTTGTTCTTCCCACCCAACGTGAAAGGCTGGAACGGCGGCCGCGAGTGGATCAATTCGTCAACGCTGCTGGCCCGGGCCAACATGATGCACGAGCTGCTGTCGCGTTCGGAAACTCGATTTGGCGGCGGCGCTCTTCTGGAGTACTGTGAATCGAATGGCTGGCACGAGTCGGGGGAAATGATTGAGCGGCTCAGCACACTCCTTCTGGCGCTGCCGCTCAATTCCGAAGCCGCCGCCGAGCTGACGCAGTTGCTCGAGAGCGGGACCGGCGATCCGGAAAAACGGCTGCGTCGGGCGCTCGCTCTATTCGTTTCACTTCCCGTTTACCAACTCGCCTGAGTGAGGTGCAGAGATGTTGTCCAATCGTCGTGAGTTTCTGCAACTGGCCGCCGCCGGTGCCGTCACGCTGGGAACCCAGGGGCTGGCTCCCGCGTTTCTGCGGGCCGCCGCCCGTGAAGCCAGCGGACAAAGCAATATTCTGGTCGTGATCCAGATGAGCGGTGGCAACGACGGTCTCAACACCGTCGTCCCGTTCGCTGAAGACCGGTACTACAAAGCCCGGCCGAAACTGGCGATTGGCAGCAGCGACGTTCTCAAAATTGACAAAGAACTCGGCCTGAATCCGGTCTTGAGAGGCTTCGCAGATCTGCTCGAAGCGGGCCATCTAGGCATCGTTCAAGGAGTCGGATATCCCAATCCGAACCGATCCCATTTCGAATCGATGGATATCTGGCACACCTGCCACCGTCGAGCCGAGGATCGCAACGAAGGCTGGCTGGGACGAGCCGTCGATCAGCTGCAGGGCGCGGAACGCCAGGAGATCCCTGGAGTGCATGTCGGCAACGACCGCCTGCCGTTGGCCCTGGTTTCCCGCAGTCAACGAATTCCTTCGATTCAGTCGATGGACCAGTTCCACCTGAAGGCCAAAGAAGAGGAGTCTGTGCAGGCGTTTCGTCGCATGGCCAGTCATTCGACCGCCGGAGAAGGATCGATGCTCGACTTCCTGACAACGAGCACAGTCACCGCTCTCGATGTCAGCCGGCAGATTCAGGAGTCACTCAAGGATAGCTCCACGGCGGTGGACTATCCGCAGACCGGCCTCGGACGCAAACTGCGATCGATCTCGCAACTCATCTCCGCCGATCTGGGAACGCGGATCTTCTACGCCGAGATCGATGGGTTTGATACGCATGCCCTGCAGGCGGGGGCTCATACCGGGCTGCTCCGCGAACTGGGCGAGGCGGTTTCCGCGTTTGTGGAAGATCTCAAGGCGACCGGGAATCTGGATCGCGTGACCACGGTCTGCTTCAGTGAGTTCGGACGCCGCGTTGCGGAGAATGCGAGCGAGGGGACCGATCACGGCACAGCCGCTCCGATGTTCCTGATCGGTGGGCAGGTGCAATCCGGTCTGATCGGAAAGCATCCGAGTCTGGACGACCTCGAACAGGGCGACCTCAAATACCACACCGACTTCCGCCAGGTTTACGCCGGTCTGCTGCAGCAATGGCTGAAGTGCGACAGCGACAAAGTCCTCGGAGAACACTTCGATCCGGTGAGCGTCATCCGCAAAAGTTAAGGATGAAGACCGGCTGGCCCAGACGTGCACGTCTGGGTGACGCAGTCACAGGAAGAAGCTGTGAACCGCTGATGCAACTGCGGCCCTGCTCTCTGCTGAAAGCGTCGACAGAACCACAGACCGTCGGTAACCGACCTCTTGTGGCGCGGGATGTGGAATGTATGACTCCAAAGGTTTCGACCAGATGATGCAATAGACAGGTCATTTCTCGTAGCGAGGCGGATCGTGTCCCTTCGCCCCCTTTAGGGGGAGCGGCTTGATAAGTCTGCCAGAAGCAGAAGGCCCGAAGGGCGGATGAGGGGGCGATCCACCAGCGATGCTCCCTACAAGTAAGAATCAATGGCCTGTGGAGCATGTCGCCCGCATTTCCCCCTCACCCTAGCCCTCTCCCCCAAGGGGGCGAGGGAACTTACGTCGCCGGGCGCCTTCTAATCATTGCTCGACAATCTCCCTGGGTCGCATAAATCTGCGAAACCCTCGCCACAACAGATCCCACATTCCGCGCCACTCAGACGCACGCGTCTGAGTCATCCGCTTTCCTCTGAGAATCGGGAGGTTGTAAGGGTGGCATGACCGATTAGTTCTTGCGGATTGTCCACTCGCGTTGATTGCGTTTGGCGGCTTCGAGGGCGTCGGCGAGTTCCAGATCGTCCTCGAAGGCGAGCTGTTCCACGATGCGGACTTCGACGCCGACATTGAAGGATGTCGTAGCAAACGGCCATGGGTCTACGCCGATGGACTCGTCATCGCGCTGCCAGATCTCGT
Organism: Rubinisphaera margarita; assembly: GCF_022267515.1. NCBI lineage: Bacteria > Pseudomonadati > Planctomycetota > Planctomycetia > Planctomycetales > Planctomycetaceae > Rubinisphaera > Rubinisphaera margarita. Next base: position 220,536 of record NZ_JAKFGB010000014.1, on the reverse strand, counting down.
AACGGGTTTTGTCGCTAATGGAGATGATTTCCAGTCGACGCCCCCCGACCGGGAGAGCCCCCTGGCAGAGTATGAGGGAACAGCGATCGCACCAGCGGAGCAGGTCGTAGCCCCGATTCAGTTCCGACTTGCTTAACCCGAGCAGCCGCAGTTCGCGCGTGCGCTGCTTCTTCTCTTCGTCCATCAGTTCAAGAAGTTCCGGCAGAACGTCCTTGTCGTCGTAGAGGAACTCGACGTGCATCCCCTGCAGCAGCCCGATCCAGGTGTGCTTTCGGTACGCGTTGCCGATTCGCCGCTTCGCTTCGAGATACCTGGCTTTGTCGTCCATCGACATGAGGGTGAAATCGCGCGGGGCACCGAGTTCGGTCAGGTAGTGGTTCTCTCCGAACTCCTCTTTGTCGTCATCATGTCCGATGATCGCCGCGACCGTCTCGACCCAGAAACGCCCTCGCCATTCGTCCGCGAACTGCAGCGCCAGCGATCCGGCCAGCACACCATGGGAGGGCTGGAAAACGATTTCCCAACCCGATTCGATATTGGTAACGATCATCAGCAGCCGCGTCCTGTGTGAGTTCTGGGCGAATTGGCATCGTGGGCCTTTCCCTATCGTCATCGGAATCGGAACCGACACAAGACCGCGTTCGGAAAATGACAACAGCCCGACCGAAATCTCTTTCGGGCAGGCTGTGAAAATGATCGGCCGAGGCTAAGAGTCAATCTGAACGGGCAGGAGAGAGAACGATCATCACGCGGCTGCGCTGTGGCGACGCAACCTTTTTCCCCTGCCGCCGGGGCGAACTCTCCACGGGGGCCTGAAGTTCACTCTGGGCGACCGTCGCCGCTGGCGCGGACGGTTCGGGAAGATCGGGCTCGCTCGTGCTCACGGGAGCCGAGCCAGAGCGGACATTCATCTTCGCGATCCCCTGAGGCTTCTCCCCGGCCACGCTCAGAGGCCGCAGAGTACAGGCGAGCTGATAACTCGTCGCATCCTTCGGCTCGCTGGCCCGCAGTGCCGCGTTGGCGGAATCTGCTTCTGGAAGATCCGCGGCGGCATCGGGAAGGGGAGCGTCAGAGAAGGAAAGCGTGGACGGAGTTGATTCCGGCTTCAGTGGGACGCCAGCGATTCCGTCGCCAAACGGTTCGTTGCTCGCCATGTTCGCCGCAAAATGGTCCTGCGGAGTATAGATGAATCGAACCGCGCGGCCTTTGGAGTTCACGGAGACCTCGTTGGGCGCCATGTAGAACCGCTCGGTGGCCACCATCGCATTCTGGTGAATCACCTCGCCCAATTTCTCCTCGTTCGTCTTGCGCTCTTCATCGCTCGGGACCGCAGCTGCGCGATCGAGCGACTCCGTCTCACTCGGTGAATCGGCTCCGAGAGGGACGACGGCATAGGCGTCGTGCATCAGATTCGGAGCTTCACCAAAGTGGACTTTCTGAACCCCTTCCAGGGTGGTCATCGCGGACAGGGAATTCAGCACCTGATCGACGGAGGCATCGACGTACAGGGCCACCAGTTCGTCGTCTCCGCCTGATCTCGGTTCACCGGCCAGTTTCTCACTGGTGCCCTTCTGGAGCGGGACCGGTTCGCCGGGGGCGGCCGGTTCTGGCTCGAATCGTCCCGAATTTCTGTCTTTCGCAGAGGGCAATGAAACGACGCCGACCCCCTGAATGTCGTTGCTGACCAGCAGGAGTTGCAGGCGGCCGCAGGCATCGGCGACATCGACGACACTCAACTCCACGACGGCGACATCCTGTCCACTCTCGCTCACAAACCGAACCAGGTCGCCGGGTTGGATGTGCTCCGCCAGCTTTCGGGAATCGTTGAGTTGAGCCAGCACCCGTTGTTCGAGTGCTTGAGAAATCGGCGGCGCGGGAATCGAGTCGATGGGAGCATCGAGCTTCAGTTCTGTCGACGACATCATCATTGCAGGAGCGGCCGAATCTCCATCTCCACCCGCAGCCCGGCCCATGGCCAGGTGGCCGTTGAGAGTGTCGTCTTCGAGCGTGGGGAGCTCTGTCTTCAACGCTTCGAGCCCTTCGGTTCGAGCTATTGCCTGATCGTCCAGGGCTCCGGTGTTTGCCGTCTGGTCCAGCGAGGCTGTCCAGCGATAGAAGAAGAGCGAACAGCAGCCGATCAGCAGCAGAGCCGCGGTTGATCCGGTCAACCAGAGTGGACGACGGCGATTCTTCCCGGCTTTCGCATCGGAGGCGGGCAGGAGTGTCTGGCGTTCGATCTGCTGATGGACGGCGGCCACCATGCCGGACGGAGCTTTTTCCGACGGCAGACTGCGGAGCAGGTTTCCCATCTCCTGAAAATCGGCCAGCATCCTTTCGGCGGCTGGATCGGAATCGATCTGCTGCCGAATGCTTGCGCGTTCCTCGGGCGACACCTCGTCATCGAGGTAAGCCGAGATCAATTCTTCGTGAAATTCGCTGCCCATAACTGATCACCCTGTGGGTGTCTCAAAGTCCTCTGCTGAATCTGCTTCGTGTTCCGTATTCAACTGTTAGCCGCCCGGGAGTTGACCGGACCGGGGTTTTCCTGTTCGTCGAGAAGTCGCGTCAGTTTTTCCCGTAACAGGATTCGCGCCCGATGTATTCTGCTGCGAATCGTGCCGAGGGGAAGATCCAGAATCTGAGCGATCTCCTCGTATTTGAAATTCTCGATCTCCTTCAGAACGAGCACCGACCGGAATTCCTCCGGCAGCTCGTCGAGAGCCGAGTGCACCATCTGCTGACGTTCCTGACGTTCCAGTCGATCGCCGGGAGAAGGAGCCCGGCCGTCTTCGGGAAAGGAAAGACCTGTCTGGTCGGGGGGAGTGAGAGTAACCGTGGCGACTCGCTTTTTTCGTCGGCGACTGATGACCGTATTGTAGGCGACCCGGAATAACCATGAGTAAAACTCAGCATCACCACGGAAGGAGCTTAGTTTGCTCCACGCGGTGACAAACGTCTCCTGAGCCACATCGCGCGCCTCTTCCCGATCCCGCACGATCTGGACCAGCGCATTGAAGAGCCGATCCTGATACCGCGTCACGAGCGTATCGAAGGCGGGTGTCTGTCCTCGGACAGATTCTGCGATAAGTTCAAGGTCTGTCTTTTTCACGGCATTCGCACGTTAAGACGCAGGGGCCGGGCCAACAGTTCCCGGAAATTCCCTGAACTGATGACGAAGCAGCAGAAAGTTCCTGCGGGAAGAATCGCCGAGTCCGCAGGTGCACTTCAGATTACGTCGACGGAGACGATTTTGCGAGGTCAGATGCCTCCGGACGCGGCTGTCCCTTGAGTTCGAGCCAGATCAGAAACGCGACGCCGGCTGCCACCACGAGGATGCTCGTGTTCTGCGAGGGCGTCAGGCCCGTGTTCAGGACGGTGAATTCATCGCCGCGAACGAACTCGATCAGGAACCGGTTGATCGGGTAGAGAATCGCTCCGACGGCCAGCACTTCGCCGGTTCGCTGACGATATTTGAACACCATCGCCGTCACGAACGCGAGCAGAAAGCCACCGATCGAGCTGTATATCTGCGAGGGATGCAGCGGGAAACTGATGGCTGCATCGGGACTCAGAAACCCGAGATTCACCAGAGCCGACCAGGGGACCGACTCGGCGGGAAACGTGATCGCCCACGGCAGATCGCAGCGGTCGCCGTAGCAGCAGCCGTTGAGCAGACAGCCGATCCGTCCGAAGCCGAGGCCGAGAAACAGCGACGGCACCACCACGTCAGCCAGTTCGAGCGGACGGATTTTCCGGATCGCACAGAAGACGAAATAGGTGATCGTCGCCAGAATCAGGCCGCCGTAGAACACGAGCCCGCCATCGGTGAGATTGATCACTCGATAGAAGAAGTCCCCTGCTCCGTTCACGTCCCGGAAGACGTACTCCCGTTTCTGAACGAGATAGAAAATCCGGGCCCCGGCGATTCCGGAAACCAGAATGCACATCGCCACGTCCCAGATCAGTTCTTTGGGCAGGCCGACTTTTTCCGCTCGCTTCCCGGCCCAGGTCGCCCCGGCGAGAAACGCGATCAGGAGCATCATTCCGTAGCCAAAAACCGGGAAGATGCGGACAGGAGAAAGAAACCAGGCAGCTGCAGCGGCGATGACGAACGGCAACACCGTGTTGAGATACATCATGCCCGGCGAAACCGGTTTGCCATCCTTGCCCTGCAGCGTCTTCGGGCCATAGAAGGTTTGCCAGAAGCCGAGGAGAATCAGCAGGGCGAGCAGAATATACCCGGCTCCAACCGTAAGCAGAGGATGATCCGGAAGCCCGTTCGGCAGGATCGAAAAGGGCGCGTCCAGTGAAATGTAAAACAGAACCTGTCGCATCCGTCGTTCCTCAGCTTCCCTGCTCACTGCTGTGGAGCAGCATGTTATCAATGAGCCGCGTCTTCCCGACCCGAGCCGCTACCAGAGCGACCATCTCGGGCTGTTCGTCGTCGGACTCCGTCAATTCGACCGGTTCAACCACCGTGGCGTAATCGAGTTCGAGGCCGTCGACGGCTTCAAGGTCCTGCCGCAACTGCTGACGCACCTCGGCTACAGTCGACTGCGGATTCTGAAAGCGATCCCGGGCATTCGTTAACGCCCGTGAGATTGCCAGCGCGGTCTCACGTTCGGTGTCAGAAAGGTAGACATTCCGGCTCGACATGGCGAGGCCAGATTCTTCCCGGACCGTGGGGCAGGTGACGATTTCAACCGGGACATCGAGGTCGCGGCAAAGGCAGCGGATGATCGCCTGCTGCTGAAAGTCCTTGGCTCCGAAGAATGCCTTGTCCGGCAGCGTAATGTTGAACAGCTTCAGCACGACCGTGGCAACGCCATCGAAGTGATCCGGTCTGCTTGTTCCTTCCCAGCGGCTCGCCAGATCGCCAACGTGCAGATTGACCTGCCGTTCGACCGGGTACATCTCGTCGACACTCGGGTGAAAGACGAGATCGGCTCCCGCCGCTTCACACTTTTCGAGATCATTCTTGAAAGGCCGCGGGTATTTCTCGAGATCTTCGTGAGGGGCGAACTGTGTCGGATTGACGAAGATCGTTACCACGACGAAATCGCACTCCCGGCGGGCAGCTTCAATCAGGCTGACATGCCCGGCGTGCAGCGCGCCCATGGTTGGGACGCAGCCGACGATCTTTCCCGCAACTCGGGCATCGCGGACGATCCGCCGGGTTTCCGCAATAGTGGTGGCCGTCTGCATGCTCTGCACCTTCGATCCCGCAATATGAGAGGCCTTGCCAATTCGAGAGGCAGGCCAACTGCGGGGGATCTTAGGGAGGAGTCGGGCGGATTTCCAGCGGTCTCTCGACCTACAGATAGTTGAACAGGTTCAACTGCAGCGTCTGAGCGGCGATCTGTTGCGAGGCCTGAATCGTGACCTGCAGATTGGCGAACTGCGTAATCGCCAGAGCCATGTCGACATCGAAGACGTTCGAGATCGACTCCTGCAGCAGGATGTCTTCATCGGCCAGGATCGTCGCCTGTCGATCGAGCATCTGCAGGCGGCCGCCGACATCGCCGCGAACGATGTTGAACTGAGCCATCTCGGTTTCCAGCAGTCCGGATACCAGTTCGATCTCCTGATTGTTCCCGGTGTCGAGCGCATCCCGCAGTCGGAACATCAGGTCAAACAGTCCATTTGAACGCTTCGTGTTCGGATCCGACCCGACCAGATCGTTGACACCATCTTCCGTGCCTGCGATTCCCAGGCCCGTCGAGAGCGTACTCTCGGCGACCGTCAGACTGCCGGTGCCAGAGTTGTCGTTCAGTTCGAAGCCTTTCGTGGTGGCGTTGTGGGTCATCACGAGGTTGCCGGGATCGACCGCATTCACGAGGTCGAGCACGTCCTGCACGGTTACGGCTGTAGACAGATCGACATTGACGACGGACCCATCGCGACGGGTAATGTCGAGTGTCCCTGCTCCGACTGGCACCCCGGCTCCTGCATTGAGACTGGCCAGCGTGGTCGTGGTCGATGTCGCCCCGACAGAGGTTCCGGTGAGATTGGCGTTGCCGTCGTCGACGCCGGCGACTTTCAGAGCTTCCGAAATCGCGTTGTCGATCACCGTTAACGCACCGGTGCCCGAGGTATCGCTGAGGACGATGCCATTGCCCGTCGTATTCAGGGAAGCAGTGAGTACGCCGGGATCGGCCGCGTTGACCAGATCGAGCACATCCTGAACGGTTTTGGCGCCGTCGAGTTCGATGTTCAGTTCCGAGCCGTCGCGTCGAACGATCTGCAACTCAGACGGGCTGTCGACGGGGACGCCGCGACCGTCGTTCAGTTCCGCCAGTGAGGTATTCGCCGAGAAGGTCTTGATTCCCAGCAGCTGAGCATTGTTGCCGCCGTTCTCGCCGATGGAAACGCCGACGCCGCTGAGGCGACTTGTGATCTTCAGCCCGCGTCCATCAGCGGTGAAACCTCCTTCGACGTCGATGTTGGCGGTCTTCAGGGCGTTGAAGAAGTCTTCGACTGTCGTCAGTCCGTCCAGGTCAACCGTGGCTGAGTTGATCCCGTTGGTGACCAGAATCCCGTTGCCAGCCGTCGGGCCGATGCCTGTGCCTCCGTTGAGGGCCGCCAGCGGAGTGAGCCGCGTTAGACGCGGATCGAGATCAGTAGAGTTGATGGAAGCCGCCGCGGTGGACGCGATGCCGAGTCTTCCGGCGACATTACTCTTGGCCAGATCCGTGACCGCGACCGTACCGGCAGCTGGCGTGAGCGTGATTCCGGTGGAGGTGATCGAGACCGACAGATCGCCGCCGAACGGAGCTTCCATGCGCGTAATCAGATCCTGAATGGAACTGGCCGACTTTAGATCGATTTGTTCGGTCTGCGGGCCGCCACCGGTATCGACCGTCACTTCAATCGTGCCAAGTTCGACCCCGGACCCGCTGAACAGATCCTTAATGCGCGTCTGAGCCGTCACCGAAGGATTGAGGTTACTGCCGTTGACGTCGGTCGTTGGACTGAAGATCGAGTCGGCACTCACGTTGTTGGCCATCAGACCCTCCAGCGCGACAAACGATTCGATGGTCGTCAGCGAGCCGGAGAAGCGGACGGCGTCGTTGTTGCCAGCGGGAGCAAACGGCGCTCCCGTGTTCTCGGTGCCGCCGAACAGATAGCGGCCTCGGAACTTGGTGTTCCCGACGTTGACCAGTTCCTGAATCATCGTGCCAATCTCAGTCGCCAGCTGCTTTTTCTCGGATTCCGACGTGGCATCGCCAAGGCCCGAGAGAATGTGCGACTGCAGCGAGTTGAAGACGTCACTGATCCGGGACAGGCTCCCTTCGGTTGCCGAGAGCAGCGAGCGGCTCACTTCGACATTGATGGCGGTCTGCGTCTGTCGTTCCACGGTCTGCTGCAGCAGAATCGTTTTCACGGCCGAGGTCGGATCTTCGCCGATTGTCTGGAACTTCTGCCCTGTGGCAATCTGATCCTGCAACTGGCTGAAGAGCCGCGTTCGCGAATCCAGGTTCTGGAGCGCGCGGTTGTAGATCAGCGAGTTCGGGATTCTACCCGGAAGAATCGGTCCCAGTGACACGGGTTGTCGTAATCCTGTTTAATGAGTTTTAGTGAGTTGCGTTCAACCGCAATCAGATGTTGAGTAGCACGCTGTAGAGTTCGTCGATCGTGCTGATGATTCGAGCCGCCGCTGCGTAGCCTTGCTGGTATTCCATGATCTTGATCGCTTCTTCATCCAGACTGACGCCGGAACGCTGCAGTCGCAGTCCGGCCAGTGTGTCCTGAAAGGAGGTGTACCCCTCATGGAGAGCAGTTTCCGCCGCGGCTCCGGAGGCGATTCTGGTCGTCACCCCTTCGTAGAACTGATCGAGACTGGCTCCACCCAGCAGCTCCAGCGGGCTGTCGATGAACTTCGCCATCAGCTTCGCGTTCGAGTTGTCTCCCGGTCCGTCGCCCTGTCCGGCGGCAAACAGATTGGGGTTGGCTTTCAGCGTTTGATTGACTGCGATGTTGTTGGAGTCATCTCCCTGGAAGAACGTGTTGATCCCCAGAGCGGCGAGAGTTCCACTGGTGTCGTTGGAGAACCGGATCTCGTAGCCGGAGTCCGCCGTCAGCGACAGTCGCCCCCGAACATCTACGCTCGCCGACAAATTGGCGATTCCATTCAGCGAAGCCCGCAGGTCATCCAGGCTCATGTCGTCGCCGTTGAGTCCGTCCAGATCGATTTCGACCAGCGTGGTCTGAGTCGTCCCAGTATTCTTGTCGTAGATTTTGACTTCGAAGCTGCCGTGTTGGGGCGTCGCGGCCAGTCCCGCCTGATTCAGCGCGACGGAGGTATCTTCCATGCGGTACGTTCCGGTAACAGACTGATACCCTTCCAGCCCTTCTCCCGAGGCATGAATGCGGTTGACTTCCTGGATGATGGCCTGCGTATACAGGTCGAGGTCGTCGGCGAATCCGCCCAGAACGTTGTCCCGAACCTCCATGGAGGCGCCCAGTTCTCCAACAGAGGTCTCGAAGACCGCCTGAGTCTTGGAAAAGACCAGATGATTGACCGGCACGCCGCGATCGGGAATCACTCGGGACTCCAGATGCTGCGTGTTGCCGTTGATGATGAGGAACTCGGTGCCGGAGAAGATGTCGATCATTCCATTCGGCTGCTCGTTCGTACGAATCGGAACGATCTCCGAGAGACGGTTGAGAGCACTGAGGCGCTGCGAGCGGAGCCCGCCGGCATCGCTGCCCAGTAGTCCGCCCGATTCAGCCCGCACGATTCGCGTGTTGAGCGTGGCGATCTCATCGATCAGCGAATTGGCTTCTTCAACCAGGCCGTTGATACTGACCGTGACCGAATCCCGGGCCCGATCGAGCTGGGTTCGCATCGAGTTCAGCGACTTGGCCATCTGTTCGCCCTGCTGCAGCACGAACTGACGGTTGGCCAGCAACTCCGGTTGATTGATGACTTCCTGCATCGCGGCGGTGAATGCATTGAGCTGGCTCGAAAGATCGCCCGAACTGAGTTCGCCGAGAATCAACTGCAGGTGAGCGTAGCCATCGACACGGGCGGCGGCTCCGGAGGAATCGGCATTGGCCGCGTGAATCTGCTGTTCGAGGTGATAGTCGAGCTGCTGTCGAATACCATGGATCGTGGCTCCGGTGCCGAACAGCAGTCCGTTCTGCTTGTATGGTGCAGCGGTCCCAACCTGCAAATCTTCCCGGACATATCCCGGAGTGTTTGCGTTGGCGACGTTCTGGCCCGCGACCTGAATTCCGGCGGAATACATTTCGAGCGAACGGCCAGCCGTATAAAGTGAGGCATTAAGTCCCATGGTTGGTCTGCTTTAGATAGACGCATCCAGCAGGGCGCCGCCGGTGGAGCCTCCGCTGTTCTGGGGATGTTGCTCGTAAGTCGGCTGCTGATTCCCCCCCTGGGCAATCAGTTCAAGTGCAGCTGTGTAATAACGCGATGCTTTCTGGGCCAGTGTCCACAACGACCAGGACTGCTGACGCAATTCCATACCCAACTGCCTGGCTTCACGAAACAGCGAAGCAAGTCGCCCTTCCTGCAGCCAGCCCTGATGATGGCACTGCTGATACAGCGAGTTGCCGATGATGCCCCCTCTCCGCATGTTCTCCATCAAATGCTGCCGCAGCCCCAGCAGCTGGTTCAGTCGCTGCTGATGCTGACGTTCTGTCTGCTGAAGTTGATCAAGTTGTTCCAGTTCCCGCGAAATCAGCACCTGCTTCTTGGCCGTTTGCACGTCGGACAACTGACGTTGTACGGTGACCAGATCGATCAGCAGCGTTTCAATCTCTCGCTGGAATCCTGTCAGCGGGGGCGAAGCGGGGCGTTCCATGCCGGTCCTCTTTTGAGAAGAAAGCCAGCTCCCGGACAAACGGTTCTGATCGGACACCGCGTCTGCGCAGAATCGTCAGGATTGGCTCTATCCTCAAAATCGGAATATTCTACCACTCGGCATCGGAGCGGATGCTCCACCGGGGACCGGAACCGCTGAACCGGTCCGGTCGTAACGATCAGGCAAGCTGGTCAATCTGCGCGCCTTTTTCCGCCATTCGTGTTTTCAATCCGACTTCAAACGCCTCATACAGGGAATCGCTAAAGTCGGCTCCGTGGGAAGCGGCCAGATCCTGAGCCAGCTGTTGATCCAGCTGATTGCGGAACGCCTCCTCGGCCTGGCCCGAGTCCAGATACTGCACCTTCTGTTCGGTACTCCGCAGCGCCTTGAGCATCTGTTGATAGAACGTACTCCCCACGAACTGCTGGAAGGCCTGTTTCGCCGTCACATCCTTCGCGGACACATTGGGCGAACCAGCCAGCTGGCTCATGCGGAGCATATCGTTACTGGTGCTGGAAGCAGCTGAGATATTCATGGCGATCTCCAGGAGGGAGGGGAGAGATCAGAGTGGAGGGAGCAGCAGGGTCTTCGCTTCAGCGGTTAGATTTCTTCGTAGATCGCGTGCAGCTTGCCGGAACGAGCCAGTTCGCGAAGCACTTCGATCATCGCTTCCCGGGGGACTCCCAGTTGGTTGAGAGCCTGCACGAGTTCGTCGAGACGGGAATTGGTTCGGACCGACTGTTCATCCGACAGCACACGGAACTGTGCCCCGTCGACCAGGTTCGGCACGTTGCCGATGCTGATCTGCAAGTTCGGATGGTTAATGAGCACAGGGCTGAGTTCGACATCGCCCGAGAGAATAACCACGCCGGTCTGGGCGTTCACCTGCACCCGCGACATGCTGTGCGGCGAAGTAATTTTGAGGTCGAGCACTTCGGCAATGAAGTCGACCGGCGTTTCCTGCCAGGTCTTGGGAATGGAGATGTCGATCACACTGGGGCTGACGGCTTTGGCATGCTGCTGATCGAATGATTCGAACTCGAACGCCTCGTTGATGACTTCCGTGATCATGCGAGCCGAGATGAAACTTGAGTGGGACTCATTCAGCAGCAGGCGAATCTTCGGCTCGCCCGTGGAAGTGTCAACGATGCGATGCAGGTACTCGGCACTGCGGAACAGATCGGTTTCCAGCACGACGCCACCCGGAATGCGAGCGCGTGTCGGAGTAACCGGATCCTCGATGACGGTGGCTCCAGACGCGGTTCCGACGAGAAGTTCGCTTCGCATGTCGGCCAGTTGGATCGGAGCGATCAGCAGTCGTCCGCCACGAAGGCTTTCCGATCCAAGATAAGAACTGACGTAGCAGTCGAGCCGCTGCCCCTGATGCAGACCCGTTTTCGGAATCGTCGCTTCGATCATCACGATGGCCACGTTCTTGGCGTCCCGCAGTTCGCGGGCATCGGTGATCGGCACATTCATGTTCTTCATGGCCGCGGCCAGAGCCCGAATCGTCGGTCCGGCATTGCCGCCATCTCCGGTTCCATTCAGACCGACCACCAGCCCCATGCCTGTCAACCGGACTTCCTTGTGTCCGTGCACGGTGCAGATGCTCTCCAGCCGAATCTGAGCCCCGGCTTCGCGGGACATACAGATAACGACAAGGACAAGAGTCAGCAGGCGGAAGTAACGAAGGAGAGCAAACATGGCGGGGATTCCTCGGGTGAGGAGAACGTGAGGATGGGGAGATCAAAGGATGGCACAGAGATTGATTTTTGTGTGCGAAGTAACAGGAGGCCTGTCTTCAGCGTTCGCTTTCGGGATCGGTTAGAACGGCCAGATCGTATCGAAGATCTTGGTTCCCCAGCGGCGGGCCACACTGGAGTAAACCCGTCCGTCCTGGCGCTTCACGATATTCAGGTTGGCAATGTTCTCACTCAGAACGGTGTTGTCCCGCTGGACGTCTTCGTAGCGAACTTCTCCGTGCAGAGTGTATTCCCAGAGATCATCGCTGGCGTTGATCTCCTTTCGGGCTTCAAGCACCAGGTTTCCATTGGGGCGGATATCGACGATGGTCGCCGCGATGCGATACGTGATGCCCTCGGCGTCGGTGACCTGCCCGGTGTTCTGGATCCGCTCCTGTTGATTGGCGTCGATCGTCGGACTCGTCCCAGCGGAGTTCTCCAGGCGCAATCCGTCGTTGAGCCGTACGAATTCCTTGAGCTCAGCTTTCAAGGTCGAGGTCCGTTGACGATTGAATCGCGAATTGAGCGTCACTTCCGACTTTTCACTCACCAGCACTGTGACGATATCGTTAACGTGAAACTGCCGTGGATCTTCTTCCGGGATGTAGATAAGCGAGAAATCGCGAATCGACGGGGGCGGCAACGGGGGAGCGGCATACCCGTACATCGGAGCTAGTGGCGGCCCCGGTGCGGGAGGGGCCGGCTGCTGCGGGATCTGCTGTTGAGGCGGCCGCTGCGGCGGATAACCCGGCGGAGACGCGTTCGGGTTCCTCTGGTAGCCGTTGTTTTCCTGATATTGATCGAACGGAGAAGGCCCCTGCGCAATCGCGAACGATCCGGTCCCCAACAGGGCACCGAATAGCGCGAGAATCAACAGGCGGTTGGAAAGAATCATTGCAGGATCCAGTTTGTGTTGCCGGAGCACTTCCGGTTAGGGAAGGACTGCAGGTTGATTGGCGAGAACACGCGGAGATGATGAGGGGGACGAGGCCGGACGTTGTGGATTCGACCGGACTTCAATTCGGTGGGAAGGAGCCACTCGCTTCGGAGCAGCGTTCCGCTCTTCGTGGAGAATGAGTTGCAGACCCGATGAGGGCGCGACCGGAGCCGGCGTCATTGCGGGCTGCGGCACGTTGTGAGAGGCAGGGTTTGGGCGGCTGTCCATCGAAATCATCGCTTCGCGATAGCCTGACACGCGAGCCGTGATCCGTTCCGTGCTGTCAACAGGCGACAGCGAAATAAACTGCCCCATCGTGCCTTCTTCGAGGGCTTTGCAGTACCGCTTCACAGAGATCGATCCGACATTGGCAGTCACCGCGACGATATCGTTCCGGCGAACCAGCGGCAGCAGACGGACGTCTTCAGGTTTGATCGGAAGCATCGCCCGCACCGTTCGGGTCGTTTCCGTTCCGACCACTTCCGCCGGATCGGCGAACCCCGCCGTCGCGGATTCGGCTTCGATCCACATCAGGTCGACATCGCGAATCACCTGGCCGCGGGGGAGACCGTGTTTCAATGCCAGCACCTGCGGCTTCTGGCTGACCGTGCAGGAAACTGCGAACTGCGAAAGCGTTCCATCCGCCTGCGTGAAGCCGATCGTAAATTGCTGCATGCCAGTGAACGGACTCTGCCCGCCGGCAACCGACAACGTGGAATGCACTGTCAACTCCGGTGGACAAGTCGACTGACTCGATTCATGGATGGCAACCTGAAGCGGACCGGCGATCTGGCCGGTCCGTGTGATGTAACTGGAAATCGCGTCGGAGATGTTGCTCAGGACGCGCGGATTGGCGCGGGTCGAAACCGGTGCCGCAACCGGCTGAGGCTCGGCTGCTCGACTCACAACGGTTTCTGTCGATCCGGTGAACTGCAGACGCGTTTGATCGATCCCGCGGAGAGCCAGCTCGCGACGCAGGGTGTCAATCGTGATCCGCGTCTCGCGGCCCGCGGCCGGAGCGGGACTGACCGTCACGTTTCGGTATCGCTCCAACGTTGCTTCATCGGCTTCACTGAGCTCGGCGATATCACCCAGCGTGACCAGTGAGCCCTCAATCGTGATGGTCGGCTTCAGGCGGACCGTGGTCGCCCACGCCGGAACAGCGAGACACCACAGACAGAGGATGGAAAGTATGGTCCGCATGAATAAACTCGGAGAGAGGAAGGAGGTGGGGGCTGTAGGACCGGTTAGTTACCAGACCTGCTCATTAGAACCGTCGCAGGTTATTCACCAGCTGCAGCATCTGATCGCCCGCTTTCAGAGCTTCGCTGTTCAGTTCGACGGCTCGCTGTGTCTTGATGAGCTGCACGAGTTCCTGGACCGGTTCAACGTTCGAGGCTTCCAGAAAGCCCTGTTGAAGCTCGCCGAAGCCTTCGGTTCCGGGGAATCCCTGAATCGCGGCTCCTGAAGCATCCGACGCGTAGTACAGGTTCTCGCCGCCCTGAATCAGTCCTTCCGGGTTGATGAATCTCGCCAGTTGAATCTGCCCGGCTGTGGTCAGCGAGGCGCTCCCCGCTTCCCGGTAGGCCAACTGTCCATCGGCAGTGACGGTAATGTCCGTCGCGTTCTGCGGAATGTTGATCGCCGGTTCGAGCAGTCGTCCCAGATTCGCGGACGACATCACCAGATCGCCGTTCGCGTTCTTACTGAATGTGCCTGCTCGCGTGTACGCGGTCACGCCGGTCGGATCGACTACCTGAAAGAAGCCGTCTCCCAGAATCGCGAAGTCGAGCGCATTGCCGGTTTCCTGAGGCGATCCGGTCCGGAAGTCGACCTGGGTGGCCCGGAGACTCGTTCCGAGACCAACGGCAATGCCGGTCGGCGTTTCGGTGCCGGTAGCCGGGTTGATCACGCCGGGGAGTTTGAAGTGTTCGTAGAACAGATCTTCGAAGTCGGCTCGGCTGCGTTTGAAGCCGGTCGTGCTGGAGTTGGCCAGGTTGTTCGCAATCACGTCGAGCTGATAGAGGTTGGCCTCCATGCCCGATGCGGCTGTGTTGAGTGTTCGCAAACTCATTGTTACCTCTTCGTTTCAGCGTCTTCAGGGAGTTACACCGTCAGCCGGAAAACTACCGGCCACCGACGGCCTGCAGCAGCTGTCCCAATGTGTGTTCCTGATGCTGAATCAAATTCATATTCGCTTCGAAGGCCCGGGAGGTCTGAATCATCGAGAGCATTTCGTGAACCGGTTTCACGGTCGACTGCTCCAGATATCCCTGACGCACGCGAAGGTCGGGACCAGCCAGTCGCTGGGCCGATTCGGGAGCGACATACAGGCTGTCGCCCTGTTTCTCCAACTGGTTCAAATCGTCGACCTGCAGCAACTCGAACTTCGCCAGCGGCAACGGCAGTCCGGTCACCGGATCGACAGCCGAGATCGAACCGTCTTCCAGAATCTGCAATGTCGAGCCGGGCGGAACAATCACCGGCTCACCGCGATCATCGACGACTTCGTAACCGGTGTCCGATTCCACGAGCCGCGAATCGGCGTTGACGGTGAAGGTGCCCCGACGTGTGAGAAAGTCGTTCTCTCCGTCGGTCACTTTGAAGAATCCGGGACCGAGCAGAGCCACATCGAGGGCGGCTCCGGTTTCTGCCAGGGGGCCCTGCGAGAAATCGGTGAAGGTATCGACGGCGATGGCCGAGCCGGGATGGCCCTCCATGCCGGGAGGAATGTGTTCGGGGTGACCATCGATCTCGGCCTGCTGCTGCCGGACGGCGAAAATCGCCAGATCCCGCTTGAAGGTCGAGGTTCCGGCATTGGCGATGTTGTTCGACACCGTCTCCATCTTCAGAGCCTGAAGGTCGGCTCCGACGGCAGATTGGTAAAGTCCGTACAACATGAATCAATTCCCGAAAATGAAAGGTCCCTCTTCGAGATCGACCGTTACAGCCTGCCTCTTGAGTAAAACCGTTAAAATCGGAAAGACTCATGCAAACACCCCACCTTGCCTCAGCCCCCTGCCCCCGGTTTTGCTCGCTGAATTCCCGCCCCGAGGCCCCGAACGACAACGAATTCTCAGCTTCCTCTCCGCAGATGACGATTTTCTCTCAAGAGAACCGGAGGACACCGAGATTGATCTCTGTGTCGCAAAGCAACAGGAGGCTTGTCGTCGAGCAGTCGAGTGTTTCACAGAAATGCGTCCCCCAGGGTGGCCCGGATAGCTCCGCTATCAGGGCGGCGAAGCCGCAGGAGGCCGCAGGTAGACATAGATCCATGCCGCCAACTCCCGAGCCGACGTCCTGCGGATGACTCGCTGAATCCCACTACTCCCACGACTGCGCCGCCCCGAAAACATCTTTCGGGAGCCACCCTGGTTCTGAACAACGACTTGCACAAGTGCCTCGACGAGGAGCCAATCATGCACAACGAGAACTGGTGGCACGGCCTGCAGTTCCCGCTGGCCGCTTCTCTGGCGGGGCTGCTCTTCGCGGCGGCGACGCTGGCTCCGCTTTACGTTCGCAATGAACGCATGCGGCTGCTCTGTCACGAGCAGCAGTGGGAACTGCTCGATCTGGAATCGCAGAACCTGCAACGGGGCCGGTTCATCGAAGCGGTCGCCAACGAACCGCAGTTGATCGCCTGGCTCAATCGCGGACAGCAGCCAACCGAAGAAGTCGGACTGCAACAGATTCAGATCCCCTACGAACTGGCGATCCATCCAGACGTCATGCTCCAGGCCGACGCCACTGCCGAGCCACTTGCGTTCCCGGATGCCGCTCCCCCCGAGCAGGCCGAACCCACGCTGTTGCTGCAGACCGCCAGCCGCATTGCCGATTCGCAGGATGTTCGTCGCGGCCTGCTCATCGCTTCGCTGCTCATCCTGATCTCCGGCACCGTTTCCCTCCGCGGCCTCGCGCAAACAACGAAGATCGAAGTCACCGGCCGCCTCTGGAGCACTTTTCGCCGCCGATACCTGCACCACGCCGCCCACAGGAAACCCAATCCGCCGCACGTCGGTCGCGTGAAAACGAAACCGAAAAAGAAAGCCGGCCGCTACACGGTGTGAACTGCTACGTAGGTCACAGTCGTAGACTGCCAGGGAATCCCAACCCGAAGCGTGAAGCGGGCGTATCGGCGTGGCCGGGACGGGTGGCCCGTCCGCCTCAGCGGGCGGGTCGCGCCAGCGACAAGAGGCAGCGCCATCCGCGTGTTGTCCGGTGAAATCATCCGGCCCCTGAAGAAACCTCGCACATAACGCGGCCTCTTGTGACTTCGTCACCCGCCCGTAACGGACGGGCCACCCGGCGTTGGTTGTGGAGACATCTCTGACTCGTGTTCGTGGGAGAACCGTGCATAGGGCTCGACGTGAGCGATCTGTCTACGCCCGTTCTTCGACGAGGAACAGCACGTCGAACGTCCAATACGGATACGGCGCTGCAGAAACAAACGCAATCGTCAAGGGTGGCCCGTCCGCCGCTGCGGGCGGGTCGCGACAGCGACAAGAGGCCGCACCATCCGCGTTTTGAACTGAAATCGTCGGCCCCCGAAGAAAGCTCGCACATGGCGCGGCCTCTTGTGACTTCGTCACCCGCCCGTGTCGGACGGGCCACCCCTTTGGGGCTGGAGAGACGTGAGCGAACTGCCGCCGGTACGGGGAGCTAGCACCACTCTTCCTTCGTCACCGCATTCCTCAATTCCTCCCCGGCTACGAACCGGCGCACATTCTCCAGCAATGTGGTCAGATGGCGTTGTGGCACTCGGGGGGATGCAGCCGCGACATGCGGGGTGATCAGCACGTTCGGCATGGTCCATAGCGGATGCGATTCTGGCAGAGGTTCGGTCTCGACGACGTCGAGAGCGGCCCCGGCGATGCGGTTTTGTTGCAGGGCCTCTGTGAGTGCAGCCAGGTCAACGATGGCGCCGCGGCCGATGTTGATCAGGAAACTGTCGGGGCGCATGTGGGCGATCATCTCGGCTTCGAACAGCCCTTCCGAACTCGGCGTATGCGGGGCGGCAATGACGACGAAGTCAGACGCACGTAGCAACTCGGGGAGACGATCCAGTGGCCAGGCTTCTTCAATGATCCCCGGCACCGTGACCGGATGCGGATCGACGCCGAGGACTGACATACCGAACGCAGCTCCCCGATGGGCAATCTCGGCTCCGATCGCTCCGACACCGACGACGCCCATCGTGCAGTCACTCAGATGCCGATGCGCTCGATCGATCGGAGTTTCGATGCCGGGGGAGGAAACGAAATCGGTCTTCGCGTTTGCATCCCCCACCGGAGCCCAGCGGCGTTGCCATTGGGCATCCCGATAGAGATGCAGATTCCGGGCAAACATCAGGATGTAGCCGAGCACGTGGTCGGCAATGACATCCGAAAAGAGCCCCCGCATGTTGGTCAGTGTAGCCGGGTGGGCGATCAGTTCCGGAAACAGATAGTGTTCCAGACTGGCGGTCGGCGACTGGATCCAGCGAAGTTGCCCGGCAGCGGACAGCAGTTCGGGAGTGATCTTTCCGTAAAAGGCGTCCGCATCGGCGATCTCCGTTCGTGCCAAATCCGCAGTTTCGGCGTTCACGACGGTCAGGCGGGGCGAGATTGCCGTGATTCTCTGCAGACGGTCGGCGTCAATCGCCGGGAAAATCAGCAATTTCAGTCGTTCGGCCGACGTCGACATTACGGGCTGCCTTCCTGGATTTCAGCAAAAAGCGGGGCTCGCGGAGGTGTTCTCATTGAAAAGTCATTATACATCAGCAGAATGATAGTGGATCCGCCGAGTCCCCTTGCCGCTCACTTGAGGAAAGATAACACCGATGACGTGGCTTCCCAAGAAATCTGTGGTCGTGCCGATCGACTTCTCCGAAGAGTCGCGGCCCGCGATTGAAACGGCTCTGGAACTGGTGGCCCGACCGGAGCACGTGCATGCGATTCATGTGATGTTTCCGCTCGATATCATCAGTCCCGGCGTTGCCTGGGGCGTGGTCGATGAAGCGGAGCGGGAAACGGTCACCAAAGAGCATACCGCGAAGTACATCGAAGAGCACAACTTCACCGGGGTGACGGTGTTGAATCGGGTCGGAGATCCCGGCACCGAGATTGCCGATTACGCAGCCGACATTAACGCGGATCTGATTATCATTCCTTCGCACGGATATCACGGCATCAAGCGGGCCCTGTTGGGCTCGGTTGCAGAGCGGGTCATCCGCCATGCTCACTGTCCTGTGCTGGTCTTACGGCGTCACGACGCTGATTGAGTTGTATGAGTCACGAGAACCCCCGATCTCCGATTTCGCTGAATCGTCGCCAGTTTCTCGGCGAAGGCGCCCGGAATGCAGCCACAGCCGCAGCCGGCGTTGTCGGACTGAGTACCGTCGCCGCTGGGCGTCCGACGTCCCGTTCCGCCAATGAAACCGTGCGGCTCGGCATGATCGGCGTACGAAATCAGGGGCTGGCCCTCGCGCGGGCTTTTCAGGAAACTCCGGGTTGCGAGATTGCCGGGATCTGCGATGTCGACGCGGCGGTCCGCACGCGAGCGATGCGGGAACTCGAACTCGATGCGAACTCACTGACGGTCACCGATGAATTCCGCCGCCTGCTCGACAATCCGGAAGTCGATGCCGTGGTGATCGCCACGCCCGATCATCATCACGCCTGGATGTCCGCTCTGGCTGCCGACGCCGGGAAGCACATCTATCTCGAAATCCCGACGACACACACCAGCGAACAGGGCGTTCATCTCCAGAAAATGCTCGCTAAGTCGGATGTGACCGTGCAGGTCGGTCTGCAGCATCGCAGCGGTTCGCATTATCAGTCGGCCATGCGATTCCTCCATGCCGGGGAACTCGGCAAGGTCGCGTACGCTAAGGCCTGGGCGTGCGTGCCGCGGCAGCGATTGCGGTCGACTGAAGCGAACGACGATGCCAGCTGGTCGACCGAACAACAGCGGTTGTGGCTGGGGCCGGAGAAAGAGTGTCCGCTCGCGTTTGCCGACTGGCACTTCCAGTGGCGTTGTCTGTGGCAGTTTGGCTCGGGCGAACTCGGCAACTGGGGGGTGACGCTGCTCGATCTGGCTCGCTGGGGATTGCAGGTCGCACTTCCCGAACGTGTCACCGCAGCCGGCGGGTGTTATTCCCTGAACGATGGTCGCGAAGCTCCCGACACGCTGCACGTGCAGTACGACTACGCTGATTCGGCCATTACGTGGGAACATCGGCAGTGGACGCAGCGGGGCATTGAAGGCCGCCCGCATGGCGTGGCCTTCTACGGCGAGCGGGGCACTTTGATTCTCGATCGCAGCGGCTGGAAAGTTTACGACAGCCGAATTTCTGCCGGGCAGCCGGCCAGTAAGACGCCGGAGCCTCACGCCCGTAACTTCATCGATGCCATTCTGCACGGCCAGCCGGTCGCAGCCGACTTTGAAACCGGCCGCATCAGCTCGGAACTGTGCCATCTCGGCAATCAGGCATATCGCAACCGCCAGCCAGTCAGCCTCGCCTGAGTCGCTTCTTCAGGCCGCCAAAAACAAACAGCCGGCGGAGACCGAAGTCTCGCCGGCTGTCGAGGCGAATGAGACAACATGTTTCATTCCTGATCAGTGGCAACCGCCGCCGCGGCAGCTGCGACAGCTGTTGCACGAGCGGCAACTGCGGCAAGACCGACAACTACGGCAGGAGCGACATGAGCTGCAGCAGCGTCCCTGCGGGGTCTGCTTGGCAGAACGGAGCTTGCTGACTTCTTTGACCAGGCTGGTATTCGTGTTCGCTGTGAAAGTTGTCATCGTTCGTCTCGCTTTCGTGTTTTTTTGAGGGGTGACACTCGTTGTGAGCATCGTTCTACCCTTCCAGCGAAAAGGAACGCGACGAGGGGACAGATCTTCCTCTGAATTCTGAAAAAGTTTTTGGGAAGCAACGGGCGGAGTGCAATCCTGGCAAGAGTGGCCCGTCCGTCGGAGCGGGTCGCGACAGCGACGAGAGGCTGCAACCATCCACGTTCTCTACTGAAATCGTGCGGCCCTCGCAGACATCTCGCGGATGGCGCGGCCTCTTGTGACTTCGCCACCCGCCCGTGCCGGACGGGCCACCCTTGAGAAGAGAGGCTACCCCTTGGACACCGCGTCCTACCCGACCTTATCCACGGTGGCGGCGATCTCTGCGAAGTCGGTTTTCAGTGACTGGTACAGATTTCTGTAGTGCGGGTAGTAGCTGTTGTAGACCTTGCGGGTCTTGCCGTCCGGCTTGAGTTCGGAGACGACCGAGATCGTATTCTGGCAGGCTTCGACCACGTTCTTGTACGCGCCGGTTCCGGCTGCGGCCAGCAGAGCGACTCCGTAGGCCGGGCCTTCCTCGGCGTTGATGGTCACGACCGTCTTGCCGTAGATGTCGGCCTGCATCTGTCGCCAGAATTCACTGCGGGCGCCGCCGCCGGAGAGTCGAACCTGTCGGACCGGAATTTCCATTTCCTGAATGATCTCCAGCGTGTCCCGCATCGCGTACGTCGCGCCTTCCATGATCGAACGCACAAGATGTCCGCGACCGTGGCGAAGGCTCAGACCAATCCAGCAGCCGCGAGCGTGCGGATCGGCGTGTGGCGTCCGTTCGCCGGTTAAATACGGCAGGAAGAAGAGTCCTTCGCAACCCGCGCCGACTTCCTTTGCCTGTTCGGTGAGGAGTTCATAGGGATCAATCTTCTGCTTCTTGGCGGCCTGAACTTCGGCCTGGCCGAGTTGGTTGCGATACCACTGCAGGGAACCGGCGGCGGAAAGAACACAGCCCATCACATGCCACTGGTTCCGCACCGCATGGCAGAAGGTGTGCACGCGGCCTTGCGGATCGACCTGCATCGCATCGCTGTGAGCGAAGACAACGCCCGACGTTCCCATTGTGGCCGAGACCACGCCCGATTTGACGATCCCGTTTCCGATTGCCCCGGCCGCCTGGTCGCCGCCGCCTCCGACAACCGCGATGCCTTCCGGAAGCCCCAGCGCCTCAGCTGCGGCGGCAGTCAGTTTCCCGGTGATGTCTTCAGATTCGTAAACCTTGGGAAGAATGCTCGAATCGAGATCGAGCTTGGAGATCAGGGCATCGCTCCACTTGCGTTTGGCGACATCGAGCAGCAGCGTGCCGGACGCATCGCTCACTTCGGTGGCGAACTCGCCCGTCAGACAGAAACGGACGTAATCTTTCGGCAGCAGAACCTGCACGACTTTGTCGAACTTCTTCGGCTCGTTGTTCCGCAGCCAGAGGATCTTCGGCGCGGTGAACCCGGTGAGGGCCGGGTTGGCGACCATGTCGATCAGCTTCTTGCGTCCGCCGGCTCGTTTTTCGATCTCCGCACACTCGGCGACGGTTCGCTGATCGTTCCACAGCAGCGCCGGGCGGATGACTTCGGACTTCTTGTCGAGAAAGACCGAGCCGTGCATTTGTCCGGAGAGTCCGATCCCCTTCACCTCGGCTGGTTTGATCTTCCCCTGCTTGAGGACGGCTCGCACCCCCTTGATCGATGCAGCCCACCAGTCGGCCGGATCCTGTTCCGACCAGCCGGGACGCGGATTCGAGAGCGGGTAGTCAAACGTCGACGTGGCGAGGATCTCGCCCGTTTCGCGCATAGCCAGGGTTTTCGTGCCACTTGTTCCGATGTCGATGCCGAGAAATACGCTCACGTTGACTCCTGGACGAGCTGAAATTGCGTTGAAAACCCGCGATTGCGGCGATGAGAATTGCAAAAGCGAACGGCGACGGGTGAAGACATGCACCGATGCCGATTCGATGCTCAATTTAGCTGGAGCGAGTTCCGCGTGCCACTGATCAGGACCGTGGCTCTACTTCCTTGACGCTTGCGCCTATAATCGACTATTCCCCTGACAGACAGGAACTCGGGCTGACGGGTCAAACCCGATCTGATACAGTCCGGAGATCGAACAAAACGTACACCCTCGACGAGCCATGCCGTGAAGGAGCAGCCCGCATGTCATCCATGCCATTCCTCCCTGAAGCCAGGGACTATCAACTGGCGAGCACGCAGAATTCCTCAGGCGGTTATACCCGTCAGCGCCAAATGGGCATTGGCGACCTGCTGCTGGAAAACCGCATCATCTTTCTGGATGGACCCATCCACGATGCCAGCGCGAACCTGATCGTGATGAAGCTGCTGTACCTGCAGTCGGAGAACCGGCATCAGGACGTGCACCTTTACATCAACTCGCCCGGTGGCTCGGTTACCGCGACTCTGGCCATTTACGACACGATGCAGTTCCTCGACTGCGATGTCGCGACCTACTGTGTCGGTCTGGCCGCCAGTGGTGGAGCGATCCTCATGGCCGGTGGCGCCAAGGGCAAGCGGTACTGCCTGCCGCACTCGAAGATGATGATTCACCAGCCGTTCGGACAGGTCGGCGGACAGGTCTCCGACATCGAGATCCAGGCCAAGGAGATCATCGACACCCGCGAAACTCTCAACGAGATTCTGGCCAACCACACCGGCCAGCCGATTGACGTGATTGCCCGCGATACGGAACGCGACCGCTACCTCAAGGCTCGAGAAGCCAAAGAGTACGGCCTGGTCGACGAAGTTGTCGAGAAGATCAAAAAGACAAAGTCAGAACCCGGAAAGTCCTGAGTGACGCGAACGGAATTTCGGAAAGTGTCCTCCAAGATTGACACCGGTTCTTAACGAGACAATTCAAGCAGGATTGAGAAATACCATGACAACTCTGGTTCCCTATGTGGTGGAGAAAAATGGCCGCGAAGAGCGGGCCATGGATATCTACAGCCGTCTGCTCAAAGACCGCATCGTCTTCCTCGGCACCCAGGTGAACGATGCCATCTCCAACAGCATCGTCGCTCAGCTGCTTTATCTGCAGTTCGAAGACCCCAAGTCCGACGTGCACCTTTACATCAATTCGCCAGGTGGTTCGATCACCGCCGGCATGGCGATTTACGACACGATGCAGTTCATCAGCTGCGATGTCGCCACTTACTGCATGGGCCAGGCCGCCAGTATGGGAGCCGTGCTCCTGACCGCTGGCTCGCCCGGCAAGCGGTATGCTCTGCCCAACAGCCGCGTGATGATCCACCAGCCGCTCGCCGGCATGGAAGGAACGGCTGCCGAACTCGAGATTCACGCCCGCGAGGTCCTCAAGGTCAAGCGACGCATGAACGAGATTCTGCAGAAGCACACCGGCCGCACGCTCGATGAGATCGAACGCGACACCGACCGCGACAAGTTCCTCTCGGCTGAAGAGTCGATGGAGTACGGTCTGGTCGACAAGATTCTCGAGAAGCTGCCAATGCCCGAGAAATAAGTTTGAATCCCAGCCTCCGGTCACGATACCGGAGGCTGGTTTCCTGTTCCCCCGGCTGTCATGGATGACGTAATGCCTGGTTTAACGCGAATGCTGCTTGTGTTGCTGTGCTGTGGGTGCGGCACCAGTCGCAACACCGAACTGCTCGAATCCCGTCTGCGGGAACACGAAGATCGCCTGCATCAACTTTCTCAGCAGCTGGAACGTTCGGAGAACGAGTTGGCGCTCTCGCAAAAAGAAGCCGCTGATCTGCGCACGCAGCTCGCTGGAACCGGTCAACCTGTGCTCCAACCCGAACAGGCCAATGTGCTCTATCGTCTCTCTGGCCTGAAGATCGATCAGTTGCAATCCGCCATTCTTCCGGCGAGCGAAAGCGATCAACGACTGCTCAATGTGGTGGTTACTCCCGTTGACCAGTATAACGAGGCGCTGAAGATCCCCGGAAATCTGGAACTGAAGCTGCTGGATGAGTCCACCGAACTGGCCCGTTTCGACATCCCGGCCGCTGAACTGGCCGAGAACTGGTCGACCGGCTGGGTGACCTCGGGCTATGTGATTCAACTTCCGCTCGATGCTTCGCTGCTGCCGACCTCTCCTGTGAATGTGGTCGTGACCTTGAGATCACTGGATGGCCGCGAGTTCTCGCATCAAGCCCGGCTTGAGACCGGCGTATCCGCGGGAGTCATCGAACAGGTGTCGTTCGAAGATAAGGTCCCGGACCCGCCGGGTATGGAAACCAAAGTCCCGACTCCGCGTGAGCCGGTCTCCGCACCGCCGCCGCACGATTCCCTCACCGTCCGTCCTCAGAATGATCGGATCGAGACCTCGGACCGGCGTACGATCGATGAATTTCCGATTTACCGCTGAATAAGCCTCCGACGAATTGTCGGGAAGTGATCGTTTTCGCCCTGTTCGGTTGCGAATCTGGCTTGTACTGCAGGGCGCCACGGGATAGCCTTTGATTTGACGACCACAGCCCCGGACCGGCGAGATGCTCCGCCCTGTGAGTCCATCTTAATTCATGAATGAGGTCAACTACCGAGGTGGTCCCCCCGATCATCCAAGTCGCCGTCGGCGTCTGTCTATTCCTTCTCTCTCTGACGTTTCACAGCCTTCGCGAATACAGTCGAAGTCGCCTCGAATCCATCTGCAAGCAGTACAAGAAGGAACAGCGGCTCGGCCATATTCTTCGTCGCGACGAAGCCGCTACGTTCACGGCAGAGCTTCTATTCCTGGCCAGCCTGTTTGCATTCTGTCTGGTCAGCATTTCCAGCGATGCCACGCCGCTCGGCTATACGATTACGGCGGTGAATGTCTTCCTTTTCGGCTTCCTGCTGCCGAAAGCTATTGGCCAGGTCGGCGGAGAGATGTTCGTGTTCATCGCCTGGCCGCCGATTGCCGCAGCGACCTGGTGCTTCACGCCGGTCGTCATGCTGGCCGATGCTCTTGATACGCTGTTCCATCGCATGGCCGGCCGCATCACGCCGAACGAAAACGATCCGACGCTCATCTCCGAAGAATTGCGGACCGTGATCGACGAGGGCGAACGAGAAGGTGTCATTGAGTCCTCAGCCGGTCGAATTATTCAACGGCTCATGGAGATCCAGCACGAAGACGTGACAGCCGTGATGACTCCACGGACCGACATGGTCTGCATTCAGGTCGATACCCCGGTCCCGCAAGTGCGTCAGCAAGTGATCGACGCCGGTCACTCGCGTGTTCCGGTCTTCCGGGAATCGCACGATGACCTTGTTGGGATTCTGTACGCGAAAGATCTGCTGCAGCAGCTTGGCAACTCGAGCGAGGAAGACATCGTCCTCATCGACATCCTGCGTGATCCGCTGTATGTGCCGGAATCGACGCGGATTGAATCGCTGCTCGAACGCATGCGGGGCGAACACGTTCACATGGCGATCGTCCTCGACGAGTATGGCGGGGTCGTCGGACTGGTCACGATGGAAGACATCCTCGAAGAGATCGTCGGCGACATCGAAGACGAGTTCGACAAGGAGCACGAAGAGGAGATCAAGCAGGTTCGCCCCGGCACGGTCGACGTCGATGCCCGCGTCCACATCGATGACCTCAACGAACAGTTCGCCTTCGCGCTTCCCGAGGACGAAGACTACGAAACGATCGGCGGTTTTGTCTTCACCCAGCTCGGAAAGATCCCCACCAAAGGGGAAACGCTCACCTGGCAGAACCTGCGGCTGACCATCCTCGAAGCCGACAAACGCAAGCTCATCAAGCTCCGCATCGAACGGGATGAGACGATCCCCGTGACGGCGTAAAGCGCCTGCTCAGGCGGAATCGCACGTTCTGTCGACTGGGAGACCCGTCAGGCGGCTCATGAGTCTCCCCGCAGGGGGTGGCCCCGAAAGATTCTTTCGGGGCCGCGCAGCCGTGGGAGTACGGGATTGGACAGAGGTCTTGGTGAGAAACTTCTGTCAAGGGGAAGGTCTGAATTTCGCCTTCGCCAAACGGCATCCTCCTACCGCTTCGCCGACCTGATAGCACATCTATCAGGGTCCCCCCCTTGGCGCTACTCGCTGTTCTGTAGGTCGGGATAGCCGTCAGTGCTAACGATCTTCGCGAAGGGGCAGACAGACCAGAATCGTTGCGGCGAGATTGAGAATAAGCGCGATGCCGTTCAGGGTTTCCGTGAGTTGATGATAGAACGGAAATGTGTGTGGACGCGGGGAGCCGAGCGGCGTCAGCATGTCGACCAGTTGCGAGTAGACGAGCAGATAGTCGCCGGTCAGCACCAGAAATGCGGTCGCCGAAAGAGCGGCCGCCGTCAGCCAGCGCCAGGTTCGTTGAACGAGCACGCAGTACAGTGCAGACGATACGGCGGCAAGACCGAGCACGGTCAGCGAGAACCCGTAATAGAGCGGAAAGCGAATCAGCACGAGTTGATCGAGTACGATCGATTCAAACTTCGCACTGAGAATCTCCTGCACCGTGATCAGGACGAACAGGGACGCCGCTCCGGTCCACCCGGTTGCACAGATTCGCCAGACTAGAAGCAACACGGCTTTCGGAACGCGAGATGATTTCACGGCACTGGTTTTCACGGCGGGGTTCGACATGCGGAGAGGGACGCCGGAAATCAGCGGTAAAGAGGAGCCGAGATGCTGCTGGCACTCCTCGGCTGATTGGCGAAGGCATTGCTGCGAACGGAGGGCTGCGTCTGGGGATAGTCTTTCTCAGCCAGCAGACGCGGTCGGAAGGCGACGAGAATCATCAACGGCAGATACCAGAGCAAATAGACGCCCCCCAACTGGGGATACCAGAATTGCGTCGCTACGATGATCGCGGCGTTGTACGACAGCAGCACTTCCAGATTCTTCTTCCATGGCCAGGCGGTGAGGGTAATCACCAGAATGAGGAAGGCGACCATCACCGGGATGCGATAAGCCGGATGAAGACTGTTCCAGAAGCCCCGTTCATTCGGGGCTCCGTCGAAGCTCAGGACGCGGAAATCGATGCGGTTGATCGTCTGCTGGGTGAAGGCGTAGGCATCCGCCGAAATCAGAGCAACGGTGCCAACCAGGACCGCCGCGACAATCGCCACGCCGAGGAAGAAGCGAATTGACCGCCTCCAGCCAAAAAACGAGGCCCAGATTGGCAGCAGGAAGACCGGGAAAAACATCGAGCCACACGCGAAGCCCATCAAGACGCCGGCGGTCAGAGGCCGGTTATAACAGATTAGCGCCCAGAGAATGAACGCGCTGGGCAACACCTGATTCACCTCTCCGACGACGAACGACGTACAGGGGATCAAGAGATAGAGGGTGGCCATCGCCAGTCCCTGAGTTCGATCCTTGAAATGGCTGCGACCGATCCAGAACAGTCCGAAGACAATTGCCAGATGGGCCAGAATGGCGACGATCCGGGCGGCTGTTTCTTCGACGATCCCGAAATGCAGATTCGAAGCCCCGCGGCCACGATCGGCCAGGAACTGTCTCGATGTCGCGACGGCTGGCATTGCCAAAAGTGACGCGGTTGGCCCAGCCGTGACTTCGTCGGACGACGGATTCTCGGCCTCGCTGCGATCAATCGGAAGTCGCTCGGTCGATTCCCGGGCGCCCTGCTGCGTCGCCGCGTTGAGGATTCTCTCACCGTGCAGCACCGTGGTGACCGAACCGGGCGGAGCCGGTCGCGTGATTGCTTCAGTCATCAGAAACGCGAGCGCGCAGATTCCCAGAAAGGTAATTCCAGGGGTACTCATGTTCGGTTCAAGCCGGCTGCGTTTGGTCAGATGTCGATCAAGCAACAGGCGGGTCAGGCAGAGTGCCGTAACGACAAACAGCCAGGTGTTGCCGATCGCGTAGCTCGATTCGTCGCGGACCATCAGCAGTCCGGGCGAAAGCGAAAGCAGCAAAAGGATATCGAAGTTCCGCAACGACCAGAGCCGCCGGAATCGATAGAAGACAGCGATAATCAGCATGGCTGAAAGATAGAGCCAGGCTGTATGGCTGACATAATAACCGGAAAGAATCGCATCCATAGATGATGAACTTCGGCCGGTGATGGCGTCGGGAGAATCTCTCGTGATGCTGAATTGGCCAGTCCGTTGACAGCTCCGGACGGGCGCAGAGCGGCCGCCCCGCACCCATGTCCGATCACGTATGGTACCAGAAAACGACGCGCAGCAAAAACAAAATCCAGCCGGAAGCGGTGGAGTTTCAACGGGTTACTGTTTCTTTATACGACAGCACAACCAGTGAACATCCATCTGAACATCTTGAACAGAGACACAACAGGCGGGCACCCACAGGATCAAATCCGTTACCACCGAAGCTTCTGTTTCGCACGCTACAGCCCGACCTGGAGCAAATCTAGAATTCGTCTGCAGGCGTTTGCAGGAGCAAACTCAGTATGGCAGGGGATTCGCGTCCAGGCGACTGCGGGCGAAGCATGAAAATGTTCTAAACGGGGACGGCGATTGTCGAAAGCATACCGCGAATGATGCTCGCGGCCCGTTCGCGATTCGTTTCGCGGAGAATTCCGCCGACCACCACACGATGGGCAAACACGGGAACGGCCAGCTCCTTCACGTCGTCCGGAACGACATAATCCCGGCCGTTCACGTACGCGTACGCCTGCAGAGCATGCATCATCGTAATAGCACCCCGGGTGCTGATTCCCAGGGACAGCTCTTCGTGATCCCGCGTCGCATGGACGATCTGCAGCACATAATCGTGAATGCTCTCGTCCATCTTCACTTCGCGGACTTCGTCCTGAATCTTGAGCAGATTCTCAATATTCATGGCTGGCTGCAACTGGTTAACAGGCTCCCCAAGTCGATGCGTTCGCAGGACTTCCCGTTCCACGTCCATGGACGGATAGCCGATTTCGATCCGAAGCATGAACCGGTCCAGCTGGTTTTCCGGCAGCGGGTAGGTTCCCTCGAATTCGTGCGGATTCTGGGTCGCCAAAACGAAGAACGGTCGCTTCAGGCGATGGGTCTTACCGTCGATCGAGACCTGAAACTCACTCATGGCCTCAAGAAGGGCACTCTGCGTTCGAGGTGTGGTCCGGTTGATTTCGTCGGCGAGGAGCACGTTGGTGAAGATCGGTCCCTGACGGAATTCGAACTCACCGGATCCCGGCAGATAAATGCTCGTCCCGAGGATATCACTCGGCAACATATCGGGCGTGAACTGCAGTCGCTTGTACTCGCCATCGAGGCTCAGCGCGAGAGCTTTGGCCAGTGAGGTTTTACCGACTCCCGGAGCGTCCTCGATGAGCAGGTGTCCCTGGGCGACCAGTGCTGTGACGGCCAGACGAACCGCTTTGTCTTTCCCCAGAAGCACCTGACTCACGTTGGAAATCAGCTGTTCAATCGCCGTCTCGTTCGAACTGTTCACTCGACTCTCCGCTGGTTCCGCACCTGTCGTGTTCCGACTGCAGCCCCGGTGCTTCTGGCCTGCTTCTCCATGCTAATACGTATGGAAACGGCGAAAAGTGAATTCTCTACAGAGAACTTGGAGAATTCCTGGAGACTGATCAATTGTCGAAGCAGCCGCAATCAGTTCAGGCTGCTGCGTGGGAGTTTAACACTAACGAGAACGGATTTCGTTCGTCAAAGCAACCCGGCTCGGAATTGCCGAGGATTTCACATTCCACAAGCCCGATGCGTCGACAAGGCAGCGGAGGGACGTTTCTCGACGGCGAGCCGTTATTTGAACAGGTCGTCGTCTTCGTCGTTCTCGTCGGTCAGTTCGAACTCGTCGAACTCTTCGCTGAATTCATCGGAAGCAATTTCAGCGGTCTCGTAGTTGGAACTCGAATCGATTTCGTCATCGGAGGCGAAGTCTTCGGCCGAGAAGTCATCTTCATCGTCGTAGCCGCCGGCATCGAGTTCATCGTCGCTTGCGAATTCGCTGTCGGCGACCACTTCATCGTCGCTCATGAACTCTTCATCCGCTCCGGAAAGCTCGAGATCTTCTCGCGGCTCTTTGGTCACCGCGACCATCTTCGGTTCTGACCGGGCGAAAATCGCAATCCCGAAGGGAGCCAGTACGCTCATCAGGCAGGCCGCAAGGCCGGCTCCGAGAGGCACCCAGAACATCGCACCGCGATCCTCAACGACCGGCAGGCCGATCGTGACGAGCAGATAGCCGAGGTAGCCAGCCAGTGCAGCTGGAATCAGCGAGATCAGAAATGCGCTCCACTTGCCCATGAAACCATCATTCCCTGGAGTGCGGTATCGTTCTAAGACATGTTCCGTGCCCGTGTTCGGGCAAACCGATTATGACGAGGATCGACAGCGGAAGCACGCCCGATTGATAACGATCGGGTAAAATCCGATGTTCTGCAAAGAATCCCGGGATCGTAGCGATTGTGCCAGATCGCCCGCGAACCGCATGGAAGAGTGCCACTGGCTCCGTCAGTGCGTGCAAAGAAGGATGACTCAGACGTGCACGTTTGAGCCAACTCCGGGGAGTCCGCTCAAACGTGCGAGAATCGAGAGCGACGTTTCGGTTACTTCAGGCCCTTCAGAACCGTGTCGATGGTGCCGCGGAGCACGTTGGCCGAGTTCTGCAGACCCATGCGTTCTTTGGGCCAGAGTTCGATTTCGACATGGCCGAGCACGCCGACGCGACCGACGACGGTCGGCACCGAGATGCTGACGTCCCGCAGGCCGTAGGCTCCGTTCTGGAGCGACGAGACCGGCAGGACCCGCTTCTGGTTCAGAGCGATGCTGTGGACGACTTCGGCGATCGATACTCCGACAGCGAAACCGGCTCCGCCCTTCTTCTTAATGACTTCTGCTCCACTGCCGCGTGTCTTCTTCTCGACTTCGCTGATCAGCGTTGACGTGACGGTGGGCCATTTCTCAAGCGGCAGGCCGGCGATTTGAGCAGCCGACCAGATTGGCACCATGCTGTCGCCGTGCTCGCCGAGAATGAGCGTCTGCACCTGAGTCGCCGGGACATCGATCCGCTGAGCGAGCATCCCGCGAAGGCGAGCCGTGTCGAGCACCGTACCGAGTCCGAGGACCTGATGAGGAGGCAGTCCGAGTTCCTGAATCGCCAGATAGGTCAGCACGTCGACCGGGTTGGAGACGACGAAGACGATGGCGTCTTTCTTCATGCCGGTCTTCTTCAGATCGGCGAGAATGTTGCGGAACAGAGCGACGTTGCGGTTGATCAGGTCGAGACGACTTTCATCCGGCTTCCGGCGGAGTCCAGCCGTGATGACGATCACATCGGCATCCTTCGACAGCTCGGGGCCGCCGTAAGTGAAAGTCTGGTCGGCCATGAAGGCGGCTCCGTGGATCAGGTCGAGAGCCTGGCCTTCCACGAGATCCTGGTTCACGTCGACGAGAGCGATATCGCGAACAATGCCGCCGGCCTGCAGAGCAAACGCCGCACAGGAGCCAACGAGCCCCCCTCCACCAATGATGCTGACTTTCATGGATAACCTCGAATCAATCGCAGATAGGTCTGTCGGATATATGTGTGAATGCGAACCGGATGGCACAGAGATTCCTCTCTGTGTGCAACGCAACAGGAGGCCTGGCAACAACGTAGAACGTTCTTTCACCGATTCCTTTGAGCTGGCGTCGATTGAATCTGCCAACTCCAGTCTGCAACCGGTCGCTCAAGACAAGGCTCTTGTGACTGCGTCACCCAGAGATCAATCTCCGGGCCATCCCATTTCTCTGTCGATAGGAAATGCATGCCCACGCGAGCGTGGGCATGGCACCCCGTTGTTATTACTTGCCGTTGAGGGAGGCGAGGACCTGGTCGGTGATCATTTTGACCAGCTCGTCCATGCCGACATAGCTGTCCTTCTTCGCGGCTCCGTTGTTCAGGCTGCAGGCTCCGTTGCTGCTGCCATTACTGCTACCGTTGTTCTGAGAGTACGAAGGAGCCTTCAGGTAACCCGGATAGTCCGGAGCCTTTTCGAAGGCCCGCTGAACCGGCGTGTCGGCTTCTTTGTAGCCTTCACGGAAAGCACTGTTGCCGCACAGGTCACAGTCTTCGTTGTGGAAGCGGGGATCGTCGAAGCCGAGTCGCTTCTTCAGGTCGATCAGCTCGCGGCTCTTCTGTTCGTTGAGATAGGTGATGCCACCGATCTGCTTGGCCAGAATCAGGATGCGGCAGTAGGCATCGAGGATCTCGGTCTTCCAGTAGGCTTCTTCCAGCGTCTTGCCGAAGCTGACGGTGCCGTGGTTGGTCAGGATGATCGTGTTCGTTGCCTTCAGGAACGGCACGACCGTGCTGGCGAATTCGTTTCCGCCCGGAGTTTCGTACGGAGCCAGCGGCACTTCACCCATGAAGACTTCGACTTCCGGCAGCACGCACTGCGGAATGGCTTCGCGGGCGACAGCAAACGCAGTCGCGTGAGGCGGGTGGCAGTGGACGACCGCTTTGACGTCCGGCCGCTCCTTCATGATGGCCAGGTGCAGCAGGATCTCGCTGGTTCGCTTCCGCTTTCCGGCGATTTGTCCGCCTTCCATGTCGACGGCACAGATGTCGTCGGGAGTCATGAAGCCTTTGCAGATCATCGTGGGCGAGCAGAGCACTTCGTTCTCGCCGACGCGGATCGAAATGTTGCCATCGTTGGCGGCTGCAAAGCCCTTGTCGTAGACGCGGCGACCGATCTCGCAGATTTCTTCTTTGAGTTTGCGGTCGTTGATGCCACTGTTCCAGCGATTTTCCATGATTCTCTCCATCAGACTCCACTCAAGAGGAGCCGCTGTTCAAAAAGGTTGCGTGAATCGTTTTGAATTCATTAAGCCGCGAGGGATTCGGCGGCGGTTACTTCAGTTCATCTCTCAGTTCGTCGATGATGGCGGCGTTGTAGCCATCGATCGGTTTCTGTTCCGGATAAAACGGAGCAGAGGCTTCCGGTCCCTCGGCAATTGCGACCAGCGTTCCATTGCCGGCTCCCAGTTCGTCGTAGATCACGAACGGTTCGTCTCGTTTCGCATCGGGATCGCTCAGGTTGTCGAGGTTGAAAGGGACAACGAGTCGCCATGAGGCACCCCGCAACTGCGGATGCCAGGTCGACAGCGTCACCTTCCCGACGATTTCTCCGACTCGCATGATTCGATCCTGTTACTCGTGCTTGTCTGTTTTCAGTTCCCTCGTCTCCCCTGAGTTAGGGTGAGGGAAAAATGCGGGTTCCGTGTTCGTGGGCCGTTGGTTTCAACTGGCTTCGGAACGTCGCTGTTGTTTCCTGGTTCGTTTGATTCAGTGGCTGGCCAGAGCCCGGAAGATTGTTCGGTAGTCGATGAAACTCAATCCGTTGCAGGGGAGGCAGATGACGTTCGCCTTCAGTTCTGCAATGGCTGGAATGTCTTTCACCGAATTGATCGCAACTCCGCGGACCGACTCGCTGCGGTTGACCAGGCAGCACGCCGTGGCAACGCGATCGGTACAGATCACGAAGCCGTGCGCTCCGCCTCGGGCCAGTTCGTGTTTCGCCGTTTCGGCAGCCGCTTCCGTGGAGTCACTCGATTCCTGGGACCAACCGATGTTTGTGTTCTTCTCGAGATTCGCCAGCGAGGACTTCAGGGTGTCGCCGGCCGTGACAATCAGCCCCCGCCATTTCATCGCGGCTGGAGCTGCTTTCGTGGTGCCGGCTGGCTGTCGCTGCTGAATCTGGATCTTCTTTTCCCGCAGATAGTCCCGGGCGGCTGGCGTAATGATCGAGCCGGCTGGGATGGAGATCGTGGCTGCGGGTTGGACGTTCTGGGCAAGCAGGTCCGCGGTGATGACCCGGTCGGTCAACAGGGGCGACTGATTGCGTTTCTGTTCGTTCTGAGGAACGGACGGGACCGCTGTCGACACGGTGTGACCCCGCTGCTGGAGTTCAGCCAGCACGTTGCCCACGATGGATTCGATATCGACGTTGTTCCAGTTCATTCCGTACTTCAATCTTCAATGCCAATGATGGCGTACCGCACAGGCGAGGCATCGGTTTTCATGATGTCTTTCACCGCTGCTCCGTCCGTGGTCAGCAGCACGGTGTCGCCCACACCGGCTCCCAGATTGTCGATGGCCAGCATCGGATAACCGTCCGGCGAACCATCGACCATCAACGGCTGGACCAGCAGCAATCGCCACCCCTTGAGGGCAGGAGCCTTCACCGTGGCAGTCGCTTTTCCGTGGACCCGGGCCAGTTGCATGGGAGTGTTGTCTGTCTCGTACTTGAAAATGGTGGCACAGACATTCCTGTCTGTGCGGGGTGAAGCCGTGGGAGAATACTTATGATCGCGTTCTCCAGGCTCCAATTCAGTTCTTGTAACTCGCGGGAACTGCAGCCTCCTGCGGCTGCGCCGCCCCGAAAGAAACTTTCGGGGCTACCCTTCGGTCTTCCTGTCTTGTTGACTAAATGACACGCAGGTCATCCACCAGAGTGCACCGACGCTGGCGGGTGAAGGTCAGCGGGTTGGTGACCCCTTCTCCGGTTGGCGTTGCGATGCTGAAGGACAGATACCCTTCGCCGCCCAGTCCGAGACCAGCTGGCGAGGCCCCGTTCTTGATGAACAGGGTCGTATCCATCCGACGGCCCATGATCGACATGCGGCGGACGTTGCGGGTGTGAATCAGGCTGGTGTGTTTGAAGCCGTGTTCGTACTTCTCGCACAGGTCGACGCCGTGTTCCCAGTCGCGGCAGCGAACGATCGGCACGAAGGGCATCATCTGCTCTTCCGGGACGAACGGGTTGCTCTCATCGGTTTCGCCGAACAGCAGCGGAGTCGATTCCGGCAACGAAAGTCCGATCTGCTGAGCCAGGAACGAGGCATGCTTGCCGACCAGGTCGCGATTCAAGTGATAGTGGTCGTCGGCATTCTCTGGCGGGCTGAACGCGGTCTTGCTGAGCTGGTCCACCTGAGAGGAGTTGAGTCGTTTGGCTCCGGCTCGGTCCATGGCGGCCATGAACTCATCGAAGACCGACTCGACGACGAAGACTTCCTTCTCGCCGATGCAGAGCAGGTTGTTGTCGTATCCGCCGCCAGCGATGACCGAACGGGCGGCGTTATCGAGATCGGCGGTTTCGTCGACGAGGACGGGAGGATTCCCCGGGCCGGCAACGATCGCCTTCTTGCGGCTCGCCATGGCGGCACGGGCAACGCCCGGTCCACCGGTCACGCAGAGGACTTTGACATCGCGGTGAGCGAAGATGCGTTCGGCCGATTCCAGAGTCGGTTCCGAAACGATGTTGATGATGTTCTGCAGTCCGGTTGCGGCGTAGATGGCCCGATTGAAGCGGCGAACCCCTTCGCAGGCGATCTTCTTGCCGCTCGGGTGCGGGTTGACGACCATCGTGTTGCCGGCGGCGACCATGTTGATCACGTTACCGGCCAGAGTCGGCAGAGAGTGGGTGACCGGAGTGATCGCTCCGATGACGCCGAACGGTGCGTACTCGACAACGGTCAGGCCGTGATCGCCGCTCATGGCGTCCGACTTGAGCCATTCGACGCCCGGAACCTTCTTGATGATCTGCAGCTTCTCGATTTTGTGTTCGAGGCGGCCGACTTTGGTTTCTTCGAGTTCAAGCCGACCGAGTTCTTCAGCCTGATCGTTGCAGATCCGCTTGACGATCTCGACGATCTTGGCCCGGGCTTCCATCGTCGACTTCTGCAGAGCTTCGAAGCCTTCGTGAGCAGCGGCGATCGCCTGGTCGGTATCGGTGAAGACACCCCAGTCGCCGTTCTGACGTTCCGACTTCGCGGGAGCCTTCCCGTTTTGCTTGTGCAGCTGTGCCAGGACTTCCTGGACGACCGTGCGAATTGTGGCTTCGGTGTTCTGCATCGAAAAGAATCCTTGTCGTTATGTGAATCGCCGGATAGTCACGGCGTGCTTACTGATTCCAGTTCCCGAATTGATTCATCTCCCGACGATGTCGAATCCAGTTGTCGATTCGTCCGGGGGTGGGCAGCTGGATGATCATCACGAAGAGCAGGGCTCCGGCGACCATCAGCGACCAGCGATTCCCTTCAACAAAGACGGCCACCAGATTCGCGAACGCTCCTCCCTCGAGCAGTGCGTACTGAATAATCGTCCTGGTTTGGTAGATGCCGAGATACGTCATGTAATCCGGCTGCTCGTCGGCAGAAGACTTCTGCGTTTCGAGCGTACTTACGATCACTCCCGGAACGACGGTCGCGGCTGCCAGGCAGAGCACGGCAAGTCCGGCCATCACGTAGGAGATCAGATTGTCATCCGGCTGAGCCTTGGGTTCGGCGATCAGAAACGTCACCACGGCGAACATCACCACGCCCATGATCATGCTGAAGGTGATGATCAGGATCGTCCGTTTGGTGTTCTGTGCCTGCGGTGAGTTCTGCTCGTCCATCACTCATCCTCCGACTTGTCGTAGATCAGTGATTCGTGAATGCTGACCTTGTCGACGATGCCAATCACCGCGGCATCAATCGGCAGTTTCTTGGTCTGTTCGGTGTAACGGGCACTCGATCCCTGGACACACAGAACGATCTCGCCCACACCGACTCCCACGGTATCGACCACGATGAAGGTTCGTCCGGTTGGCTTCAGCTTGTCTTTGGTCTGTTCATCGACACGAAGTGGCTCGACGACGAACAGTGTCTGGCCGATCATCGAATCGACTTTGTGTGTCGAAACAATGCTGCCAGTAATTCGCCCAATGAACATGTCCGCGTCTCCGAAATACCTGTGAACTGTCTACCCGTGTGTGCCACTGGCTCCGCCAGTGCGATCTGTTCGCGAGCCTTACGTTTTGCACTGGCCGAGCCAGTGCCACCCAACCGTAATCTCGCCAGGTGCTCCTGCCGGCTGATCCAGCAGTGCGTCGTTCTTATCCGTTGTTAATCAACTGCAGTGACTGTCGGGCGACCACCAGCTCTTCGTTCGTGGGAATGATCCACACGTCGATTTCGCTGTCGGCTGCGGCCAGTGAACCTTCCTTGCCGCGACCGGCTGCATTCTTGTCGGCATCGAGCTTGAGGCCGGCCCATTCGAATCCCGCACAAACGTGCTCGCGAATGTACTGGCTGTTCTCGCCGATGCCGCCGGTGAAGACGATCGCATCGATCCCTTCCAGAGTCGCCATATACGCCCCGATGTAGTGACGGATATTGGCGACATAGACATCGAGAGCCCGTTGAGCTCCTTCATGTCCGTTGCCAGCCGCCTCTTCCAGATCGCGGGCATCGCTGCTCAGTCCGCCGCTCAGTCCGAAGAGCCCGCCCTTCTTGCTGAGATCGGCCAGCAGTTCTTCGAGAGACTTGCCGGTCGACTTCATTAACAGAGGCAGTGCGAACGCGTCGAAATCGCCTACCCGATTGTTCTGCGGCAGTCCGGTCTGCGGAGTCATGCCCATGGTCGTGGCCTGAGACTGTCCGCCTTTCTGTGCACACAGAGAGCTGGAGCCCCCAAGGTGACAGGAGACGATCTTCAGGTCCTCGCGTCCGAGCAGTTCCGCGGCCCGCTGGCCGATGAACCGGTGGCTGGCTCCGTGGAACCCCCACCGCTGGATGGCGTAATCCTCTTTCCACTCATACGGCACGGCGTACAGTCGGTTGGCTTCCGGAATCGTTTCGTGGAACCCGGTTTCCAGGGCAGCCACGAGCGGCATGTTCGGAAAGGCCGACTGCAGTTCCCGCATCGCTTTCACGTACGGAGGATTGTGAGCCGGAGCGACGTCGGACAGAACCTCCATCATCTCCAGCAGTTCGTCGTTGACCCGTCGAACCCCACTCAGCTTTCCGGCGAACACGGCCTTGAAACCGATCGCCGCCACTTCCTCGACCGATTTGAGACACCCGGTCTCGGCATCAGTCAGCTGTTCCAGGCAAATCTGCACGGCGGTGGCATGGTCAGGCACAACCTGATTCCGCTCCGCTTTGTGCGATCCGATCTCGACGACGCAGCAGCTTTCGACACCAGGCTGACCGATTCGATCGATCCCGCCCCGTGCG
The DNA here is from genome assembly GCF_022267515.1 of Rubinisphaera margarita. Lineage (NCBI taxonomy): Bacteria > Pseudomonadati > Planctomycetota > Planctomycetia > Planctomycetales > Planctomycetaceae > Rubinisphaera > Rubinisphaera margarita. The sequence goes on along the minus strand of NZ_JAKFGB010000014.1, from coordinate 182,307 downwards.
AGTTGTGCTTCGGTTTCCATATCGAACAGCCGGTACTTGAAGCTGGTCGATCCCAGATTAGCCACGAGGATTTTCATGAGGTTCTTCCCTGACAAAACAACGAGTGAGTCCGACAACCGAGCAGACAGTTCGACGGCTTACTTCTTCAGAAACTGTTCCATCAGATCGCCCTGCGGACGAGGAATCACGTGAGCCGAAACCAGTTCGCCGATCTTTGAAGCGGCTTCTGCACCGGCGTCGACAGCGGCACGAACCGAACCGACATCACCGCGAATCACGGTCGTGATGTAGGCTCCGCCGATCTGGATCTGCTGAACCAGAGAGACGTTGGCGGCCTTCAACATGGCATCGGAAGCTTCGATCTGAGCGATCAGACCCTTTGTTTCCACCATTCCAATTGCATCGTTCATCGAGATTAACTCCGGGGATAAATTGTCTTGTAACTTTGAATGCGGGCGGCAACTTCAAAAGAGTGCCGTGAGCGGATTTACTTGGCAGGAGCAGAGTTCTTGCGGATCGGCAGAACGCTGGCAAGTTCTTCGTGCGGACGAGGAATGACCTGCACGCTGATGACTTCACCAATCTTGCTGGCAGCAGCGGCACCGGCGTCGATGGCGGCTTTGACAGCGGCGACATCGCCGACGACGAAAGCAGTCACCAGACCGCTACCGACTTTGTCCCAGCCGATCATCTGCACGTTGGCGGCCTTCATCATGGCGTCAGCTGCTTCGATCAGACAGATCAGGCCCTTGGTCTCGATCATGCCCAGAGCTTCCATCGTTTTTGCCATTTCTCGTTACTCCCCAAAAGAAAAAAGGTTGATCAGGCGAGGCCTGAAACTCGTACGGTGACACAGACATCTTCGTCTGTGCGGAATTGATTTTGTGTTTCGTATTTTTGTGTCGGGTGGCCCTGCCAGTGCGGCGGAGACTGCAGTTGAACGCCGTCTTTTAATCAGTGCTTACAGCCACACGGTTCGGCTTTGAGCAGTTCGACGTTCGTCGCGGCTTCCAGATTCAGGCAGTTGCCTTCGTCCGTGTCGATGTGCACTTCCAGTTTGATGCCTTTGCCCGCTCGGACGGCGACGTCTTCGAGCACCGTGGTGCAGCCCGGCGATTCGACTCGCAGCTGCATCATGTCTTTGTCTTTGACGCCGTAATATTCGAGGTCTTCCGGTCCCATGTGAACGTGACGCATGGCCCGAATAACACCCTGCTTCAGTTCGACGACCCCCTTCGGACCCACCAGAATGCAGCCAGGAGTACCCTGGATGTCGCCACTGATGCGAACGGGCAGATCGATGCCGAGCGAGATGCCGTCGGTGAAGGCGAGTTCGACCTGCGAATCATCCCGGCACGGTCCAAGCACGCGGACGTTGTTCAGGACACGGCGGCGAGGACCGATGACGGACAGTGTTTCTTCGGCGGCGTAGTAGCCGTCCTGATAGAGCGACTTCATCTCGGTCAGTGTCGCGCCCTCTCCGAAGAGGATCTCGACATGTTCCTGAGTGAGATGAATATGCCGAGCCGAGATATTCACGACGAGCGGATTCGGCTGGCCGGCTGGTTTGACGGGCGTTTCCGACTTCGGAGCGCCGTTCAACTGCGACTCCAGAACCCGGCGGACAATCTGCTCAACATCGTTGCGCTGAAGTGTTGCTGTCATCTGTCTCACTTTGTTAGTTATCTGTCGATCAAGCTCCACTCAAGTGGGCTTCTGGCTTTGCCAGTGGGGCTCCGGGAGCTCTTCGATGCACTGGCGGAGCCAGTGGCACACGATTTACGACCAACCCTGGTTCATTGCCCTGTCCTGGAAGTGGGAAAGCACTCCGACAGGGTGGCCCAGACATTCCTGTCTGGGCTCGATTCGACGTCGTTTTCTCGAAGGACGCTGAAGACAAGCCTCTTGTTGCCGTGCAACTTCGACTTGTTCACGACAGGCGTTCAACACAGAGATCAATCTCTGTGCCATCCTTCGTGGTTGATCCATTCCGTGCGGCTCCGCCGCTATTCGACGAGCGTGAGGTTCACGCCGGCCGACTTCATCGTTTCCTGCCAGTGCGGGTCGAGGCAGCTGTCGACGAACAGCCGGTCAGGCCGACTCAGTTCGCAGACTTTGGCGAGGGCATTGCGGCCGAACTTTCCGTTGTCGGCTGCCACGATGACCTCTTCGGCTGTCTCCAGCATCTTCTGCTCGGCTTCCACCAGCAGCGTATTGCTGTTGAACATCCCCTCTTCGGTGATGCCTCCCACACTCATGATCAGTCGTTGCACCCGAATCGTGCTCAACGCCTGAACCGCCAGCGGTCCCAGGGCGACGCCCGTTTTCGGATACAGGTAGCCCCCGATCAGAATCAGTTCGATCTGAGGGGCGTTAATGAGAAGCTGAGCGATCGGCAGCGAGTTGGTCACGATCTGCAGCGGCATCGACATCAGATGACGAGCCACTTCGAGCGTTGTCGTTCCGCCGTCCAGCAGAATCGACTCTCCCGGCTGCACCAATGCGGCGACAGCTCTCCCAATCCTTTGCTTCTCGGATAGTCCTCGGGTTGTTCGATCTTCAAAAGTCATCAGCGATTCGCCGCTGTAAGCGATCCCACCTCGGGTTCGCCGGATCTGTCCCGTCCTGTCAAGAACTTCCAGATCCCTTCGAATCGTTGATTCACTGGCGTCCGTCGCCTCCATGAGCTGCTGAAGGGTGGCAAACCCATTTCGTTCAGCAAAATCAAGGATTATGGCTCGTCTTTGATCCACCAGCACCAGTTCGTTCCTTCACAATCGGTCAAGTAACGCCGAATTATGCCCTCAACTTCCGTCACTTTCAATCATAACGGATCATGTTGATGCAAAATTCATCAAAACTGATTGCGCAGGAGAGGTAATGCTGGAAAAATAGCACACCAGATCGGCTGATGCGGAACAAGTCGGCAATTCCGGCTCATTTCCTGTGGATCATTCGGCCGGAAGTCAGGGCATGCCACCTCTGTCTGCGATTCCGGCTCGCGAAAATTTCCTCAAGTTCCGGGCTGCGATCTGCGCCTCAGAACGAGGAAATAGCCGTCTGTGGGATCGTCGAGCAGATCCCACTCCTCCGGCGACTCCTGCAACTCGCGGATCTGTTCCGGCGAGCGGATTTCGCTGTAGGGATGCCGGGTGTCGATCACAATATATTCCGTGTCCTCGGGAACATTGGTCGTATTGCCGGCGACGCGGCGCTTGTAGTCGCTGTAATCGTAAGAACGCTCGTGATGCGTAAAACGCGGATGAACGAAATCGGTCGACGCGACCCGGGCTGACTTCGGAATCGTTCCTTCCACCCGCGACCACATCTCGGCTCGCTTGTCCGGGACATACAGCGTCCGCCAGTGCCATTGCGAGCCGGTATCCCAGAAGGCGACGCCGAGCGGCGACATCGAAAACCAGATCGCCGTCCCGAGGCTGCAGCAGAAAGCGAACCGGGCCCGCTGAGTTGCGAGGCTGGTATCGACTGGTTGCGTCTCTTCGTTTTTGCTCGTCTTGCGGAACGTCCATCCGCCATTGATCAAACCGCCGGCTGCCGCCCAGAACAGGAGCGGGACGAGTGGCGCATGAAAGTGATGCCGGGGATCCTGGGCGAGCTCATTCAGGCAGAGCAGCACGAACATGGGCAGGCAACTCAGCAGACGAGCGGGAGAACGCAGCGGCAGAAACGCGACCGGCAGCAGAATCGCCAGGGCATAGTTCAACGTGTTAACCGTCGCCAGTTCCTGGATGAGCAACAGCGGATTAGTCGCCATGGTCCAGATGATTTCAGAGGTCGAGGAGCCGAATTTCGAGAAGTAGCCGGCGTAATGAACCTCGACGCCACTGCGGAACCAGCGAATCGCCTTCAACGCCGCCAGCAGATAAACCGGCCCGATGATCACGCAGGCGAGGCCGAATCGACTGGCCGCCGTCCTCAATTTCCAGGGTTGATCGCGAACCGACATCGCCAGCAGCGCAAGCCCGATCGAAAAGACGACGATGGCGTAGTCCTCTTTACAGGTGAGCGACAACGCGAGCAGCAACGCCGCCCAGCCGTAATGTTTCCGCTCAAGCTGATCGAGTGCGAAGAGGACCAGCGGGATGCCGAAGGCGATCGGACGGAACGTCTTCAGGTCGATCGCGATATCGAGAAACTGCATCGGGAAATAGCAGAGATACGCGGCACTCAACAGAAGAGCCGCCCGCCGGTTGCCACCCGAACGCAGAGCGAGCCAGTAAACGGGAATCGCTCCCGACGCCAGAGCGAGCGATTCGCTCAGCTCCATAAACAACTGAGACGGCCAGAGGGCATACAGGGGGAGCAAAAACAGATGCACGAACTGAATGTGCTCGCCCCAGAAGAGTCCCTGATCGAGATAACTGCGGAATCCTTTGCCGTGCAGCACATTCCAGAGGTGTTCCTCGTACATGGCCGAGTCGCCGTGCGGCAGCCGAAGGTTGAACCAGAGTCCCCAGTTCATGGAAGTATAAATCAGGACGTAGATCCCCATAAAGAGGAGCACTGCGAGCGGCACCCGGCGATTCGGCTTCCCGGTCTCGTCATCGTTTACCTGTAGAGGGAACAGGGCTGTCGCGATTTCATAGAGGCAGCCGGACATTGTCAGCGCAATCCAGAACGGTACGGTCGCCTGCAGCAAAGTGGCCAGTCCCAGGAACTGCCCGACCAGCGCGATGACCCACAGGAGTCCCCACAATCCAGAGATCCCGAACCAGATGAGCAGTCGTGGCAGACGGGCGAACTGTTTGCGGACGATCAGCACGCCAGCCGGGATGGCCATCGCAACGAGGGACCAGATCAGGCAGGCGAGAAATGAGACCCGCAGCGAGTGGGAGCCGTCGCCGAGATCGGACCATTCGCCCGCCAGAAGTTGCTCGGCTCCCCATTGCCCGGCTGTCGGACTGAAGAACGAGCCCCGCAAAGCTGGTGTTTCCGCGATAATCTGTAGCGAATTGGCAAGCAGCAGGGCCACAAGGAGAGCTGCAATCACCTGAAATACAGGGAGTCGCGACGGAACTTCTTTTCTCTCGTCTAAGGAGTGGGTATCATTCATGAAGTCGATCACAAAAAAGAATTCTGCCGGCGGGAAACCGGGACAGCTGCGAAGTCTGTCCGTCTAGAAGCGAGTCGGCCTGATCAGTTCTTCCCTGATTTCAGGTATGCAGGAATTGATCAGTGTCCCCGAGCTGAGGTGTTTTCGTTGTCAGACCGCAAATCTATCACTCAGACCAAATCAAACCAGGTCTGCGTTGGCGTCGGCTCCTGGATTGTCAGTACGGCCCACGCGTTTCGTCAAGCGCTCGAATGCGAGTTGGCTCAGCAGAGCGTGACGTTCCGTCAGTGGGAAGTGCTTCGGCATCTGAATGCCGATGGCGAGCAGCCTCAGTCGGATCTGGCGGAAAAGATGGGGCTGGAAGCACAAACCCTGGCCGGAATTCTCTCTCGCATGGAGCGAGACGGTCTGCTGGTGCGAAAGTACTGCAGCGAAGATCGCCGAAGAAAGCTCATCAGCCCGAGCAGGAAAGCCGAACGCATCTGGCATGATATGCAGGCGTGCTGCGAACGGGTGAAAGACCGCGCGATTCTAAATCTCAGCGAAGCCGAGCTGTCTCAACTCGAGAGCACCTGCGAAAAGATCCGCGATAATCTCGCTCGCGACTGCACAGAATTTGGTCACCTGCCCCGCGATCTGTATCACAACAGACAGCAGCAGACCGAGGAAGAGCATCGCTCGGAAAGCCTGGAAGATACCAGAGTCGACTTCGACGAAACTCTGGCTCCGACCCGCACCCCGCGACCGTAGTCTCGAAGGAGGGCCTCGATGGAACGTCTTCGCATCTCAGAACTGACGTGGATCACGCTGCTCTTCGCCGCGCTCTTAGCGACTCCTGCCCCGTTGCACGCTCAGTTACCGCAACCGGTCTCGAAATTCGACGACGCCGGCGGCTCGGTCGCCTCACTCGCCTTCAGCACAGACAGTCAACAGCTGTTGATTGGTGGTTACGGTCAGGTCTCGATTGTCGACATCTCTGCGAAAGAGATCACCCGAACCATTGAGAAGCTGCGCGGCGACATCACCGCGGTGGATTATTCTCCGGACTCAAAGCTGATTCTCGCCGGAGTCTATCAGGCCATCCTGCTGATCGATCCCGAGACGGGGGATACCGTCCATACGCTCAAGCATCATCGCGGTCAGGTTACGGGGGCGGCATTCGTCTCCGAGACGGGGATAGTCAGCTGCTCCGACGATGGCACGGTCGCCCGCTGGGAACTGAAAGACGGCCAGTGGGCTGTCGCCGCGAAACAGGAGTTTGATGAGCCGGTGATGGAACTGGCGCTCGATCAGCCAGCCGGTCAGGTGCTGCTGGCTCTGGGCGACGACACCCGCGTAACCCGCCCCGGCACGGTCGCCGTCGTCGAACTGGAGGCGCTGAAGCTCAAGCAGGATTATACGATTCACAAGTCGGCCGCGATCGCGGTCGCTGTGGTTCCGGACAGCCCGCTTGTTCTGTCCGGCTCGTACGACGAAATGATCATTGCGACCGACGTCGAGCAGAAGAAGCAGACCGGCATCTTCAAGGGGCACTCGCGGCCCGTGAACTGCATTGCCTATTTGCCGAAGCGGGGCCTGGTGGTTTCCGGTAGCGGCGGGCGATTCAAAGAGAAGAACGAGCTCATTCTCTGGGAGCTCAGCAGTGGCGGCATTCTGATGAAAGTCGAACCCCACGCTGGCAAGGTCACTTCAGTTGCGGTCTCGCCGGACAACCAGTGGATGGCCTCCGGCGGTCAGGATGAAGCGGCGATTCTCTGGGATTTATCGACCCTGGAAAAAGCCCCTGCCGATCAGGCCGAGTGATTCGCCGTTATCGAGGACTCACGCGATTGGTTGTCGCCCGCTCGACCGGCAGCGATTCGGGGACCGGTATCGACGCCGGCTCAATCATCGGAGAGGCGAGAATCATCGGGTAGATTCCCAGCGGAGTCGCCTCAATCTCCTGCACGGAGAACCCGGTATCATTGAGCATTCGCGAAATGTGAACTGCCGTTCGCGAATGAATCCGGATGCCGAACATTCTGCTCAGCGTCGATTCGGAATGAAACGTGTCTTCGTACGCGTGAGTGATGATCCGACATCCCGAGGCGGCATGTTCCGATAATTCCTGCAACACGTCGGTCAGCTCTTCATCGCTTAAATACTCCGCCAGTCCGATTAATGAAATGATCTCATAGGACTTGCCGGCCAGTTCGCCCAGAGCCGATCGAACGTCGCCGTGATGAAAGGTGATCTGATCGCTGAGCTCCAGCCGCGAAGCTTCCTCGCGACCTCGGATGACGGCTCCTTCATCAAGGTCAACGGCATCGACGTCGAACGGGCCATTCTGGGACTGCATCGCTTCGAGCACATCGAGAGCCGGTCCGGACCCGAGAATCAGCATTCGCAAAGGTCGGGCCGCAGCCTTCTCCTGCATCCACCTACTGAGAGTATGCACGAAGTATCGCCGTCGATTGCGGGCTTCGATACTCAGAGGGAGTCCACGAAGCACGTACCAGTCCCAGAGACTTTTCGGCCGGGCGTTTTCGTAGATGATTTCCATCGCTCGCCAGCCGCCCGGGTTCTGCATGAACTCCTGAATCAGCGGGCTGCTGCTGGAATTCATGCGACGCTTCATCACCGACACCGGCACGAGGTTCGTGCGGATCCAGCCGATGGTTCGCATCGAGATTCGCCGCGGCAGCGGAGGATGTTCATACACGGGCGGCGAAACGGGCATATCGGCACCATCTGCATAGTTAGAAGTCGAACAGCAGGGGAAATCGCTACACCCGATAAGACCGATGGGAAAGACCGAGTGATGCAGTCCATTCATCGTTGAGCCTAATCGCCAGTTCAGGGGAGTGTCGATTGGAGAGGAAAGAAGTTGCTCGATTTGTAGGGTTCAGGGTCCCGGACGAAAAACTATGACGATTAAACCAACTGGCCGGATTCTCTCGCTATTTATGGTTCTGGCGATTGGACTGACCACGATGTCGAGTGGTCTGAAGGCGAACGATTACTTCGCGCCGCCCTGTCCGGGACGCCACGTGGTGATGGTGAAAGGCGTCGTCGGCTATTGGCCCAATGTGGATCATCTGGCCGAGGCGATCATGGCGAATGGAATGACGACCTCGATCCATAATCCCCTCAGCGCCATTCGGAGTGCGGACGAAATCGCCTGCTATTGCCGTGAAAATACCCGCTGCCAGGTGAGCGTAGTGGCTTACAGCCTGGGGGCCGATGCGGCGCTCGTTCTCTGCGAAAAGCTGCAGGAACAGGGCATTACCGTCGATTGTCTGGTTCTGATCGAAGCCACCTTCAAAAAGAATCAGGTGCCCGAGAACGTTCGCTACTGCTACAACCTGTATGAGGAGCGGGGAGTGAGAGACTGTTTCCCCGCATTTCGCGGCGTGCCGGTCGATGCCAGCAGTCCCGCCACGGTGATGACCAATAACGAGCTCAGTACCACGGACCTGCCGGCTCGGCGCATCAGTCACTTCAATATCGCCAGCCGCGAATGCACGCACCGCGTTGTGTTGCAGCAGCTATTGATCTGCAACGGCTGCGTGTACTAGCAACGGGTTTGAGCCGCGTTCTCGAGCAAATTCAGAATGCGACTGCCGGTGAAGTATGCGAATGCTCTAGGCAAATGCCTGCTCGACACTGGCCTTCATTTTTGCCAGGCCGGTCTTGATCACTTCCACCGGCGGCTGAGCGAAGTAGGTCTCGTTGAAGAGTTCGAGCGAAAGCACCCCGGCGAACCCGGTGCTGTGCAGGGCCTGCAGGATCGCCTTCATCGGAGCATCGCCGTCGCCGGGGTAAACGCGATCGGAGTCTTTCATCTCTTCCCGCGGGATCGACAGCGGATAGTCGTTGACGTGGAAGATGTTGATCGCTTCGCAGGAGAGCAGCCGAAGCGAATTGAAGTCGGAGCCGCCGCGATACAGATGGTAGATGTCGGGCAGGATGGCGGCCTGGGGATGATTGGCCGCCATGGCGACATAAGCCGCCTGCGGCAGCTTCGAGAGATTCTTGCTTGACCCCCAGATTTCGAGCTGCGGGATGACGTCCATCGAGACGCCCAGATCGAGCAGAGCCGCGTAGCGTTCGGCGAGGGCATCGAGATCGATGACAGGATAATCTCCACGATTGATCCCGGCCGGCGGCGCGGCGATGCGTTTGCTGCCGAGTTGTTGCAGCATGTCCATCTCGCGTTTGGCCTGCTCGAAGCCGGCTTTGCGATCGGTCTCGTCATTGACGCCCCAGCGCGGGAAGCCGATGGCCGATTCGACCTGCAGACCATGATCATCGAGCCGCTTACGGAGATCGGAAAGTGTTCCCCCCGACTTCGTGTAGGTTTCAATCTCGCTGATCCACGGTTCGATTCCGTCGTAGCCGGCGTCGGCAACGAGGTCAATCAGTTCTGGCAGCGGACGTTTGGCTTTGCGGACGCAGCTCGTATTGAAGGAATAGCGAAACTTCGGCACCTCGGAGGACTTCGCTTCGGCGTTCTTCGCGAGCACGCTGGAGCCGTGAGTCAGCCCGGCTGCGGCCGTGGCTGCAAGACCGGTAGAGAGAAAACCGCGACGAGAGATCAGGCTCATGCGAACTTCGCTTTCATCAACAGGACAGGCATTTGCCCGCGTCTGGTGGGGGTGAATCGGGTGGAGTCAGCAACATCCGCAGGCGGGGACAGGCACAGCCGTGTCCCGGTAATTTGGAGATACGTTCGTTGGTTTCCAACAACACGGGCGACCCATCAAGTTCCCTCGCCCCCGTTGGGGGAGAGGGTTAGGGTGAGGGGGAATGCGTGTGGCATCTCCACTACAGTGTACCGGCTCCCCGGTCGAAGGCCTCCAGGTCTCGCGAGTACAGCGCGAGAGTCGTCTGGATCGTTTCGCGACCGATCTGCCAGTTCGGATCATCATCAGTGTATTTGCTGCAGTGATCAAGCATCAGGCGGTGCAGAAACTTGAACAGATGGCGAGGGACCCGCAGTTTGCCGAACGTGTCGATGAGCATGTCCTTTGAAACACTCTCATCGAACAGCTTCGGAATCACGACCGGATTGTTCGGATCTTCCGAGCAGGCTTTCAGGCGGTCGTTGGTCATGTCGTACAATGCCTGACCGCTCCACGCGAGTGACAGAATCAGGTTCTGCTTGTCGAGCCGGCTGCGTTCGTAGAAGTCGCGACCCTGTTTCTGCAGATAAGGAGCCATGTCGGCCGGGAGGAGCATCTTGAAGCCGAAGCCGGGATGCTTGAGAAACTTGTTGTCGAACATCGGCCAGACAAGATCCTTCATCCGTTCGGCCGAACCATTGATCAGATGCGGCTCATCGACCCGGTCCATCAGCACGACGATGTGATTGAAGCCAAGCGTCTTCAGGACCGACTGAAACTTGGCGAGCAGTTCGTAGCGGTCGTCGCTGCGATTGCGGCTCGGGATCGGCTGGCCGATCAGTTCCTGGCTCGGGAAGCGGCCCAGAATCTTTCGCAGAGAGTTCGGCAGTCGATCGATCACGCGAATCTGCCGGGCGACATCCCAGGAACTCCAGGCGAGACGGAACAGCTTCCACAGCTGCGGCAGCCAGACGAGCAGAAGTGCGACCATCACCCACCAGAAGTAGTTGGTAAACAGCTGCTGCCAGAAGGCGACTCCCAGAACGACGGCCGTGCCGAGGATGCCCGCGGCCAGAAGCTTCCAGCTGCCGACGTTGTTGTACTTCAGCTTGCGACGAAGGGCCGACCAGCGGATCAGCGGCGATTCCTCAAATGAGCGGTCGTAAAACGCGGCGAGAAGCAGAAGATCTCGCTTTTCGTTGCGGGTCAGGTTCGTCAGCTGCTCTTCGGAGATCGCGACCGCGGCATCGGTTTCGGTTTTGTAATTCAGAACGCGGTCGACCATTTTGGTGACGCCAATGACCAGGATCGCGTCCATGTGGTCCCACAGCCGCCACTTCTTCAGCATCTTTTCCGGCTGCCGGTTCCGGCCGAGCATGCGTTCGCGGAAGTTATCGAGAAACGGATTGAAGTCGTCGTACTCGATGATGAACGACCGCTCGCGGGGCGTCGTGCGGTTGTGAGAGCGCAGTTCATTCCGCATCTGCATCCGCAGAGCCGTCTTCCCGCTTCCCTTCTCGCCGAAAACGACCGACGTGGAGGGATGATCGGGATGCCCGTAGATCTTGTCCCAACCGGGGTGATGAACGCCATTCACACAGTGATCGGCGAAGACATGGTCGGTACTGGCATCCTCCTGAGAGAAGGGGTTGGACGTGATGCCATGGTGCTCCATCAACTGGGAGATCTTCATGATTCGCTTCCGCAAGAATATCTGAACGCCGTGGCCTCATCGGCCCGCGCGTAAATTGCCACGGCTGCAGGCTTCGGAACTATCTGGATCCCGACGACTCCTGGCCGGAAGGTCCGAAAAAGCACCCCGTCTTCGGAAAACAGGATTACTCGGACGAGCCGTTAAAGACCCCAGTATCGTCAAACCGGGAAAAGGAGGCAAGTTTGCCGCGATCCTCAGACTCGATTGCGGCTGTTTCCGCGTTCTGCGACACTCTTAATGACTGTGTGAGAACAGGGCGTTAACGGATCATCGGGTGCATCAGCGATAGGGATGATCCTTCTTGGGTGGCACTGGCTCCGCCAGTGCTGGTCCATAAGTGTCAAAGCCTGTAATCGCACTGGCGGAGCCAGTGGCACTCACCCTTTCCACACATCGATTCCGGACGTTTGCCCCTTTCCCCTTATCGACAGGCCTTCGCCATGCTTCGCTCGCTTTACTGTCTGGTGTTCTTCGGACTTCTGCTCGCAACTCCATTTTCGGCTGCGGCTCAGTCGACGAAGCCAGCTGCGAGCAAGGAGTTCAGCTGGGTGAATCCGATTCCGACCCGCCTGCAGCACAAGCGGCTCGAACATCACACGTTCACGAGCCCGTCAATGAATCAGGAGGTCGGCTACTGTATTTATCTGCCCGAAGCGTATCAGCAGGCGAAAGACGCTCGTTTTCCGGTCATTTACTACCTGCATGGCGGGCGGCCCGGGTCGGAAACCAAGTCGATTCAGCTGGTCTCGATCATCGATGAGCACATCTCCGCCGGCACGATCCCGCCGATGATTTACGTCTTCGTCAACGGCGGCCCGGTCAGCCATTACAACATGCCGAATCGTCCGGAAGCTCAGGGAGCCGACGTCTTTGTGAAGGAACTCATTCCTCATATCGATGCCACCTACCGCACTGTGGCGAAGCGGGAAGGTCGCGGAATTGAAGGCTTTTCGCAGGGCGGCCGCGGCACGACACGCATCATGTTCCGGCATCCGGAGTTGTTCGTCTCGGCTGCTCCCGGCGGGTCGGGATATGCGACCGAGAAGCGGATCAGCGAGAACGATGGCTTTGAGAATCCGAAACTGCAGTTCGGCCCGGGCGACAACACCTGGGATCTGGCCCGGGAAGCTGCGAAAGGTTCCAAAGAACTGCCGCGAATCCTCGTGCACGTCGGCACCAAAGACTTCAACTACGAAGCCAACCTCGAATACATGGATCTGCTGGAAGAGCTCGATATCCCCTTCGAAAAGCTGATCGTCCCCGACGTGCCGCACAGCGCGAAGGGAATCTACGAGAATGAAGGCCTGGTCCTGCTGAAGTTTCACGCCGAGAATCTCCGGAATGCGGGAGCCATCAAGTAGCCGAGGACTGCTGCGATCCCAACCCGAAGCGTCAGCGAGGGCCGATTGTTCCAGCGACGTCCATCTCCCTCGCTCACGCTTCGGGTTAGGATTGCTGTTTCTTAGCGGGGGCCTCTTGCCTTCCGAAATCGTGTCAACTGATTAACTGCGGTGATTCACCGCGACGTAGAAGTCTTCCATGTCTGATGTCTCTCCATCCCGGTCTTCCGTCGACGAGCGGGCCATCTGGCGGATTCTCGATGCCGCCGCCAATCGTCTGCGCGAGGGTCTGCGGGTCGTCGAGGACTTCGTGCGGTTTCAGCGGAACGATCCCCGCATCAGCGGTCAGCTGAAGCAGTTGCGGCACGATTTCCAGTCCGCCTGGAGCCAGCTCGACGCCTGGCAGCTGGTCGCCAGTCGCGATACCCCGGGGGATGTCGGGACGACGATTTCAACTTCGGCAGAGCGATCCCGGTCGACGCTGCAGGATGTGATTGCCGCCAACTGCAAGCGGGTGGAGGAATCACTGCGGACGCTGGAGGAATTCTCCAAATTGATTTCGCCAGCCGTCTCGGCTCAGATCGAGCAGCTGCGGTATCGCTTTTACTCGATCGAACAGAGCGTGCTGCTCTGGAACCGGCGGCACGAGTTGCTGGCGAAGGCTTCGATTTACTTTCTGCTGACGGAAAAAACGTGTGCCCGAAACTGGCAGGATACGGCTCGCGAAGCGGTCGCCGCGGGGGTGGATGTGATCCAGCTGCGGGAGAAATCGCTGGATGATGGCGAGCTGCTCAAGCGGGCCCGCTGGGTCCGGGAGATTACGGCTGGAACCGAGACGCTGTTCATTATGAACGATCGGCCCGATATCGCCCTGCTCTCTGAGGCCGACGGAGTGCACGTCGGGCAGGAAGAGCTGCCGCCACGTGAAGTGCGGCAGTTGCTGGGAGCCGACCGGCTGATTGGGGTTTCGACCCACGATCTCGAACAGGCCCGGGCCGCGGTCGCAGAGGGAGCCGATTATCTGGGAGTGGGCCCCGTTTTCGTCTCCGGGACCAAAACCTTTGATCAGTTCGCGGGTCCGGCTTTCGTGCAGCAGGCCACGAAAATCGAACTCCCGTGGTTCGCTATTGGGGGAATCCATCTGGAAACGCTGCCTCAGGCTGTGGAAGCGGGCGCGACACGGGTGGCGGTTTGCCAGGTGCTGAGCCAGTCGGTGAATTTGCGGGGGACGGTCGAGAAAATGAGAAATCTTCTGCTGGCCGGGAACAATTCGATGGCCGACAACGTCTAAAGGGTTGGACGAAAGGGAACAGTTGTGCTGCGGATCCCGATTTTTCGGCTGCGAGTTCGGAGTTCCCCTCCAGATCGGACTTGCTCAGTCCGGATCAGCAACGGCAAGATACATCATGGGTTGGGAAATCGATGGATCGAAGTCCGCTAATTTGTTTACGTTGCGTTTATTGCAACGTATAATCGACACGGGCCGATTCCGGGTCTGGATCACGAAACATCGTTCCTTTTCCTGTCTCCTATTGCGATGTTCAACGACTGGTCCTTAATCCTGAAGCTGATCACGAACAATCAAAACACTGCACATCGAGCGGGATATCATCATTCCGTGGTACCGCTGTCATGCGGTCGCATTCGCTGAAAAGAGTTGAGGAACATTATGCCTGAAACGCGAGCTGTCTGGGGAATTGAGATCGGTCAGGCGGGCTTGAAGGCGATCAAGCTCCGTTACGCCGAGGCCGCCCACCAGGTTGTTGCCGTCGGTTTCGATTACATCCCCCACGCCAAGATTCTCAGCCAGCCGGACGCGATTCCCGATGAGCTGATCAACGAAGCAATCACCAAGTTCCTCTCCCGCAACAAGCTGGAGGGAGACATCATCGCGGTCGGTCTGCCGGCTCAGACCTCGCTGGCCCGATTTATCCAGCTGCCTCCGGTCGAAGCCGGCAAGGTCAAGGAAATCGTTAAGTACGAAGCCAAGCAGCAGATCCCCTTCCCGCTGGAAGACGTCATCTGGGACTACCAGCAGATGGGGGGCGGCGATGAGGCTGGCGGCTTCATGATCGACGCCGAGGTCGGCATCTTCGCCATGAAGCGTGACCAGGTCATGCATCAGCTGCGTCCGTTCCAGAACAACAAGATTGAAATCGAACTGATGCAGATGGCGCCATTGGCGCTGTTCTCGTATTTGTCGTTTGATCAGCTGGGGATTCGCCCCGATGGAGATGGAACTCCGGCTGCCGACGAGCATACCGCTGTGCTCGACATGGGAGCCGATCAGTCGACCATTATGGTCACCAACGGCGAAAAGATCTGGATCCGCAACATTCCGATCGGCGGTAATCATTTCACTCGGGCTCTGACGAAGGAAATGAAACTAACCTTCGCCAAGGCCGAGCACCTGAAGTGCAATGCGACCAAGTCGCCGGACCCGAAGGCTGTCTTCCAGGCTCTCAAACCGGTCTTCAACGACTATCTCTCGGAAGTGCAGCGTTCGCTGGGCTACTGGAGCAGCGTCTCCAAGGGTGGCGAAATCAACAAAGTCGTCGGCTGTGGGAATGGCTTCCGCATGGCCGGTCTGCAGAAGTTTCTGGAGCAGAACCTCGAGCTGCCAGTTGTCCGGGCCGATGAGTTCAAGCAGCTCGTCGGGACGTCTGTTCTGGAAGCGCAGCTGTTCCGCGACAACATCATGACATTCACCGTCGCCTACGGCCTGGCCGTGCAGGCAATGGGACTCTCGACAGCGGAAACGACACTGCTTCCGCCCGAGATTGCCCGCGCTCGGGAGATTCGACGGAAGAAGCCGTGGGCCGCCATTACAGCTGCGACGTTGTTAACCGGGCTGGCTCTGTCGACCATCGGAACAGCCAATGCGTGGCGGACCGTTCACACCGAACCGTGGGATCAAACTCTTTCGCAGTCCCAGCAACTTCAGCAGACCTGGAGCGGTTACAAGAGTGGCTATGATTCGGCGACCGGACGGTACAACTCCGCCAAAGCCGTGGGAGCCACCCTGGTCGACGGCATGAAGGACACGATCTGGCTTGAGTTCTACAAGTCGATCAGCGAATGCCTGCCGCGAGACATCGGAGCGGCACTGGACGAGGACAACATCGAATACCGCAACCGCGTCCTGATCAAAGCGATCACGATGGAGAACTCGGACGATCTGGCCGGCTGGTACGAGGGGCTCAGTTCTCACTACATCGACCTCAGCCACGAGGCAGCCGCATCAGCGGGGTTGCAGCCGTTGCCGGCTCCGGAAGGGGAAGGCTATATCGTGACCCTCAACGGGGAGCACTATCACCATATTCCCGATAAACCGGAAACCGATCAGGGAATCAACTACCTGGTCGACCGGGTCATTCCCGCATTGCAGGCGTGGACCTACCAGCAGGAAGACGGCCCTCGGGTCGACGTCCGTCGGATGGGCATCTCCAACCCGGTGATCACGATGGCGAAACAGCAGATCGTGAATCTGCAGCAGCGGAGCAAGAATTTCCGGGAGAAGCCTCGAATCAACGTGATTGATCCCCGGTCGAATCCGCAAAACACATTCGATCAGCCGATGGACGAAGGCAGTCTGCCGGAGACGGGACTGGGCTATGAAGATGGTCAGGTCCAGCCGGGTGCACGTCCAATGGACCTGCGGGAAGTCCATCAGACCCTGTTCCAGATTGAGTTCATCTGGAAGCCGATTCCGGAAGAGGAACGACTCGAAGCCGACCCGCTGGCCCCGGCGGATGCAGAGGGCAGCGGCGAAGATGGGGCTGATCCCGAAGCGACCTGACGAGCCGTCCACGTCAGTTGTAACATTCAAGAGTTTCTGAAACGTCTTTTGACAACCGAAGAGTCCAGCTATGGATAAGTTAAAGCCGGTTATTGAACATCACTTCTGGATCGTCTGCGGCATCGTCCTGATTCTGCCGCTGGTCGGGTGGTGGCCTGCCGTTGGGCAGTTCAACACGGAACGCGAACAGAAGATCTCCGAGATTGAGACGGCGTTTCAGCAGGTTCCCAACGGACCGCAGCCGAACGAATCGTGGAGTGTCGGCGTGAACAAGATCGCCGAAGTGACCGAAGAGAAGAACGCGCAGGAGAAGTACGATCTCTGGCGACGTCAGGAAAAGATGATGACCTGGCCGAACCGGATCAGTCGCGATCTGCGTCCCACCAGCTACATGGGCGAGATTCCTTCCAAGGCCCGCGTCATCTACCGGAACGGTTACCAGATTGATGTCACCAATCTGTGGAAGACAGTCGACCCCTTCGATCCCGTGACCGGCAAGGGCACCGTGGTTTTCCCGGAAGCTGTTCTTCCCAGAGTGACCTTCGGAGACCTGCCGCCGACAACTGAAGAAGTGTGGGAAGCCCAGGAAGATTTATGGCTGCTGCAGTCTCTGCTCAAGTCGATTCGCTCAGCCAATTCTGATGCCAATACCCTGGTCGATTCGCTGGTACGGAAAGTCAGTGTGCTCAACCTCGTGGGGGGTGAAGGCAACTATCCAGACGCCGAACCGGTCGCTACCGATGAATACGGTATGAGTGACGAATACGGCATGGATGAGTACTCCGACCTGGGAATAGACCCGGGAATGGATCAGGCGTTCGGGGAAGGCATGGCTGCTCCGACGACAGCCGCGTTCGATCCGTCCGACGAGTTCGGAGTCGAACAGGGGCGATATATCAATTACGAAGATGGCACCGTTTTCAAGAAGCGGGGCTTCTACATGGAAGCGGTGATTGAACATCAGCGGCTGCCGGAACTTCTGGTCAAACTGACCAACGGCGACTGGCCGGTTTCCATTGTCCGTGTGCAGATGGCACAGTCGGCTGCCGCCAGTGCGCTGCTCGGTAACCCGGGCGGCTTTCAGAATGAATACAGCTCCGGCGGGAATCCGTTTGCCGGCGAGATGACCGAGGACCCATCGCTCTATAACGATGGCGGTTCGGGCTACGACGGCGGAGGGGCTGCTCCCGGTCTCGTGGGTGGCACGCCGGAGAACCTTGCTCTTGCGAAGGCAGCCACTGCGGGGCCCTCGCTGGCGAATGTCGCCATCAGTGGGATGATCTTCATCTACAATCCAGTTGAACCGCCAGCCGTGACGACACAGGCTGCTCCCGCGACGCCGGCAGCAGCCCCGGCGGCGACCGATCTTGCCGATCCAGTCGGCACGACCGAGGCCCCGGCAACGGGCGAGGACGTTCCGCTTCCGCCGATCGATGATCTCGAAGCCCCGGAAATGGACGCTCCGGAAGAGCCCGGCCTTGAAACCCCTGAGGTTCCGCTCGACGATCTGTCCCTGGAGGCTCCCGACGAAACACCTGCACCAGCCGCCCCGGCGACTGAGACTCCAGAACTGGAAACGCCGGAACTGGAAGCTCCGGCACTCGAATAATCGAACAGGCATTCCCACGGTTCACTGAACTCGATAGACAGGCGACTCAGATCTTAGGGAGTCGATCAAGATGGCGAATATGAAAGCAGCATTCTCAGGCGACAACATGAAGCGCTTCTTCCTGAAGCACACCGAAAAGCTGATTTTCGGCCTGGTCTGCCTCTTCGTTCTGCTGACCCTTGTCGGAACGCAGTGGTCGACCTTCCAGCGAACCCCCGGGGAACTGGACCAGAGTCTTCAGCAGGCGGAGCGGATGATCGCGACGTCGGTGTGGACGGAAGAAGAGAAGGCTAAGTTCCCGCCGGTCGAAGTTGACGAAGAAGTCAACCAGATGCTGGCTGGAATCAATCCGGGGCCGTACGCCCTGGGGACCGAAGTGATGTTTAACCCGACCGGGCGGGACGATCCGCGACGTGAGCCCGAGTTCGTCGCCGTCGCCAATGTGATTGCTGAATCGGGCCGCACCATTCTGGCGCAAAGCACCGATCCGCTCGTGCCGGAAGAAGAAATGTCGACCGAAGAAACCGCGGTCGCAGATGCTCCGGTCACCCCCGACGCTCCCGATGACCTTGGTCTCGACGACGTAGCCGATCGAACGTCCATCGCTCCTCAGATGGGAGAGGGAATGCTGGGCGAAGAGAATCCTTATGGAGCCGGTGGGTACTACGAAGAATATACGGTCAATGATTCTTACGATGACATGATCATGGAAGACTACAGCGGCGAAGAGTCCGGAATGGGCATGGGGCTGCCATCCAATGTGAAGGGTGTTCCCGTCCGTTACATCTCTGTCCGCGGTATCTTCAACCTCCGTAAACAGGTGGTCAACTACAGTCGAGCATTGAGCATCCCGGAAACCGAAGCCGAGCGGCTCGTCGAATTCCTCGACTTCAAACTTGAACGTCAGAAGGCGGATTCATCGAAGGGCCCCTGGGACAGCGAGTGGGAACCGGTCGATGTCGATGTCGCCCTGGATTATCTCAATCAGACGGTTGACTTCGACCCCGATGTGGTTTCGTCCGGCGTTCGCAATCCCGTGATTACGATGCCTCTCCCGGCTCGTCTGATCGGAGTCTGGCGGAACAAGGTGAACCATCCCAGCGTAAAGAACTTCGAACTTTCGCCGGAGGAAATCGAAGCCGAACAGGCACTGAACCGCAAGATTCTGGACGAAATGGCCCAGAAGAATCAGAAGATCAAACAGCTCGCTACAGCCAAGGGCTTCAATCGGGTGCAGGTGGACGTGACCCAGCTGCAGCAGGATTACCTGATGAATACCGATGCCCGCCAGCTGACCAAGACCTTCGATGAAGAGTTCAAGGGAACGACCGCGGAAGTTCGCAATAAGCTGATTGAAAAGATCAAGGCTCAAGTCACCGCAGCCGGCAACCTGGTCCTGTTCCGTTACATCGACTTCGATCTGGAAGCCGGCAAGGCATACCGGTATCGCGTCAGTCTCGTCCTGCGAAATCCGAACTTCGATCAGCCAATCGACCAGGTGGTCGAACCTTCGGTTGCCATGGGACAGATTCGCGAGACTCCGATCAGCGAGCCGAGTAACGTGGCCACCGTGTCACCCGATTACGCCTACTTCGTGTCCCGTGTCTCGCCGCCACGAGGTATCAACAACGAGATGGCCGACATGACCGTCTTCCAGTGGTACGAGTCGGGCACGATGATCAAGAGCAACCTGACCATGGAACCCGGAGATTTCATCGGCGGCACGGCAAAGACTCATGTCCTTCGGCCAGCTGAGCTGAAATACGAACAGGAGAGCGTGGTCTTCCAGACCGACGACCTCATGGTCGACGCCCTCGTGCTCGACAAGCTCGATTACAATCTCCATGGAGACCTCAAACTGCCAAATACGCTGACTCGTGGAGACGTTGGCGTCACGGCCGAAGTTCTCGTGGTCGATGCTGATGGCAAGCTGAATGTGCTCGATCCGTACTCGACGGGCGGCACGAAGAAGTCCTATGAGGACTACTACGTGGCTGAAAAGGGACCGTTCGACAAGATCAAAGACGCCGCCACAAAGCGGAGCTCGGGCAGCGAACTTGATGCTCTGCTCGGCGAAGGTTCGGGCATGGATTACGAGATGGAGATGATGATGGAAATGGACGCCGGTGCCTCCCGACTCCGTGGCCGTCGTCGTAATCCAAGTCGACGGGGTGGAGCCACCGGCGGGTCGTCGTCATCCATGCCGTAAGCCACAGCAACCCCAGTGGACTGAGGGGATCGTGATCTCCTCGGCGACTGTTGAGTGAAAATAAAAGACGCCCGGCTGGTCTGGCCGGGCGTCTTTATTTAATGAGACGACAGGTTCTGAGAAAGCAAACGGAAACCGCTCGCGTTATTGATCCGAAGGATGCGAGTACGTTTCCGCCAGATCGTTGATCCGGTTCACCTGAATCTGGTGCTCGCGTTCGAGTCGATCGATAACGCCATCGGGCAGCCGGCAGCGGAACACCGCTTCGGAATCCGTGTAGGTCGTCTTCTCGATCTCGGTCAGCCGTCCGAGAATGGCGGGCAGCTTTCCATCGGAAACGGAAGCCGTGATGTCGACCGTGCTGAACTTTCGGCTCAGCTCGTCAATGACCGCCTGCCGCAATGCCGTCAGTCCTTCTCCGGTCACAGCACTCACGCTGATCGCATCGCGGAACTTGTGACGAACGATGTCGTACCAGCTGCGATCTTCAATCGGCTCGGTCGGATGTCCGTCGGTATCGCCGAAGAACTGTTCGTGACCAGGAACCCGGTCGACTTTGTTGAGCACGAGAATGGTCCGTTTCTTGCCGGCTCCAATTTCTTCGAGCACGGATTCGACGGTCTCGATGTGCTTCATCGCGTCTGGATTACTCGCATCGACGACATGCAGCAGCAGATCGGCCTGCAGCGCTTCTTCGAGAGTCGACTTGAAGGAGGCCACCAGGTGGTGAGGCAGGTCCCGCACGAACCCGACCGTATCGCTCAGGAGGATGTCGCCCCATTTGGGGATGCTCCACCGTCGCGTCTTGGTATCGAGCGTGGCAAACAGCTGGTTGGCGATGTAAACCTCGGAACCGGTCAGGGCCTGCATCAGCGTGCTTTTGCCGGCGTTGGTGTAGCCGACGAGTGAAACGGTGAAGTGCTCGTTGCGGGAGGCGACGAGCCGTTCGCGACGTTTCTCGACGCTTTCCAGTTTCTTCCGCAGTTCCGAAACCCGCTTGTCGAGCATTCGGCGGTCGAGTTCGAGCTGCTTTTCCCCCGGACCACGCCCGCTGCCGATCCCCCCCTCAATACGCTCAAGGTGGGTCCACATCCGCTTCAGTCGCGGACGCATGTAAAGCAGCTGAGCCAGTTCGACCTGCAGCTTGGCCTCGTACGTTCGCGCATGCGTGGCGAAGATATCGAGAATCACTTCGCTGCGGTCGACCACAATCGACTTGACGGCTGACTCAATGTTCTTGCCCTGCGACGGCGAAAGGCTGTTGTCGAAGATGGCCAGCTCGGCGTCATTCCGCTCCATGAGCAGCCGCAGCTCTTCGATCTTCCCCTTGCCGAGGAAAGTCGCCGGATCGGGAGAATCCCGCAATTGGATCAGGCGTCCAACAATCTCGCAGCCAGCCGTTTCCGCCAGGCCGGCCAACTCATCCAGAGCGTGTTCTTTCTGAGCGGCGGAAATACCAGGTTCAAACAGCCCTACAAGCACAGCTCGGCGGGCCTGGACTTTTAACGTGTCCCGTAGTGGTTGACTCAAATTCACTCCCTTCAGGGATGCTCGCAATTCATCAGGAAACGCTCCAACGGACGAAGAGCCCGGCTCATGCGAACGCCGAACTCCAACTCCCATTGTATGCCCGGAACTGACCGGGACAATTCGCGACCGGGAAATTTAGACGAGCGGAATCATCGGGAATGAATCTCCTCTGGACAGACGGTGAGTGATCCGGGGTTCTTGTAGTGGAACGAGAGACACGGAGAACAGTCGCAGGTTCGCGGTTCCTTGCCGCCGACCTGATCTTTCAGATTGCAGAACCACCCGGTCGAGCGGACTTTCAACGGCAGTGATTCGCTCTACAGTGATTCGCTGCGGGCTCACTCCCTGCCATCAAACACTGCCAGCTGCGGCAGATGATCGCTCAACGCAAACGATTCCGGATCGTCGACGTTCACGCGGAAGTTTCCTTCAAACAACGGACGCGATTCGCGGATCCGTTTTGCGATCGGTCCGGCGGCCATCACGTAGTCGATTCGATACTCTGGGCGATCGGCTTTGATCGTCAGCCCTTTTCCGGCTCCCACTTTGGCGAAGGTATCGACCCAGCCGGCATCGGTCCAGAGTTTGTACTCTTCGGTGTCCGGCCCGTGATTCAGATCGCCGATCAGCAGCATCGAACGCCCGGCGTCGAGATCAGGCTTCATCGACTTCAGCATGGCGGGAATCTCTTTGAGCCGCACGGTTGGATCGGCCACGGGATAGAGATGCGCCGAGTGGACAATCAACGGCTCGCCATCCGGCAGCTGCACCACGCCGCGTCCCCAGTGTCGGGTAAACAGATCCTTTGGCCGTTCATAGCCGAGCGGAGCATTCGCGGATTCTGTGATCTCGAATTTGCTGAGCAGCGTGCCCGGCCAGTTCCCGCCGCTCGGAAAGCGAACGTGATTCATGCCGAGATATCCGGCGATTTCCTTCGTAATTTCTTCGCTGGGCGACTCGGAAAAGTTGATGATGTCCGGCTCGTACAATGCCAGCTCCATCGCCAGCCGCCGCGCCATCTGACCCTGATTTACGGCTCTCTTCGCCAGCGGCCGATCTGCGGGCCAGCCTTTGCAAGCATAGATGTTGTAAGCGATCACCCGCAGTGACTGCGGCGCCACTTCCATCCCGAAGACGGGCAGCGTTGCCGCAGAGATTCCGGCTGCTCCGAGAGCAGTGCAAAACTGACGTCGAGAGAGATTCATGGGAGGCTCCTTAGCTGGTGCATTTATAATGAATACGAACGGGCTTCTGAACGATCCTGGTCGCCTTCGATTATTCTTTGAACCGAACCGGCGATCGTCATTCATGTTGACGCCCACGAAGATTTCACCTCAATTCCAACGTTTATGCGGGGAATCGGTCCACGTTTCTGCAGACTCCCCAGCCGCAGTCCAGAGACTGTCCACGGTCTCAGCTGGCAGATTCGAACAGAACTCCAGATAGCTTTCGCTCTTCGCATGCACGATATTCAGGAATGACTCGGCCCCGTACAGGGACGAAGAAACGGTCCAGTGAAGTGGATGGTCGGCCGAGATTCGTTTCGGACGGGAGAAAGGATCGTGTGACTTCATGAACGTGACGAGCGCTCGTGATGACCATTCTTGCCCATGGGCGACAAGCATTCGCTGATTTGTCATGTACGTCGACTTCTCATCAAACTCAACACCAAGGCCTTCGTGTTGAACTTCACCTGTCGCCGACGCGGCGTCGAAAAACTTCCGTGCCTGGGCGAAGTCCGGAACCAGTAACGCGAAATCGCCGTAAGGTGTTCCATGAAGCTGTGCCGCGGAGTGCGTGCGAAACCGTTCGCTGGACTCATGCTTCAATCGCGGCCCTTCTCGGGTGACAACAGTCGAGGTTTCGATATCGCGACCAATTCCAAGGGCGGGCCAGAGCACGGAGTTGCACCACGTCGCCAGGATCGTCCAGAATTCGGGATGTTCTTTGAGAGGCCAGAAGTCTGGAATATCCTCCTGAAACGGGAGACACTTCACCGAAAATTGATATCGGTCATCGGAAAGAGCGACAGCGGACAGGTTCACATTGAAGGGATGAGAACAGGGAATGCCAATCTTCACAGTACGATGAATTGCGAAACGGGACGCATTCTGTAGCGTCATAAGGCATGATTCGATGTCAGTGTCGTTCAGGATGATGGAACGCCCCAGGATGATCGATCGATGCAGCAGATAGGGGGCCAGATCAGGGGGAGCGGTTTTGTAGGTCCGGTATAGCGGATCTTCGTGACCGGCGTGCTTCGCCTTTCCAATGGAGAACATTCCCTCCACCGCACTCACCTGCTTCGAATAGGCCTGCTCGAGCAGTTTGACGACCTTTTTCAGATCTTTCACCGCGGCGGGAGGCCTCGGAACCGTGCGCGTGATGACAATCTGTTCCGGCATGGAGAACTCCACGGGAGAAGAACAAGCAACGAGCAGCGAGGCGGCCACTTTCGCATCCATCGCTTGTGGCAAGCCGTCTGCTTGTACAAGATACACCAGCCGCTCTCCTGCCGAAACTATCCCTGCGAATCTCCACGGCGAGGTCCCTGCAATGTCGATTCAACCGCCCACGATTGCCGATGTTCATGCGGCTCTCCCCGTTCTCCGGCGTCATCTTTCGCCGGTGCCGCTCGTTCGTTCGTGGCGGCTGGAGCAGGAGTTGGGGCTGTCGCCGGGCCGGCGGGTCTGGCTGAAGGATTATGGCTGGACACCAGTCGGATCGTTCAAGTTGATGGGAGCCCTGAACTGGATGGCGGCAAATGCGGAGCGGATTGGCGACCGGCCTGTCGCGGCTCATTCCTCGGGGAACTTCGCATCGGGAATTTCGTTCGCCGGCTCGCGATATGGCAAGCGGGTCATCGTCGTGATGCCCGATACGGCTCCCAAAGTGAAGTTCGATCGGACTCGATCCTTTGGAGCCGAGGTCCGCACGTATAACATCGCCACCGATCATGAAACCGGCGAGCGGGACCGGCTGACGCGGCAGATCGCCGAGGAAGAACAGGCGATTCAGGCCTCGCCGTACGACGATCCTTACGTCATCGCCGGCAATGGCGTCGGCGGCCTGGAGATCGTCGACGAATTGCGGCGACAGGAACGAACACTGTCGCACTTCCTCTGCCCGGTCAGCGGCGGTGGACTCATGGCCGGTCTGGCTCTGGCGATTGCCGACGGCTGCCCCGATGCAGCCATCATCGGCGTCGAACCCTCGGAAGCCGACGATTTCAACCGCTCTCTCGCAGCCGGGAAGCGCGTCCGGCTCGATCGCCCGAAAAGCATCTGCGACGGCCTGCTCTCTTACGACGTCGGCGAATACAACTGGCCCATTCTCAAGCAGCACGTGACCACCGCCTGCGCCGTTCCCGACGAAGAAACCTGCCAGGCGATGCGCTGGCTCTATGAAGCCCATGGCCTGAGAACCGAACCCTCCGGAGCGATCGCCGTTGCCGCCGCGTTGAAGGGGAAGATGTCGCTGGAAGGTGACGGAGATGTGGTGCTGGTCATCAGCGGGAGAAATGTCGATGAAGAGGCGTTTCGAGGATGGATCGGGGAAGCGTGAGACCACTCGATTCCATCGATGAAGGCAATAGGGATGATCCGGAAGTTTACCTCCGGATTGCGAAGCAACAAGCAATCGGGCGACCGTCGTTCTGCAAATCGGAAGCGATGGTGGATCTATTCAGTCGTTCACAATTGCGGAGTTCTCTGGCAGTGCAGGCGAGAACGGCAGACTGCTTGTGACTGCGTCACCCGGAGGTAAACCTCCGGGCCATCCTTTCGAGGGAACGCGCCTCGCGATTGCAGATCAGATCAACCCGGGTAGATCGACTCAACTATGAAAGTATGCATTGTCGGAGCCTCCGGGAAACTGGGCCGTTATATGGTCCAGCATTGTCTGGATCGGGGCTACGAGGTGGTCGGGGTCTGTCGGCCGAAGAGTGTGGATAAGCTGGAGGCGTTTCGGGATCAGATCCGAATTGAGCCGGGGTTCACGAATGATCGCGATGTCATCGGACGAGCCGTGGCGGGGTGTGATGGCGTGTTGACAGTGCTCGTGCCGTGGGGTGTAAACGACTATGCGTCCGGAACCGCTCAGGCAGTGCTTGATCATGCCGAGCCGGACGCCCGGCTGATTTTCTCCTGCGGTTGGCACATTTCAAAGGATGGCCAGGACGTCTACTCCCGGATGTTTCTGACGCTGCTGAAAGTCGCCGGCTGGATCGCGCGGACGCTCCGGCTGGTTGACATCGATGATCAAGTCGAAGCCTGCCGCCGGATTTTTGCGAGTCCTCTCAAGTGGACCGTCGTTCGCGGCAGCGACCTCAAGGAAGGGGAAAGCGAAGGTCTGCCCGTCTGGAGCAAACATATCGGCGATCCCATCCTTGCCAGCAACCGCACCCGCCGCATTGACTTCGCCCTGTTCATGGTCGACGCCCTGACCAACGACACCCTCATCCACGAAGCCCCGGCGATCGTCAGCTGCCAGTCGGAATCGGCCCTGGCCCATGCGACTGCCGCCGACGCATGACAATGCACTAGAACCAGACTTCGCTCAGCTGCCCCGACTCGAGTTCGTTGGCGTAGCTGGAGTAGTAGTTCCGGTTTGGGGCATTGTATTCGCGGGCAGCGAGACCGCGCAGGGCTTCGATCTTGACCTGGCGGGCCCGTTTTCGGTCGGCGTCTTCCAGCCACTTCACATGGTCCGAAAGTTCGAGCGCCCACTGGTAGTCTTTCGCCGCGAGGGCAGCTTCCATTTTCTCAGTCAGCTGAGCGGTGCCGCCGGCCAGTTCGGCCATCTTTGTCGCTTTGAGCTTCGGCTCCAACGGACTCAACGTCGACGGATTGCCATCGTACCAGCCGAGCAGTCCTGAATAGATGGCGCGGACGGCATGAGGAACCGAGCCGTAGAATTCGGTGAGATACGGCTTGTCCTGCAGATGTTTCGGCAGCTCCACTTCATGGGCCAGCAGATCTGGTCCCTTCCCCGCGTTGATTCCCGCGATCGTCTGCTCGTAGACGCTGCGAATCGCTTCGCTGTAGTTGCTCAGCATCTCAACGGACTTCTCTTCCCCCAGAATCGGCGTGGTGTGGCCGGGAACGAGCGCGTGCGGCTTCAGCTTCGCCATCTCTCCGACGCTGTCCGACCACTTCATCACGTTGCGGTAGCCGGTGCCTCGAATGGCGTAAAGGTTGGGGAAGGCCTGATAGAAGTTATCGCCTGAGAACAGCACCTTCTCCCGGGGCAGCCAGAGGTAGATGGCATCGTCAGTCTCGCCGGGGCCGCGATGGAACTCGATCTCGACTCCCGCGATAGTCGTTTTCAAACCATCTTGGGGAATCAGACGATTGGGAGGAATGAAGCCTTCGCCACGGTCGCGATCGTAGGTATTGGCGGGGGCGACGCCGCGATTGGTTTTCTCCTCGTCAGACAACGAGCGTCCGAACTGGCGGGCTCCCCGTTTCCCGGCGATGGGACGCAGGTCTTCGTTCACTCCCTCCGCCGAGCCGAAGTTCTCGGCCGCATAAACGTCGGGGCGATTCCTTCCGATGAAGGCACTGGTTCCCCCGGTGTGATCGCCGTGACTGTGCGTATAGACGATCGCTTTCACCGGTTTGTCGCTGTACTCACGAAACGCCTCCATCGCCTTGCCGGCACTGGTTGGTCCCATGAGCGTATCGACAATGATGACGCCGTCGGTGCCGACAATCATCGAGGTGTTCGCCCCGTGGAAGCCGACTGCGGTGAAGACGTTGTCAGCGACTTTGACCACCTGCTGCTCGAACTGCTGCGACTGAGTGTTGAGCATCTTCTTCGCGGTCTGCGGTTCAACCTGCGTGTCGGCGTGTGCGACTCCGGCTACCAGGCACAGAGCGAGCGTCAGGCAGGCCGACTTGGAAATGAAAGACATCTTCTGTTCTCCTTCGAGTGAGGCGGTTATCTTCTCGTTGTTGCCAGATTGTCGAAGTACGTTGTCCAACTCTGGTGCTCGCGGCCGGCGGCCTGCGCGAAATGGCTTTCGTTATTGAGGGCGCCGTTGCGGATGCCCTCATAAATGCCGGCGATGACCGTGCCGATAAAGTCGCCCAGTTCGGCGATGCGATCCTGCCGATACTCTTCGACCGACATCGAACGGTATTTCAGATCCGTTCCGAAAGTCTCGTTCAGAAAGTGAGTCAACTGCTGTTGGGTGATCGGCTCGCCGTGCAGGTTGTACGTCTGCCCGTTGTGTTTCGATTCGGTCAGCAGGTGAGCGTAAGCAGCGGCAAGTTCAGGACGGGTGGTGTAGCCGCATTTTCCGTCGCCGGCGCAGTTGGCGATTTCGCCCTGTGTTCGGTAGGTGTCGAGATAGTCAATGTCGGGTTCGATGTAGATCCCGTTACGACCGATGACCCAGTCGAGGCCGCTTTCGCGGACATCCTGTTCGGTTTGCCGGTTGCTGTGCACGATCGGGGAGAAGGCGGTCCCCTGCTCGGCTCCCTGAACGCTGGTGTAGACAAGCTTGCGGACGCCCGCCGCCTTCGCTGCTTCGATGACATTGCGATGCTGCTCGATGCGTTTCGCCGGATCATCCATGCCGGACACCAGCAGCACGGTCTCGATTCCAGCGAGCGAATTTTCGAGCTGCTCTCGAGATTCGTAATCGCCGGGTCGAATCTCCACGCCGAGGGAAGCCGCGTTCTCGGGAGTGCGGGCCAGCCCGATGACATGGTTCGAGCCGATCAGATCGACCACGGCTTTGACAATCTCTCCGCCAAGGTGGCCACTGGCCGCCGTTACTGCGATCTTCGCCATTCGATTTCCTCCTCTGATGCGGAGTGAAAGACCTTGAACTCCGTCGCTGGTATGTGTACGATGCACGCAATTGAGTGTATGGTACATATAGGTGGCGGTCAACACTTGAAATTTCATTATAGTTCTCAGGGGAGAATTCCAATGCCCGATCCTGAACGCCCCGGATTTGTGATCAGCCGCCTGGCGTATCTGTTTCGGATGCGGATCGAAGAGGTGCTGGCCGAGAATGGATCAGAGCTCTCGGCGGAAGAGTCCGCGCTGCTGATGGTGCTGGTCGAAGCCGGCCAGCCATTGCGGCGAGGCGAGTTCGCCGAGATCATGCTCCGCGACCGGACCACCATCACGCGGCAACTCGATGGTCTGGAGCGGAAGGGCCTGGTCCGTCGCGAACCGGACCCGAGCGACGGACGAGCCATCCTGATTCACCCGACCCCCCGCGGAACGAAGCTGATCAGTAAACTGCTCCCGCCGTTCAAGGCCCTGCGAAACAGTCTGAAACGGGGACTGACTGTCGACGAATGGAAACTCGGCCTGAAAGTAATGAGCCAGATGATGGACAACCTGATCGCCCTGGACGAGAAGGCGTGAGGGGCGTGAGGACACCGGATGCGTTGCCTCCTTGTCGGGCCGCGTGCCGGGTGCCATGCCCACGCTTGTGTGGGCATGCCTGTCCTGTGCGAAGAATCTCAGTTTACCCGTTTCGTTATCGAACATCCGGGGGTTATTACTGGCGTGGAGTCGCGAACGAATCGCCTGCCTGCTGAAACTTCCAAGTGTTCGTCTTATTGGTTGCGATGGCCGGTCGTGCGTGCCACCCGCATTGCATGCCCACGCAAGCGTGGGCATGGCACCCAGGAGTGCGTGAATCCTACCCGAAAACCTGTCCACCATGCCACCGCCCCTGCGACACGTTGACGCTCTGGGTGAACTTGGGTGTTTTGTGAAGTGTCGAACGTCCGATGGAGGCTGTAATTCGTGCAGAAAACGGCTTCTGAGGCTCGTTGTGACTTCCCCTTCTCAAAATTTTTGGTCCCCACTACAATTGCTGGACAACTGGGAAGAACCGGTAATCCGCGGCGGTTGGCTGCGGGCCGGTGCCCGGGTTTTGACAGCATTTTCACGCGGATGAGCCGGCGGCTCCCGCGGTCGCGGTTTGTTTCACACGGCTTTGTAAGCGAAAGACGAAGGATCGATGTCCGATACCGATCAGAAAATTTCCACGGACTCCCTGTCGAAAATGGAAGGGATCAAGGCCGCTTCGAACCAGTTGCGGGGAACCATTGGCGAAGAGCTGCAAAACAGCGACGACAGCTTCTCCGGTGATGCCGCCCAGCTGCTGAAGTTCCACGGCACCTACCAGCAGGACAACCGCGACCTCCGCAACCGCAAGGACGACGAGGGGAACCGGCTGGGCAAAGCCTACAGCTGCATGATCCGCACCGGCCCTCCGGGCGGTAAGCTGACCGCCGATCAGTTCCTGACCGAGCTCGATCTGGCTGATCAGTACGGCGAAGGAACGCTGCGGCTGACGTCCCGTCAGGCCTTGCAGCTGCACAGTATTCTGAAAACCGATCTGCAGAAGACGATCCACGAGATCACCCGCATCAAGCTGAATTCCTACGCCGCCTGTGGCGATGTGAATCGCAACGTGATGTGCAATCCGGCTCCGTACAGGAACAACCCGGTCCTGGAGCAGATGCAGGAAACGACCGACGCCTTGGCCGCTCATCTCAAGCCGCGGTCAACCGCCTACTTCGATTTCTGGGTCACCGATCCCGATGGCGAGAAGCAGCAGGTTGCCGAGTTCAAACCGGTCGAAGAGCCGATTTACGGCGAATCCTACCTGCCTCGCAAATTCAAGATTGGCGTCGCGCTGCCGGAAGACAATCACATCGATGTTCTGACGCAGGACCTCGGCTTCGTCGCGATTGTCGAGAACGACGCCGTCATCGGTTACGACGTCTACGTCGGCGGTGGCATGGGCCGCACGCCCGCCAAGAAAGAAACGTACCCCGCGCTCGGCAAGCCGATGGCTTTCGTGGTGCCGGGAGAAGCCTGTGCCGTGGCCGAAGCCGTGGTGAAGGTTCAGCGCGACTTCGGCAACCGGGAAGACCGGAAGGTCGCCCGCATGAAGTACCTGGTCGACAACTGGGGCATCGAGAAGTTCCGTGACAAGGTCGCTGAGTATTACGGTAAGCCGCTGGCTCCGGTGAACGGGGCTCTGATCACCGGCGTCGACGATTACATGGGCTGGCGGGAGCAGGGAGACGGCAAGCTGTTTCTCGGCATCAATATCGAGAACGGCCGCATCAAGGATGAAGGCTCGCTGCGGATCAAAACCGGTCTGCGGGAAGTCCTCAACAAGTACAAGATGCCGGTCCGTCTGACCGCTCTGCAGTCGATGATCCTCTGTGACATCAACCCGGCCGACAAGGACGAGATTTCGCGGATCCTGACCCAGAACGGCATCAAGCTGGCGGAAGATTACACGCTGACCCGCCGGTTCGCGATCGCCTGCCCCGCTCTGCCGATGTGCGGTCTGGCCGTGACGGAATCGGAACGGGTGATGCCTTCGCTGCTCGATGAGATTGAAGCCGAACTGGCTCGACAGGGACTCGAAGGCGAACGCATCAGTGTTCACATGACGGGCTGCCCGAACGGATGTGCTCGTCCTTACACGCCGGATATCGGTCTGGTCGGACGAGCCGTCAACAAATATACGCTGTTCCTCGGTGGCAACGTCCTGGGAACGCGGCTGGCCTTCCTCTACAAGGATATGGTTAAGTTCGAAGACATCGTGCCGACACTGGCACCGATCTTCGCGTACTACAAGGAAGCCCGCAACGACGACGAAACGTTCGGCGACTTCTGCGATCGCAAAGGTCTGGATGACCTGGAAAATCGCTCGGCGGCAGCAGCCTGAGTCGAACAGCAGCGATGAAAACGGCAGGAAGCCGCAGGGAAACCTGCGGCTTCTTCGCGTTATGGACGGAAGCCTGTCGATGCGGGAACGAAGCCGGTAGACTGTTTTCGTTGGTGGGGGGACAGCGGCGAGCGTTCAACATTGCAAGAACGTCGGCGCCCCCCGCGAGTGACATTGATCGGATGACGAAACAGCAAAATCTACGCCCTTTTCCGCGGGAGCGTCCACTACCCTCGAGGACGCTTCGGGTTGGGATGACGGGGCCTGCTCGACGACTTTGAATCGACATTTGAAAGCTGCGGTATGACGACGACTCTGATTCGGAATGCGACCTGTGTGCTCCCGGACCGGCTGCATCAAACCGATGTGCTGTTGCGGAACGGAAAGATCGAGCTCGATCCCGCCGTGCAGGTGGAAGCCGACGAAGTGATCGATGCGACCGGGCTGCATCTGATTCCCGGCGTGATCGACGACCAGGTCCACTTCCGCGACCCCGGGCTGACGCACAAGGAAGACTTGCACACCGGCTCCCGGGCTTGCGCGGCTGGCGGAGTCACGACCTTTCTCGAGATGCCGAACACGAAGCCCTCGACCACGAGTGTGCAGGCCCTGCACGACAAGCTCGAACTGGCTTCAACGAAGTCGATTGTGAACTACGGTTTCTACATCGGGGCAACCCCCGATAATGTGCAGGAACTGCAACGGGCGGAGCGGACGCCGGGGATCAAGATCTTTATCGGTTCGAGCACGGGCAATCTGCTGGTCGACGAGCAGAAGGCTCTGGAGCGGATCTTCGCGGAAACGAATCTGCCGATCTGTGCTCACTGCGAAGATGAAACCACGGTTCGGGCGAACGCTGCGAAACTGGAGGGTGGCAAGACGTTTCGCGATCACTCGAAGATTCGCGACCACGAAGCCGCTCTGATCGCGACACGGCGGGCGATGGATCTGGCGATCAAGTATCACCACCACTTCCATGTGCTCCATGTCTCCACAGCTGCGGAGTGCGATCTGCTCTATGCGTACTATTCGAGTTTGAAACAGATTGACGACAGTGTCGTCTCAGCCGAGGTCTGTCCGCATCATCTGCTGTTCCATGTCGACGACTACGACCGGCTCGGCTCGCTGGTGCAGATGAACCCGTCCATCAAGAACAAAGAGGACAACGCCCGACTGTGGCAGGCGCTGAAGGAATCGACGATCGAAGTCATCGCGACCGATCACGCTCCGCATACGCTGGAAGAGAAGCAGCAGTCCTATCCGCAGTCGCCGTCGGGGCTGCCGGCGGTCGAGAACTCGCTGGCACTCATGCTCAACGCGGTCAACGAGGGGAAACTTCCGCTCGAACGCGTGGTCGACGGCATGACCGCAGCTCCGGGCCGTGTCTGGAAGATCGACAACAAGGGGCAGTTGAAGCACGGGTATGATGCTGACGTTGTGCTCGTCGACATGAATCTCAAGAAGACCGTGCTCAATGAGAACCAGCAGACGAAATGCGGCTGGTCGCCGTGGCATGGCGTCGAGCTGACCGGCTGGCCGGTGAAAACCTGGTGCATGGGCGAACTGGTTTACGATGGCGAGAAAGTGAATACCGACCACCGCGGCCGGGAAGCGACGTTCCGCGGCCAGTCGGATTGAGCCAGACGTCGTCAGGACGAGGCCGATGGCCGTCAGGGAGCGCTGCTCCCGTCTGTTATTTGAATACGCATGAAGGCGAGAGCCTGCCCGACAGGTTGAATAACCCCTGCGGGACGATTATAGGGAGAAAGTTTTGTCAGATATCAAGCAGCGATTTCGTCACGGACTGGAAGTGAGCCGAGCCGCGACCGAGAAGATTCTCGATGAGTTCACCAACCCCGAAGACTGGGTCCGTCGACCGGCTCCGGGAACGAATCATGCGATGTGGATTGCCGGGCATCTCGCCGTGGTCGATGGTCGCCTGTCTCGGTTTGTGAGCCGCGAGTACAAATGCGACCTCTCCAAGTATCTCCCGCTGTTCGCAAAGAGCACCACGCCGCTCGACAACCTTTCGGACTATCCACCGATCGAAGAAGTTCGTCAGCTGATGCGAGATATGCGTGCGATGTTCCTTCGCGCCCTGGAAGAATGTCCGGAAGAGCGATTCGTTGAGCCGACGCCGGATGGGGTGCCGCCGTTCTTCAAGAATGTTGGCCACGTCTTCCAGATGGCGGCCTGGCACGAAGGCATTCACACCGGCCAGCTGTCGACCATTCACCGCATCCTCGGGAACCGCCCGCTGACCGACCGCGGGTAGAACTGGTTGATGTCCCAGCCGACACGCTTTCACACACGTGGCACCTTTCGTTCTCGAAATCTTGAATCATGCTCGACCTGCTTGTTGTTGCGACTCATCCCGATGATGCCGAGATCAGTGTCGGCGGCACGATGCTCAAGGCGATTGCCGAGGGACTGCAGGTGGGCATTCTCGATCTGACGAGCGGCGAACCGACCCCGCATGGAACGAACGAACTTCGTCGTCAGGAAACGGCGACGGCGACGAAGGTGCTCGGCGTCCACTGGCGCGACAATCTGGGCCTGCCGAATCGCCAGCTGGAAGACACGCTCGACGCGCGGCGGGCACTGACGAACGTGTTTCGCACGCAGCGGCCGAAGATGATTCTGGCCCCCTGGCCGGAAGATGCCCATCCCGATCATGTGCGGGCCAGTCAGCTCTGCGACGACGCCCGGTTCTGGTCGAAGCTGTCTCGAACCGATCTCGAAGGCGAGCCCTACTGGCCGTCGCAGATGTTCTACTACTTCAGCGTGCATCTGCGGATTCACCCCAAGCCGAGCGTGGTGATTGATGTCAGCGACTATATCGATCAGAAGATGGCCTCCATTGCCTGTTACGAATCTCAGGTGACGACCGGCCGTGATCCGTCGTTCCCGACTCCGCTCGATGACATACGCGATCGGGCCCGTTACTGGGGCTGGTCCATTCACTCGGCATACGGCGAACCACTGCTTTCCCGCGAAGAGATCCGCATCAGTTCGGTCAAGGGATTGTTCTGATCGTGCCGTTTGAAACGGCTTCGACGGGAAGATCGAACTCAGTTACTGGAAATCGCACGTCCCTCGCTGCGGCTTTGTCCCGCTTGGACTAAAGCACTGACTGCGCCGCGTTCTCAGGCGGCCCGTTCGGTTTGTTCCACCGTCCCGACGGAAATTCTGTTGAAGGGCGTCTGGAATCGCGGATACTCAAGAGAGGGCACGAAGTCTGCAGGAGTCTCTGCATTCGACAGGGGGCTCATCAGTGGGCTGCAGTCGCGACTTGATTCAGGAAAACAAGTAGATGTTCAATTCAACCCGACGACTTATCGTTCCATTTTTCTGTCTGCTGGCGATCGGCCTGATGCCAATCGCAGTCAGCCAGGCTCAGTCCGACTCGGATCGCTTTCGCGGTCGGCTGAAAGATCGAGCCGATGAGAAGCCTGCTCCGCGAGATCAGCCTTCGAAGGGATTGCGGTACGACGAACAGACGAACCGCTGGGTCTACGATGAGCCGGGCTTTCAGCCGGTTCCACCGGGTTATGGTCCAGTCCTGACACCCCCGGTCGCAGGTCCCGTGTTTCCCGGAGGGCCGGGGTTCTCGGATGAATACGATCCGCCGAATTTTGACTGGGGAACCCGCAAACCGGCACCGACGTTGCCGACACCTGGTCTGCCCCCGCAGCAGGGTTACTATCCGAATGATCCGGGGCCTCCGCGACATGGCGGCGACAATCGGTATCAGCGGCTGGCTGAATCATTCCGTTCGGAGCTGAACTACCTCTACGCACTGACGAGCCGCGAGAATATCACTCGAGAACACCAGGAACTGCTTCAGGAAGCCCGTACCCATGCTTCGCACTTTGCCGACCTGATCATTCAAGGGGGCGATTACAATCGCGTTCGCGCGGAGTACTCGGCGTTCGATGAAGCCTGGCACCCGGCGGCTTACCTGTTCGCCGAGGGGCAGTTCTCGAACCGGACACTCGCTGTCGTGCAATCGATTAACCAGCTCGACAATCTTTTTCATGCCGAGATGAACTTCGAGCAGGCCGACGTTTACAACAGAAACGAAGTGGCTGAACTGGCCGGACGTCTCGTGCAGTTGACCGAGCGGCTGGCCGACGAGATTCGCCGCGGGAATCTGCCTCGCTTCCAGCCGGGACGGGCCGTCGAGCAGCTCGCTCGAGAAACGCAGCGATTTTCGCAGACAGTCCGCCGCGATGGTGACCACAGCGACGTTGTGGAGTCGTTCGGGAAAGTCGATGCCCACTGGGCGGAAGTCAGCAACGCGATTTATCGGTCCGATTTGATGTACCGAGACTGGCAGACCGGCCGAATGATTCACCAGGTGATTCACGATCTACGGCACGAACTGCGGGTGGCCCCGCAACAGCAGCAGCCGACTCAGCTCGCGCGGCTTATCAGCGAACTGCAGGGCCAGGCTCAGACGATTCTGCAGCTGGTCCGTCAGCAGGGAGGGCGTCGCAACGAATACAACGCGTGGATGTTCGCGCAGGACTGTCAGGATCTGGAACTGGCGTTGTCGAGCAGCCAGGCCAGTTTCCACCGGCAGGTTCGGCAGACCCTCGACTCCTGGGCCGCCATCCGCGGCGGTCTCGATGGCCATCAATTCGTCCAGCCCATCCGGGACACCGAACAGAACCTGCGCGTACTGGAGCGGTTCGCGAATTGATTGCCGGGTAGTTAGCCCGAAACACTATGTCTCGCAGCTCGCCATTGTCGCGGCGGCAACGAGTTCTGGAGTCTCAGCTGGTTCTTGCGTCTTTGACGTTTGAACCAGCTTTTTTCGTTTGCGGGAGCGATGTCGCCGCCACCACATCAAGGTTCCCGTTGCGTACAGGGCGGCGGGAGTCAAACCGCTGAAGAAGACCAGCCAGCGGCCGACCAGACCGAATGCTTCGCCACTGTGCAGGGGAAATTGCCAGGCGAGCAGCGTATCGGCGGCTGTAAATTGCCGGGGATCGCGGATAGTGAGGACCTCTCCGGTGTACTGGTCGAGAAAGACCTGTGCTCTGCCGAAGGTTTTCTGAACCTCTCCTTCCTGACGGAATGCGACCTCGTAAGTCCCCTCTTCGTCTTCGGGGGGATGCAGATGGTCGAAGATCGCATCCGGAAACTCACGCTGAGCAATCGCGATCGCTTCATCGGCGGTGAGGGCTTCGCGGTCCTCGACCACATCCGATTTCAGGCCCCGAGGATGTTTCGTTTCTTCCGAGAACACGGTGAAAATCGGCTTCACATACTGGGGGAACTCCATGTAGACCCCGGTGAAGGCGAGCACGAACAGGAAGACAGTGCTCACGATTCCGACCGTTTTGTGGAGATCGTAGTTGAAGCGTGGTCCGCCCCGGACAGCGAACGCTGCTCGCCAGCTGTTCATCCAGAGGGGCCACCACAGGTAAACTCCGGTGGCGACGGAGATCATCAGAATCAAACCACAGATTCCTACGATCACTCCTCCGACCCAGCCGGCGACCAGACGGAAATGCAGCCGATAAATCCAGGTCATTAAGTCTTCGCCCCACGTCCGCTGGCCTTTGACCTCGGCAGTGTAAGGATCGACGTACACGGCGGTGAATTTCGGATCTTCCTTTGTGCCGGTCGAAAACCAGACTGACCAGACGCCGTTTTCAACCCGCGGCTTCGTGACCGACATCGCATCGGCAGATTGCGACTGCTCGGCGGCTTCGATTACGTTCTGAAGGCTTTGTCGCGACCCACTTTCTTCGGTCAGCAGCAGCTCCGGATTCAGCCATTCATCGATCGCGTGGTCAAAGACGAGAACGCTGCCGGTCAGACCGATCAACACGAGCAGCAGCCCGACCGTCAGGCCGAGCCAGCGGTGCGTCTTCAGCCAGAGCGTCCGCAGTCGAAAACGCGTACCACTCGAAGGAGTGCTGCTTGCCTGTCCGGTCGTCGGATTCATTGGTGGCTAGTTTCCCATCTCTGGCCCGGGAGGTAGTTTCTTCGACTTGCTGGCTTTGTCATTGTCCAGGACGGTGGCTCCCTCGATCACGATCGGGGGAAGCTCGTTTTCACCCTCAACAATGTCGACCTTCCATTCCGATTGGTCCGGGTTGGAGTAGGCGTTATTGAGCCGATCCGCCATCGACGGCGAATTCACGTCGGGAGACCAGCGGATTGTGACCGCATAATTCCCGACCGGAGCGCCATCGCCCGACTCGTACGTCGTGAGCGTGAAGGTGCCGTCCTCTTTTACAAGGGCCCAGGAACGGGAGTCACGGACATCGGTGGCTTCTCCCGTTGGGTGAAGCTGAATGTAGGCCCCGGCTGGCGGTTCCCCGTTAATGGTGATCGATCCCCGCGCCGGATAAGTCTCGGCTTGCCAGTCTTCTCCTCCGCATCCAATGCAGAGCGGGCAAATCGCGATCGCCAGCAGGAGAGAGGCCAGCGTGGAACGGGAGAAGCGGTCTTTCTGGAAGCATCGCAGGTTCATTCTTAGAACTCCCCGACAACTTCGGAACCGTTGATCGAAGTCAATGCACTGAGCGTGTTCAGGTCGATGTTCTCGCTGAGAAAACGGACCGAACCGTCGGCCAGGCAGAACTGCACGCCGCCCGTATGGAAGGAGAAGGAGGCCCCGTACAGGTTGCTGACGTTGATCACCTGGTTGCCGACGTAGTAATCGACCGTCGGAGGTCCCCCGCCGGAATCGATGGTGACCTGGAAGTTATAAAGCCAACCGGAGTTGAAGTGTCCGGCCCAGCTGCGGTACTCGCCCGTCCAGCCGGCGGGGGCGGTTGTGGTCTGGTTGCCGACGTAAAGCGAAGCCCGCCCGGCCGACTCGTAGAGCATCATCGTATTTGTCAGCCCATCAGTCACGTCGCGAAAGCGGCGGAACTGGTTCTGATCGAACATCGAGTTGCCGGGAGCCGAATCGGTGAGCCAGCCCGTGTCACTACGCAGGTAAGTGTAATCGGATGTCTGAAATCCGCTGGTCGGTTCGGGATCGCCTGATCCGGGGGTCGACGGGCACTGGTAGGCGGCGGGCATCAGCGTGGCCATGTCGGCGTTGTTCGCATGATCCCAGCGGACGTTGTAGTCGAACAGCTCTTCAGTGTTGCCCGCTTCGAGGAAGGGGAGGATCGACACGTTGATGTGAGCCGTTTGATTCGCATCGGACCAGAGCCCGTCCCAATCGGCCCAGGCCGGAGCGAGACGATTGTGGGTATCGTGGTAGTTGTGGATCGCGAGACCGATCTGCTTCAGGTTGTTCTTGCAGGATGAACGACGAGCCGCCTCACGGGCCTGCTGGACGGCCGGCAGCAGCAACGCGACCAGAATGGCGATGATCGCGATCACGACCAGAAGTTCAATAAGAGTAAATGCTCGACGCAGTCGTTGTTGAGTACGGTGAGGCATGGTTCACCTTTATGCAAGGAGGAGAAGTTCGGCCGCCTGCTGGGACAGTGCCTGGACGGCGGGAACGAAACGGCGGGACTACCGGGGCAGTTATGCGATTGAGACTCAATCTCAATACGGTTCCACAGTTTAGTCTCCGTTCTGATCGATTGCAACGGAGGAAGAAGAAACTTCGAGGGAATGGAGATTTCGCAGCGCGCATGAAGGAAGGCGGTGAGAAATGCATCTCACCGCCTTTGCGATTCCGAGGGCTTTTCGCCTCTGATCAAGTGCCCCCACAAGGACTTGAACCTTGAACCTACTGATTAAGAGTCAGTTGCTCTGCCAATTGAGCTATAGGGGCGTACTGGTCGCGACCGCAGGCCGGACGTTTCGAATTCTACAGGCACAGGCCTGAAAAGCAAGCAACCCTCGGAGGACACGGCCAACCGAAGTTCTGTTCGCGTTCGCAGGGACCGATTCTACCGGATTCAGCGGAAACTCGCTGCCTGACTGTCAGAACGTCTGGCCGAGGGGACAGGCACGACTTTCGGCTCCGGAAGGCGGTCAATCCGGTAAAACTCGTTCTCAAAGACCGGTTCACTGTCGAACAGATACGCATGCCGGGCGATCAGGTATTCTGCTCCTGTTAACTCACGCAGTCGGGCGAGTTCCTCCCGGGAAATGAAGCTGTCTTCGTAGCTCGCCGTTCTCCAGTCGGCCATAACCGTCAGACGTTCGTTCCATTCCAGAATGCCCCGGGCATCCTGAGGGCAGTCTTTGAAGGTCACGTACTCCGCTCGGTGGGAGTACCATTTGAAGGCCCAGCCGCTGCGGGGTGTGGCGAACAGGGTTTCGGGAGGCGTTTCTGTCCGAGCCCATTCGCAGGCTTCGTACCAGTCTGAAAGTCGCTCGTTCGGCAGGCGGGACGGATTCCGGTCGACAAAGGGGAACGACATTCCGAGCAGAAAGATGGCCGCTGAGAACAAGGCGAGTGTCGTCTTCGAAGCCCGGGACGCCCAGCGAACGGTCATCGCGGCAATGATCAGGCTGAAGAAGACCGGCACCATCATGTCGTACAGCCGGAACGGGTAGAATTTGAGCAGCTTGGCCCGCAACGCCAGAGCCGGCATTTCGTTGGGTTCGGTAAATCGCAGTCCGATCAGAATCCCGATGAAGGCGACCAGAGCCGAGGCGAACATCAGGCCCAGCAACAGTCGCCAGCCTTCAATCCGCTCGCCGCCGTTTCGCAGCCGCTGATACCCCGCGACGGAAAGGATCATCAGCCCCAGGTAGACAATGTAATTCAACGGCTTGAACTGCATCGGATCGAGATGGTGCTTCAGGCGAAAAAAGACCTGCAGGTAATCGCCCGCGAAACGATCGGCCGGCGAGGCGGAATCGAAAATGATGCCCAGAGCCGGAATCATGCCCGGCAGCGAGGCAAGGACCAACAGGGCGAGCGGTACGAGAGCCCGTTTCGCGATCGAGCGGAGTTCTGTTCGATGCTGATAGAGCACGGGGACCGCGCCGAGAACCAGGCAGCCGGTCAGCCAGATGCCAACGAGAGGATGAAAGGCGATTGCGAGCCCCATCAGGACTCCCGCCGCGTTCCAGCGACGATTCAGAAAGCAACCCAGGCTCCAGAAGCCGAGACCGTAGGAAAAGACTTTCGATTCTGTCCCGCCAATCACCCACTCCCCGGAGAAATTCACCACCGCCTGAAGAAGGAGAAAGACGGACAGCGAAAGAAAGGGGGCGAGTCGATGCGGCAGGAGGGCCCGGGTCATGCGAATCCAGCCGGTCGCGAAGATAAGCAGGGAAGCGAGCCGCGCGATGAGAGCGGTTGTGCCCAGCGACAGAAACTGCGTCATCCAGCCGACGGTGAAGTAGTAGACCCAGTGCGGATTCGACGAAGTGAGGAAGAAATCGTTCGCGCACCACGTGGGGTCCCAGAAGTGCCGGGCCTTGCACAGGTAGTGGGGTTCGTTAACCGAGGGAATGGGCGATCGGAGCAGTGACCAGGCAATCAACAGTCCCCATAAAATGAGGATCGCCAGCCAGTGCGAAGACTGACTGGCGGTTTCGTGATTGTCTTCTGATACCGATGAAGAGCTGAGGTCGGTCACGGCAGGAGTTCACCGTTTCATAGTGAGACCAGCGGGTTGCTCGGAAATCAACGAGCGTAGCCGACTACTTCTTCTTCGTCTTGCGGGCGCTCGACCCGGCAGCGGTCGACTTCTTCGCGGTCGCTTTCTTAGCGGCTTTCTTCGCGGTCGCTTTCACAGCGGGACTGGAGGCTTTCTTCGTCGCGGCCTTTTTGGTCGTCGTCTTTTTGGCTGCGGTCTTGGTCGACTTCTTCGTGCTCTTCTTGCTCGACTTCTTCCGGGCCGGCTTGCCATCGCCGAAGATGCGATCCCACCCTTTTGAAAACTCAGGTGTCGCGCCGGTTCTGATAATTGGTCCGCTCATACAACCATCCTCTGTGTCTGTCTTATAAATCGTGCAACAGCATCCGTCGTGGATGCCGGAAAGTCTGCGATTTCATGCAGGAGCCGCACTATTTCAATGCGACAATGATTTGTCAACCTTGTTCCCGGCCCTGCGATGCCTCACAATGCCTGAGAATGAGGAGAGACGACTCCAGCGAGTCATCCATTCGCATGCCCGCCAGCAATCAGCCGGCTCACCATCCGGGTCCGCCAACCCGTACCTTCACACAATCGGCAATCAGCCTTATGGACTTTTACGATTTCAGTGAGGAGAGGTTCCTGCAACAGGTCTGGAATTCCGTTTCCATCGCCCGTTCGGTCCCCTATTCGCTGTTCACGTTCGGCACTTCCGATCTGGCTTATTACCTCGTGCTGCCGCCGGAAGAAGACGCCGCGCCGGTGAAGGTTCGACGCGGAGAGATCAAAATCACCCGTCCGGTCATTATTCAGCCGGGCGATCAGTCGCCGGAGTTTCAGGACTTCTTCGAGTCGGAAGAAGACAGTCAACTGGTGCAGTTCCTGATGGCCCGAACCGCGGCGTTCTCGAATTTGAAACTGGCCAACACGGCTCTGCGGGAAGAACTGATCAGTGATGAAGTCGAAGAAGTGGTCGACAAACTGAACCGCCGGCTCGATCAGGAAGACGAAGATCGCGTCGCGATTCTGGTCGCTCCGGAACGACTCGCCGGCGTCGCTCTCATCCGCTACGCCATGGAACGAATCGTCAGCAGTGCCCCGGAGAACCTGACCGAACTCCGCGAGAAGGGGTTCTTGCCGTAAGGGTGTCGCTTTGCGTGGTCGTGCTGCGATACAGCTCCGCTTATCCCAGCCTGTTTATTGTCGATCTCGTGGCCGCTCAAACGCCTGAGAAGTCGAAAATTTCATCTCGTGGGACATTTCGGTTCTCCCTACAATGGGATACGCATCCGCGGCTGGCGCGCGGTAACAGAGGCTTTTTGTTGATCAGCAGAGATTGGTGTCAGGATGGGAATCCATAATCGGGACTATATTCGCGACGATCCTCCAGGCGGATTTTCCGGAATGGGATCAGGTGGCGGAGACTGGCCGGTCTGGAAGAAGCTGATCCTGATCACCGTGATTGCCTTCGTCGGTCAGCTGTTCTTTCCGCTGGTCAACATCTGGTTCGATCTGGCTTCGGAAGCCGTGCTGCAGGGACAGATCTGGCGGCTGCTGACTTATGCGTTCCTGCACGATCCCGGGAACCTGTTCCATCTGCTCTTCAACATGCTGCTGATCTACTTCTTCGGCCGCCGGCTGGAGTCGATGTACGGCAGCCGGGAGTTTGGTCTCTTCTATTGCGCAGCCGCCATTTTCGCCGGGCTTTGCTATGTCGCCTGGTCGATGGCCATGGCGGATCTCACTCCCGCGGTCGGTGCATCGGGAGCCGCGGTGGCGCTGGTGTTCCTGTATGCCCTGCACTTTCCGCGAGAGCAGGTCATGCTCTGGGGGCTGATTGCCGTGCAGATGCGGTGGCTGGCCGGGTTCATTCTTCTCGTCGACCTGCTTCCGGTTCTGTCGGAACTCGGCGGACGGGGCAGCACCGATCAGATTGCCCACATGGCTCACCTGGGCGGCATCCTGTTCGCGTTTCTCTACTTCAAGTTCCGCCTTCGCCTGGCTCCCCTGACGACATCGTTCGGCTCATCCGGTGCTCGCCGAAACCCCAAGCTGAAGATCTACCGCGACGAAGACCCGCAGGTGATGGAACAGGAAGTCGACCGCATCCTGCAGAAAATCGCCGAAAAGGGCGAAGCCAGCCTGACGAGCAAGGAACGAAAAACACTCACACAGGCCAGCGAACGCTATAAGAACCGGAAGTCGTAGAGCCGCCCGCATCACAGGATGGCACAGAGATTCCTCTCTGTGTTGCGAAAGCAACAGGATGCCTGTCTTCAGCCCCTGTTCAAGAACGGACGGTGATCCTCCGAGAGTAACACTCGCAGCTCCGACAGAGTGGCACCGACATTCCTGTTTGTGCACATCTCGGGGGTAGCGCAATAAGTGGAAAACCCTGGTGCGGTTGATCGATCGTCTGATCGCGTCATCCTATGGCTTCGCCGCCCAGATCGCGGAGCGATCCGAGCCACCCTCCGAAGAAGTTGCGGCTCAACTCATCTCTGCTGGATACCGACCTCTTGTGAGTTCGTCACCCCGACGTACACGTCTGGGCCACCCCTTGCGTTACTCGATCTTGAACGGGCGATTCATCAGGGTTTGTGTTGCTTCGAGTGGCGACTTGTCTTCGAAGAGCACGCGGTAGACTTCCTGGGCGATCGGCATTTCGATGTCGTGCTTTTCGGAAATCTCCATTACCGCCTGGGTTGTCTTCACCCCTTCGGCGACCGAGTCCATTGATTCGAGAATCGAGCTGAGCTTTTCGCCCTGTCCCAAACGTTCGCCCACGAGGCGATTCCGGCCGTAGGGGCTGATGCAGGTGGTGATCAGGTCGCCAATCCCGGCCAGTCCGGCAAACGTGGCATCTTCGGCTCCGAAGTAATTGCCGAAGCGGGACATCTCGACGATGCCGCGGGTCATCAGGGCTGACTTCGCATTGTCGCCGAAGCCGAGCCCATCACAGATTCCGGCTGCGATGGCGATGACATTCTTCACCGCCCCAGCGATCTCGACGCCGATCAGATCGACATTGGCGTACACGCGGAAGCGATCGGTCGCGAAGATGTTCTGCACCCGCTTGGCGAGCGAAAGATCTCCGCAGGCGGCGACAACAGTGGCGGGAAGACGCCGGGAGATTTCTTCGGCGTGACTCGGTCCCCCGACAGCGACCACGGCGCGGGTGCCGAGCACTTCAGTGATGATCTCGCTGGGACGCTGATGCGTTTCCGGTTCGAGGCCTTTGACGACACTGATGACCGGCCGATTCCGATTCAGCGCCGGGGCGAGTTGTTCGAGCGAAGCACGCAGGAATGCCGACGGGATGGCGACGACAAGAAACTCGGCGTCATCGACCGCTTCTTCAATGTCGCTGGTAATGCCGATCCGCTCGGGGATGTGCACGCCAGCGAGCAGGCGGCGGTTCTCCCGGGTCTGCGCGATCTCCCTGGCCAGGTCGGGACTGC
Organism: Rubinisphaera margarita; assembly: GCF_022267515.1. NCBI lineage: Bacteria > Pseudomonadati > Planctomycetota > Planctomycetia > Planctomycetales > Planctomycetaceae > Rubinisphaera > Rubinisphaera margarita. The sequence continues at coordinate 137,722 of NZ_JAKFGB010000014.1, read as the reverse complement.
GAAGCCACATGGCGACCTGTTGATCGCTCGATTCATCCAACAGGATCGCGCAGGCCGTTGCCATGGCTCCTCCGCCGAGAATCGCGATTTTCGTGGCCATGTGCAGACTCCTCCCTGTAAGCGTGAATTCAACTGATGCTGTCAGCTTGTTCGAGCAAATTGCCCGACCGTGTGTCCGCGTTTGAGCGAACGTTATCTGGAACGCTGCCTTCGGACGCGGACAGAGCAGTTCGACCTTCACGGCAACTGCTCCTGAGGGCCTTCAACGACTGTTTCGGCCTCTGTCTAACTTATAGATGGTTCGTGAACGGGAAGCAATCCGGAGAAGTCACCGTGTCGGTTTCCCGCGTGGAGCGAACCGGGGACCCTATTGACCTTCGAAATATTCATGAGCAGAGAGAGCGAGCGTCGTGAACAAGACCGTCGGCTTCCTCCGGATGAGGCTGCAGAGGTTTACCTGATCGGATTGTGCCGGCGACGCAGATTGATCACGAAAATCCATCTCGGGGAGTCGCGAAGTCTGGTGGTGATGCGGCCTCGTGGAGATGTGTATCAAAATGGAGACAGTTCCGTTTGACAACGAAAACGTGTGTTATGATTTCAACGTAGTATCTTGAATTCAGGTTGAGATTTCACACTTTTCCGGCTGCATCTGCCGGGGTTTAAGCTCAACATTAATTAACAGATGGACCAGTGAACGCGGCTGACGCCGGGTCACGCTCGGAATCGAAGGCCGGCGATGGATCAGATTCAGCCAATCGTATTTCTTGTTGCCGTGATCGGGTACACACTCACCGCGGCGATCTGGGATCAGAAGTTTTACAAGATTCCCAACAAGCTCACGCTGCCGATGTTTTTCGCCGGCTGGATCTATCAGGGAGTCTTCGATCAATGGGCCGGCCTGGCAACGGGCGGACTCGGATTTCTGGTCGGATTCGGAATCCTGTTTCTGCTGTGGATGGTCGGAACGGCCGGCGGCGGAGACGTGAAACTGTTGGGCGGACTGTCTGTCTGGATCGGATTCCAGTGGACGCTCTACATCCTCGGGATCAGCACGCTGATCGTGATCCTCGTGACGATGGGAATCGTGCTCGCCAACGTGCTCACGATTGGTCCGAAACGAATGAAGAAGAAACTTCTGGCCACCGGGAAGCCGGGCAAGGCGGGAGAGAAACCAGCTGCGGAAACCGTGGAACAACGGAAGCAGCGACGAATTATGGCCTACGCACTACCTATCGCATTGTCGACATGGGGACTGCTGGCCTCTGCCTACTTTGGCAACTGGCCCCCACTCCCGTGGACTTTGACATAACTCAGACCGGAAGCAGGCATGATCACACAGCCAAAACAGACGCGCCGAAAGGGCTTCACCAGCATGGAACTGGCAATGACATTGCCAATTCTACTGCTGATGCTGTTCGCGGTCTTTGAGTTTTCCATGCTGTTCTTCGCCCGCGGGACCGTGGTCGAGGCGAGCCGCCTGGGAGCGCGAGCCGCCACCCATCCGGGAACCTCGCAGGAATACATCGAAGAGTCGGTCCTGACAGCCTTGGGACCGAAGCTTTCACGGAACGCGGAAGTAATCACGGAAATCGGCACCTTTGCCGGCGACCCTGTTCTGGTCGTGGTGAAGGTTCCGATGCGAGCCGCTTCGCCGGACATGCTCTGGCCGATCGGTTTCGGTTTGAAAGATAAGCACCTTGTTGCAGAAACAGTGATGCAGCGGGAGTAGAGAGAACACAGGGCTTCTTCACCACGGACGTGGAGAAGATTTCAGGCAGGGACGGAATTGTGTGAACGTGCCGTCGAACGGCAACACGCTGGGGACAATGTCCGGCAATCTGATCGGATGATCTTTTTGGAATCGGAGAGGGGATCGTGAGAATTCTAACACCTGCCTTGTTGACGCTGCTGATGCTGTTTGTCATCGGCGGCCTGGTAATCTTCTACCTGTTTAAGTCATTCTTCTGGGTGGAGCCAGAACCGGAACGGGCGGCAACGACCCGTCTTGTGCCGATGGCCGCCGGAGATATTCCGGCTGGAACCCTGATTACTTCGGAACACGTCGTGACCGGTCGTCTCGACGAATCGAAGCTCGAACGTGACACGATCCTGAACCGCGATACCGTGGTCGGACGTTACGCTCTGGAAGACATCACTCAGGCTCAGCCGTTCCGCACGGCTCAGCTGTATGCTCCGAACACTCGTCCGCCGCTCGAAATCAATCCGGGCATGCGGGCTGTGACGATCGGACTGGGGAACAGCACCGACCTGGTCGACGGGCTGATCAAGCCGGAAGACTTCGTCGACGTTCATCTGTCGATCGCCGACAACGGAGCCGATCGCCGCTATCGTGGCGGCTTTACAATGACCATGTTCAAAGGTGTGCGGGTCCTGGCCATCAATCGGATGACCCAGCAGACCGACCTGTCGCGTGGCAGCAACACGATTACCTTCGAGTTGAGCCCGGAACAGTCGAACATTCTGCTCGAAGCCAAGAAGCATGGCGAGATCGTGGTGACCTACACCCCGAACGGACCCGGCTCGGGTGGAGTCGATGTTGCTGAAGCCGATCGGGCTTACTTCGACGAAATCCTCGGCCTGCCGGAACCGCCGGAAGCCGAAAAGCCGTTCCTTACCGAGATCTGGCGTGGCAGTGCCCGTTCGGTCATCGATTATGGTGATGAACGCGACGACTGGGATAACGACTGGGACGGAGCCACTCCGTGGATCGAAACGCCGGGTTGGGCACCTCCTCGCAACAACGGAAACTATGGTCGGGGCTACGGTCGCGGCTACGGTGGACGGGGCTGGGGTGGCTATCGCGGAACCCAGGTGAGTCCGCCGACGAGCGACAACCCCGAGTTCCAGGGAAACCCGAACGCGGCTCCTTCGCCGAACAGTCGGGGTCGATTCAACTCGGCCACGTAGCGTGAGTTCTCAGTGACGGCCGTCATCTCGGCGGCCGTCACGATCCCCCCCTTCCTTCCGCAGTGCGTTGGAAGAGGGTCTACCGAAGTAGAGAGGCGATGTCTGGAGACATTCGTCGAGAGCAAGGCCCGAAGCCGTTCGTAATGGCAGAGTCGGGATCAGACTTATCCAAGCAGACAACCACGAGGCGAACGTGAAATCGATCGTACCCTACCAGTTGAAAGACGCACGGCGACGCGGCTCCCTGATGCCCGCCATCGCCTTCGCGCTCCTGGTCGTTGGTGCCGCCTCGGCCCTGGTGATGAACAAACTCTGGATCGAAGCCGCCGAAGTCGAACTGCAGACCGCAGCCGAAGCTTCGGCGCTCGCTGCAGCGGGGGCCTATCTGAGCGACGACATGCTCCGCCCCGGTTTCGATGCCGATGAGACTGTCTACAAAGCCAAGGTGCGGGCCGCGGAAGTGGCCTATATGAACCGCGTCGGAACCCATCGGGTCGAACTCGTTGTCGATGGAGACGATACCGATATCGTCTTTGGTCGACGCGTCCCTGGTGGAGCCGGCGGAGAAACAACCTTTCTGCTCACCAACGACAATCCCACCGTTGTCGAAGTGCGGACCCGTCGGTCCCGCGAGCAGGGAAACCCGGTGACGTTGTTCTATCCTGGAGTGACCGGCCGTGCGACGGCTGATGCCATGACGATCGTCGAGGCAGCCTTCAACAACGAGATCGATCACTTCGCAGCCGCCCCGGCTCGTCCGATTCCGGCGCTGCCTCTGGCCATTCTCGCCAACGATCCGACCGGGAAGCGACTCGATACCTGGTCGTCGATGATCGAAGAGAAACTCGGACCAGACAACTACAGCTACGATGAAATCAACCATGTTGTCGTCGAACAGCCGGACGGAATTCCGGAAGTCGTTCTGCAGTCGTCTCCCCTGAAGCAGGATCCGCTGCTCTCGAACGTGCAGCTGCTCGACTTCAATAACGACCTCCACGAAGACAACATCAATCGGCAGATCCGCCAGGGACTCACTCAGGATGATCTCCGTTTGCTGAACAACCGCCTGCCGGCTCAGTCTCCCTTCGAGATGACCGCCCTGGGCAATGTGACAACCCCGGTCCAGCTGGCGCTTGAGTCGCAGATCGGGCAACAGAGACTGTGTCTGCTGTATAATTCCGCTGCACCGATGACCGTTCCGGGCTGGACGACACTTCAGTGTGAAGGCGTCGTCGCCGTGCGGATTCTGAAGGTTCTCCCAGCCGATGGAGAGTCGGCAACCGTGATTTTGCAGCCAACCGTCATGACGACCAAGACGGCTGTTCCTGCGGAATTTGCCCACTCTCCCACGACGGGACTGGGTACAATGGCAACTGAGGCCAGCGAACCCGTGCTGTATCAACCGAACCCATACGTTTACAAGTTATATATCAGTCGATAGGGGACCCGGCATTTCGCCGCCCCATATCTCCCATGTCCTCCTGTCGAGATGACGGGAAGTCCAGGAACTTTTGAGGATTTTTCATCATGGCCTTCGCGACTGACACCGGTTACGACCAGGATTCAAATGCCGAATCGAAGCGCGCATTTCAGCAGCTGAAGACTCGTCTGCACCGTCAGATGATCGACGCGATGGATCTCTCCAAAGCCGGTCAGCTGCCCGAGCACGAACTCCGCAAGCAGCTGCGGGCACTCGCCGCTCATCTCTGCGACATGCACTCGGCTTACCTTCCGGAATCGGAACGGGAGCAGATGGTCAACGAGATTATGGACGAGATGTACGGCTTCGGTCCGCTCGAACCGTTGATGAACGATCCGGAAGTGAGCGACGTGCTCGTTAACGGAGCCGACACGGTGTTCGTTGAACGCCGCGGTCGCCTGGAACGAACCGACGTTCGCTTCGCCGATGACAATCACCTGCTGCACCTGATTCAGCGACTCGTCGGTCGAGCCGGTCGTCGTATCGACGAAGTCTCGCCGATGGTCGACGCCAAGCTGCCGGATGGCTCTCGTCTGCACGCGGTCATTCCGCCGCTGACGAACCGGGGCCCAACGCTTTCCATTCGTCGATTCAGTTCGGTCGCCGTCGAGTTTGAAGACATGGTTCGCAGTCGCTCGCTGACTCGCGAGATGGCCGACTTCCTCATCGCCTGTGTCAAAGGTCGCATGAACGTCCTGCTGAGCGGGGGAACGGGTGCCGGTAAAACGACACTCCTCAACCAGCTGAGCCGCTTCATCCCGCTGACCGAGCGTGTGATCACGATTGAAGAAACTCAGGAACTTCAGCTGCGTCAGGCCGATGTCGTCGGACTGGAAACGCGACTGCCGAACGTTGAAGGTCGCGGAGCCATCACCCAGCGTGAGCTGCTCCGAAACAGTCTGCGTATGCGGCCGGACCGGATCATCGTCGGCGAAGCGCGTGGTAGCGAAGTCCTCGACATGCTCCAGGCCATGAACACCGGGCACGACGGTTCTATGAGCACCGTTCACGCCAACGATACACGCGATGCCCTGGAACGACTCGAATTGATGATCGCTCTGTCCGGAGCAGATCTGACTCCCGATGTCGCCCGACGCTACATCGCTTCGGCTCTGCACATCCTGGTTCACGTCTCCCGTCTCAGCACGGGCGAGCGTAAAGTGATGCGTATCTCGGAAGTCGCCGGAACCCGTGAAGGGGAATACAACGTGGAAGACATCTTCGTCTATCGGATGACGGGCGTCAGCTCCGACGGTTACGCCGAGGGAGCCTTTTACGCCACAGGTTACGAACCGGAATGTATCCGTCGCATGGCCACGATTGGCCACGAAGTGCCGATGGAACTGTTCACCGCCCGCGAACTCATCGCCGGCGGCGAATACACGATTCACGACCGCAAGTAATTACGACCACAAAGGGTGCCACTGGCTCTGCCAGTGCGTTCTCGAAAGCGATTACACGTCGCCCATAAGTCGGGCACTGGCGAAGCCAGCGGCTCCCGACGGACCGACGGACTGAGAACTCAACGACAGTTGACAGCGGACAGAATGGATTGAACTGACTGGGAAACCGGTCTTCTTAAAATCAAAAAGGTGCCGCGATGGCCACTGGATATCCACAACGGACAACAATTTCACCCCGGCCGGAATTCGCCGACATCCTGAAACCTCAGGACCGGTTCGCCGAACCCGATGCCCCGCCCAATGCCGCGAACAGCGTCAACGGCTGGTTCGACCGGCTGATGGTGCAGTCGGGGGTGGAGATGTCGCCGGTTGCGGCTCTCATGTCCTGCATGCTGTTCGCCCTCCTGGTCGGCGGCCTGATCTTCGTCCTTCTGGAAGATCCTCTGGCAACCGCCATCGGCGTCGTGCTGGGATTCGGGATTCCGATCGGCATCCTGATGTTCATGCGGTCTCGTCGTCAGTCGCAGATTCTGAATCAGTTGCCGCCGATGATCGACGAGCTGGCCCGGGCCGCCCGTACTGGTCGCAGTCTGGATCAGTGTCTCGCGATGGTTGCCGAGGACACCCCTGCCCCGCTCGGAACCGAGATGGAGAACTGCGTCCGCAAGCTGCAGATGGGCGTGACGATGAACGAAGCTCTTTACGAATTACCGGAGCGAACCGGCGTGAACGGCCTGCGAATTCTCGCGACCGCTCTGAGCGTGCACCAGCAGACCGGGGGTGACCTGGTCCGCGTGCTCGAACGTCTGGCCAAAACCCTTCGCGATCGATCGATGTTCCTGGGACGCCTGCGAGCCATTACGGCTGGTAGCCGTGCGACAGCCGTACTGATGATTCTGCTGCCGCCCGCGATCCTGGCGTTCTTTATCTTCCGCGATCCGACCTACCTCTCGCGGCTGATGGCCTCCAACTGGGGCTTCTTCATCACCATGAGCGGCATTGTTCTTGAGATCGTGGGGGCCATCTGGATCTGGCGAGTCCTCGGGAACACACAGAACACCTGATAGAATCCGGGTCACAAGCTCTCAGGTTTGAAGTACTCGATCTGAGAGTGACCCGAAGCGATACCAAGACAGTCAACTCCAGTTCAATCGACACTGACCGGCTTAGCCGACGGATGAACGACAATGGATATTCAACAATTTCTGCGAGACACAATCATCGGCGGGGTTTCCCTGTTCCAGATCGTGGTCTGGCTCTTCATTGCCGCCAGCGTCCTGCTCGCGATCCTGCTTGCAGTCCGGCTTTTCCGGGCTCTGCTGGGAACGGGATCGAAGGACGATCGCAAACGATCGAAACCCGATCGGGCGACCGAAACGGACAAACCTTCGCTGGTTCTGTCGTCAGAAGACTCAGCCGTGAATCGTGGCAAGTCTCTGCTGCGGGATGAGTCGACGACCGATCCGCTCGCTCCCGCGGTCGACTCTGTCTTTCACGATGAACGCGATGATGCGGAATCTCCCGCTCGCGTCGACGCTCAACGCGAGCAGCAGGAAGCAATGCGAGCCGAGGCTCAGCCCTCCGGTCAGGAACAGTTCGTGGTCCGGTCCTCGGAAGCCGCTCATCGTTATACCGACAAACAGCGGAGTTGGACCTCTCGTTCCTTGTTCGGCAAGCCGATCACTGGACAACAGGTTGATCTGCCGCAGGTCGAGCCGGGTGATGTTCCTTTCGCCGATCGTGGGGACTATCGCTGGGGTTCCAACCTCACACCGACTCTGGCCGCAATGATGCCGGAAACGGAAGAGCGGAAGAAGTCGCTGAAGAACGACCTGATGGAAGCGGGTCACTACACGCCTCATGCCTACGAAAACTTCGCCGCTCTGCGGTACGTCTCGTTGATCGCTCCGATCCTCTTCTTCGGTGCGTTGTTCGTTCTCGGGCCGCCGGCTCTGGAACCGGTGTTCCTGATCCTGCTGATTGTTGGCGCAATCCTGGGATGGGCCCTTCCTCGAATCTATATTCGTTCGAAAGCCGCTAAGCGTCGCCGCGAGATCGAACAGGCTCTGCCGGACGTGATTGACCTGCTCAACATGTGCGTGAGTCAGGGAATGACTTTGCGAGCCGCTCTGGGGCGTGTTTCGTGGGAAATCTCGGAAACCTACCCGGCGATGGCGGAAGAACTGCGCATCGTGGCCCAACAGGCCGACTTGAGCACGACCGAGCACGCCCTGGTGAACCTGAACAATCGCGTCAACGTGCCGGAACTGCATTCGCTCTCAACCCTGCTGATTCAGACCGAACGCATGGGAACGAACGTGAGCGACTCGCTGACCGAGTACTCCGACGCCATGCGGGCCACCCTGCAGCAGCGAGCCGACCAGAAGGCCAATGCCGCGACCTTCAAACTGCTGTTCCCAACCGTGCTCTGTTTGATGCCGGCTGTGTACCTGTTCCTGCTCGGCCCGGCCGTGGTTGAACTCTCCGACTTCTTCGAAGGGGGCGGAATCCAGCAGTTCCAGCAGGACGTCGAGGGCGTCCAGGAAGGCCAGCGGTTTACCCCGTAACGACGGCCCACGAATTCATGAAAAAAGCTCACGCAACCGCGTGAGCTTTTCTATGCGCCGGCATCGACGGCGGGATGCCGGCGCGAGGGAACCCTTACAGGCGGGTAATCTCCTGGCAGGGAAGGTCGAAGGCGTCGGCGACGGCCTGGTTGGTCAGCTTGCCCTGCCAGATGTTGACGGCCGATTTCATCTCTGGTGACAGTTCGCCTGGTCGCTGCAGGCCGCCGTCGGCGATCTGGGCGACGTAGGGGAATGTCACGTTGCAGAGCGCATAGGTGCTCGTACGCCCCACCGCGCCCGGCATGTTGGCCACACAGTAGTGGACCACATCGTCGATAATGTAAGTTGGTTCGGAATGCGTGGTCGGACGGGACGTTTCAATGCAGCCGCCCTGATCGATGGCGACATCGATAATTACGGCTCCCGCTTTCATTCGCTTCAGGTCATCGGCCAGCACAAGTTGCGGAGCTTTCGCTCCCGGAATGAGAACGCAGCCGATGATCAGGTCGGCCCGTTGAATCTGCTCCTGAAGGTTGTGCCGATCACTGAAGAGCGTGTTCACGTTAGGCGGCATGATATCTTCGAGATACCGCAACCGGTCGACGTTCACGTCGAGAATCACCACGTCAGCCTGAAAGCCGGCGGCAATCTGAGCCGCGTTCTTGCCCACGACGCCGCCACCAAGAATCACGATATGAGCGGGGGCCACCCCGGGCACTCCGCCCAAGAGTATTCCGCGGCCTTCCTGGGGGCGTTCGAGGTACTTGGCTCCTTCCTGAACGCTCATCCGTCCGGCGACTTCGCTCATGGGCGTGAGCAGAGGGAGGTTTCCGTTTGGCCCCTTCAGTGTTTCGTAGGCAACGGCGATCGAGCCTGTCTCAAGCAGCGCGTCGGTCAGCTTGCGACTCGAAGCCAGATGGAAATACGTGAAGACGATCTGTCCTTCGCGAAGCAGCGGCCACTCTTCCTGGAGCGGCTCCTTGACCTTCACGATCAGTTCCGCGTTCGCGAAGACTTCTTTCGCGGTCGGAACAATCTCGGCTCCGTTGGTGGCGTAGGCTTCGTCGGGCAGGCCGCTTCCGGCTCCCGCACCGCTCTGCACCAGGACCTGATGTCCGCGGCGGGTCAACTCCTGCACACCGACCGGCAGCATCGCCACACGGTACTCGTCGGTCTTCACTTCACGGGGGACGCCAACAATCATGTGCACTCCATCGGTTGAGCTGAGGCCCGACTCATCATGAAAGTCCGACGTTGAATCTACAACGTCGATTCCAGAGCCTCATGTTCTCACATTCCGGAGGAGAGCGGAAGTCCCAACGATCGAAGGTGACTTCTGAGAGCCGCCGCGTCGGTGAAAACTTCAGACTGCAGTCCAGTCTCTCGTGCAGCGATTACATTCTCGGCAATGTCATCGGTGAAGAAGCAATTCTCTGCCGCGTAGCCTGTCGCGGCGACGGCGAGTTCGTAGATGCCCGGATCGGGCTTGAGCATTTTCGCTTCGTACGAAAGGACGTAGTGATCGAACTCGTGCAGAATCGAGAACTCGCGACGGATGAACTCGAAATGAATCCGGCTCGTGTTCGACAGCAGCACGAGCGGAAAGCCAGCCGCCTTCAGTTCGCGGATGAGCGGAACGATGTCTTCGTTCTCGCTGAAGATTCTCGCCGCCGCATCTTCCAGATGATCGCGATCCACCGTGCAGCCGAGCCGTGATTGAATCAGTTCGTGAATCTGTTCTTCGGTGTGTGCGCCGCGTTCGTATTCGAGCAGCAGACCGGAATCGAACAGCACGGTTCGCAGATAGGCGGCTTCGCAGTTGCAGAGAGCCGCCATCTGGTCGAGCATCTGATCGTGAGAAAAATGTACGAGCACCTTTCCCATGTCGAAGATACAGGCTTTGATATCAGGCATGGAAACTGGTTCGATCCTCAAAACGTCAACTCGCGTCGCGAACAGCATCCCAACCCAAAGCGTGAGCGACGGCCATGTCGCGGCTTACGGGCGAATTGCTACGCGGCTGGAGGTTGTCAGCAGGTCGAACACCTGGGCGACGTCGCCGTCGTACATGCGGATGCAGCCTTTGGAGGCGGCTTTTCCGATCGAGGACGGATCATTCGTGCCGTGGATGCCGATGCTGTCGCCGAGGTCGATCCAGTACTCACCCAGCGGGTTCTGGGGATCGTCGCAGCTGATCACTCCTTCGGGACCGTAATAAGTCGGGTTATCCTGCTTGTTGAGAACCGCGAACTGGCCGGCTGGCGTGCTGCCATTGGTGCCGATGCCGATCGGGTAGTGCGCGACGACATAGCCGTGAGCGTGAATCGTGAGTCGCATCTGGCTCAGTTCCACCACGGCGTCGAAAGGGCCCTGAATGATCTTGATCTCCTGACCGGCTCGCAGCTTCTCAGGAGAGACACCGTTGAGGCTGGACAGGTACTGCCAGGAGACATCGTACTGGCCGGCAATGGTTTCGAGATGTTGATTCGGCTGCACCGTGTGCGGCGGGAGATAATGAGCCGCATCGGTGAAGTAGATCTTGTGCGAGAGCACCATCAGCTCGTCTTCAATCGCGGCTCGCTGATCGGGATTCTGCCAGTAGAGCGAGGAAAGTTCCCGCAATCGCAGTACATCCTGCTCGGCTTCCGGGGCCAACTGGAACGCGGACGGAAGCTGATTCGGTTCGCGGGCGGCAGCCGAGGTGGTCACGATCGGCTGTGGTGTCTGCTCCGGAGACTGCGTCACGGTTCCCGCTGCATTCACGACGCCGCTGTTCTGCTGAGGTTCGAGCATCGCGGTCTGTTGAGGAGCGGCGGCGGTTCGCATCGGAAGCCGGGAACTGGCCGGAGTTTCATCGCGACGATACTGCTGAAGGGGCGGCGCGCCCTGGTCCGGTTCGGACTGATGCAGCGCGAGTTGAGTAGCCGCTCCCGAGTCGATCATCACCGCTGGCGGCTCGACGGATTCAGACGGCGGTTCCTGCTGGAATTCGGAGAGCTCGAGGCGGAAGTCCGGCGTGTCTGGAGAGTAGCCCGCCCTTCGGTCGGTCGATTTCGCGGCGAGTTCTTCTTCGGAGTAGCTGTCCGGGAATTCCTCAACGGGATGGTCCCGCAGGGCGATCTGCTCGGCTTTGAACGGATTGAACGGCACCAGTTCCAGATGCCAGGCGGTCAACCCGGCAGCCATAATGGCCACGAACCACCAGATCGACCAGACAGACTTAGGCTGCTGACGGTAGGGACGTTCATCGAACATGGGAGCTTCCGTTCTGTCTTCACCCGAAGGGAACAATGGGAACTGTGGGATCATTCTGGCAATCGCTTATTCGGCGAACAGCGGCATGATGGGCCGGGTGACCAGCGAATGGTTTGACTCGGCCGTGACAGGACTCAACTCTCGTTGTGTTGTGACGGTCTGGACGCGAATCGGTTTCGGTCCACTCCACCAGCGAGCCCCTGACTTCGGTCGTGATTCTGAACCGCGGATGATGGCGTAATCGACCGGAGCCGGTCCCTGCGAAGGGAGATGCATAATTCGCACCGGTGCTTCCTGCGGCCGGTATAGAGCATCCCGAACGGGAGGCTCGGCGGCGATCGTCACCACGGTATTCACGCCAATGGCGGAAGCAAGAACGAGTCCACTCCAGCAGCGAGGTTTTAACGGGAACATGTCGGCATCCATTCTTGATGTTCACGAACTCAACGATCGCGAGTGATTATTCTTCAAACGGATCATGCGAAATCAGCCCATCGACTTTGTGCGTGTAGGTCGGCGGATCGGGCACCGAAAAGTTATAGGCGTCGCGCCCCAGTGCGGGACCGCGATTGAGTTTGCGGAGTTGGTTCCCCTGCAGCGCATGAGGCATCAACTGGCAGCCGGTCAGGGAGACCGTCAGCGTCGCTACCAGAAGTCGGGGATAGCGTTTCAGCCAAGACATGAAGAAACTCTCCATCGAATCAGAGGGGATCGGAGAAGAGAACGAATTCAATACGAAAGGACGGCGCAGGCGGCCGCAATTTGACGAGGGCGGGAGTTTAAGCGGAGCGCACCGATTCCGCCATGCGTGTTGCCCGATGGAAAAAATGACAATTCCGAGGCGTTCCGGCTCGAAACGAGCAGCGAAAACTCGGCTCCAGGTCTCGGGCCCAAAGCAACCGGAACGTCCCCTCATCGCAATGAATTTTCGGCGATGCGATGCCCACGCTCGCGTGAGCCTGGCTGCCTTCGGCTCGCGACAATCCCTGCCTGCGACTTTTCGTCGGTCAACTGGCGAAGGCGCTCAGCAGGCCCCAGAGAGTCAGCACGATGACGAGGTTCAGGAGCACGGTGAGAATAATTTTCGCCATCGACCAGGGGCGACGCCCGGAAACGCGGCCGGTCGCGGCGTTGATCATCACCTGATACACCTTGTCCTTGTACTTGTAGGAAAGCAGCCAGACCGGCAGGAACATGTATTTGAACGTCACGGCTGAATAGCCGACCTTCATCTCGTGAATCCTCTGCCGATCCCCGCCAATGCGTCGGCGAACATCGCTTTCGATGGCCCGTTCGATCCGCGGACGGGCTTCCCGGAACCCTTCGTCGAGTTCCGTGTCGTACGTCCGCGCCAGATAGCCGGCAAGGACTTCCCGCGTAAATGGAATCGCCCGACACAGGGGCCAGGGTTCCATTCCGGCGATGAGGTCGGGCGACATCTCCCGGCAGGCGATCACGAGTACATCATCGAAGAACCGCTGGAAATCACCCGAAGCCGGATACCAGCGGACCTTGGTCTTCGTTCGTCGGTCTTTTCCTGTGCCAACGCGAACGGTGTAGGTCTCGCCACGCTGACCGGAATACACCGTGTAAGTCATGGAATCGAACGTCCAGAAAGGCAGATAGACGCCACTGAAACGGCCCGACAGATCAGCCGCCCGGAAATCGGTGGGAGCGAACCAGAGTCCCTGCACCCAGTCGCGAAGCGATTTTCGGGCCCGTTTCTCATCCACCTGAAACGGCAGCACGCCATCGGGACGGATCCGTGTCTCGACTTCGTGAACGTGTTCAAGCTGAATCGGCGATGTGCAATAGGGACAGTCGGTGCTGGCGAGGTTCCCCTCGAAGACGACTGTCCCGCCACAACCGTCGCAGCGAACTTCCTTCAGGCCCGTCTCGAAGTCGAAGGTCTCGTGATGCTCGCGAAGCGACTTCAGCTGCGCTTCGTAATCGCGTTCCTGCAGCTCGGTTTCGCCGAGCGTCAAGGCCTGAGCGTGCCCGCAATAGGGGCATTTCAGCTGCTGCGTGCCGATATGAAAAACGACATCCGCCCCGCAGGCTTCGCAGGGAAAGATCCGTCCTTCCGCCTGACTGCGATGCGCCTCCGCGGTTCGGGAATCGAAATTCCCCTCCGGAAGGGCGGGCTCTTCAGGCGAAGCCGTGGTCATGGCTGGTCTCGGTGTCAAACAGCGGCTTAATACAGATTGTGGTCATCACGGACGCGGCGGATCACCTCATGCTGACAACGTCGGCACCGGTACGTCGCCGTGCAGTCGTCGTTGAGGCATTTCAGTACATACGTAAAGAACCAGCGACACCCGCCGCAACGAGTCGGAGGAGCTTCCGTTTCCCAGTAATACAACCGCGATGGCTGCTGTATGAGATCGACTCCGGATTGGACGGAACAGAGTTTGATCTTAATCGGGCGGCGGGAGCGGGAGAAGCGAATCGAGCGGGCGAGTTTCACGCATGTTCTGACAATGGCTCGCCGCGCAGAAAATCACCCCGACTGTTTGACCAGCCGGGGTGATATTTTTCAGATTCTCAGTGGAGTCAGCTCAGGCTTAGAACTCGCCGATGACTTCGCCATTAGCTCGGGTTCCGAGTGCACCGAAGATACCGTACGGAGACGGCACGGCGGAGTTAGCTGCTCCCGGCGGCTGAGTCAGATCGCCGGTGTCGATGTTCTCGCTGATGAAGCGGACGCTTCCGTCAGCCAGGCAGAACTGAGCACCGCCGGAGTGGCGGCTGCCGGAACTGAGGATCCCGTCACCGCTGTCGTTCCGCGCACGCATACAACTCGGCGAGTTGGGCGGGAGAATGGTCGTGAAGAAGGTGAAGACCGTTCCTCCATCCCCGTAGCGATAACCCTGCTTCTGATCGCCGCCTGTGAACTCGCCACTGGAGGGGACGGGAGTGACATACAGGCCGGTCGACTTGTTGAACATCGCCTGACATTGGGACGGATTGTCCATAATGGAGTTCCAGTTTCCCGAAGACGGTCGCACAACATCGCCGAGTGCCTGGCCGCCCTTGGGCCGGACGATTTCACCGACAACGATTGTGTTGCTGGTGCCGTCGAGAATGTCCCGCATTCTCACGCTACTGTTGCGACAGAAGGTCCCGCGGGCGTCGGCGTCATCGAGGCGATGCGGATTGTCCCCGCCGCAGAAGGCGTAGTTCGTTCCGCCCTGGCCGCCGAAGAGGTTCTTCTGGTAGGGATCGGACGGGCAGATAATTGTCTTGATGTCGGCACCTGTCGGACGAACGCCAGCGCTGGTCCATTCGTTCCAGGGACGGATATTGGGATACCCGGTCGCCTCAGCCTGAGCCATCCACGCATCGTACAGGGCGCCCTGTTCGATATAGGGCAGCAGATGGACGTGAGCACTCCAGCGGTCACCACCCTGGTGTCCGGGGCCACCGCGACCCGGGGGAAAGACCTTGTGCGTATCGTGATAGTTTTGCAGACCCAGCCCGATCTGTTTCAGGTTGTTTTTGCAGGCACTGCGGCGGGCGGCTTCCCGAGCCTGTTGCACGGCTGGGAGGAGCAATGCGACCAGAATAGCGATGATCGCGATCACCACCAGCAGCTCGATGAGCGTAAAACCTCGGCGCGTGGTGATGGGATCCACATGTTGTGGAGTAGACATGGGCGGTCCTTCCTTCTCTGGATTAGAGAAAAATAGATAGAGACGTGGAATCACGTCACGCGCGAACGCGCGGAAAACGTATCACTCTTAAGAAATCGACGGAGAATTCCGTGAATTTTCAGAATAAACCCAGCATCCACAGATGTCAATGCGTATGCGGTACCGCAGAGTAATTTCGTGAGGGGGCTTCAACGAAAAAAAGCACCCCGGCTGTATGGACAACCGGGGTGCAGATTTCAATCTTCAACAACCTGAATTCAGGCTTAGAGCATTTTCATGCTTCTCCTGCAGTCCTTGGACGAATCCTCGGCCATGCTGAGTTTGCTTCTAGAACTCGCCGATCACTTCGCCATTGGCACGGGTTCCGAGAGCACCGAATACGCCGTAAGGCGACGGAACTGCCGAGTTGGCCGGAGGAACGGGAGCCGTCAGATCACCGGTGTCGATGTTCTCGCTGATGAACCGAACGCTTCCGTCAGCCAGACAGAACTGGGCTCCCCCGGAGTGTCGACTTCCCGCACTGAGGATGCCGTCTCCGCTGTCGTTGTTCAGTCGCATGCAGCTGGCCGAGTTCGGAGGGAGAATTGTCGTGAAGAGGGTGAAGACAGATCCGCCGTCACCATAACGATACCCCTGCTTCTGATCGCCACCGCCGTGATGCCCGCTGGAAGGAAGCGGACTGACATACAGGCCAGTCGAACGATTGTACATCGCCGCACAGGCAGACGGGTTGCTGACAACGATGGCGTTCCAGTCACCAGAACTGGGACGTGCAATGTCTCCGAGCGCCCTGCCACCCTTCGGCCGGACGATTTCACCCACCACAATGGTATTGCTGGTTCCATCGAGAATGTCGCGCATCTTGATGCTGCTGATACGACAGAAGCAACCGCGTCCATCGGGGTCGTCCAGCCGGTCCCCATTGTCTCCCGCACAGAACGCGTAGTTCGTTCCGCCCTGCCCGTTGAAAAGGTTTTTCTGGTACGGATCGGAAGGGCAGATGATGGTCTTGATATCAGCCCCGGTAGGAACGATGCCGTTCACGGTCCATTCCGACCATGGGGCCAGTGTCGGATAAGCCGGGTTTTCAGCCTGTGCCATCCAGGCATCGTACAGGGCGGGCTGTTCGATGTAGGGGAGCAGGTGAACGTGAGCACTCCAGCGATCGCCGCTTCCGTGTCCGGGCCCACCGCGCCCTGGAGGGAAGACGCTGTGCGTATCGTGGTAGTTTTGCAAAGCCAGACCGACCTGTTTCAGGTTGTTCTTACAGGCACTACGGCGGGCGGCTTCGCGCGCCTGCTGCACGGCTGGAAGCAGCAGAGCAACAAGAATAGCAATGATGGCAATAACAACGAGCAGCTCGATCAGCGTAAAGCCGACGCGCGCATGGTTGCTGTTGCCCTCGGGACTTGGAGCAGACATAACGACGGTCCTTCCTTCACAGAGAAAAGGGAAAGCAATTAAAAAAGACGTGAAATCACGTCATAGGGGAAACACATAGAGAACACATCGTCACTGCAAATACTACGGAGGCGATCGGACTCAGCAGAATAAGGCCCACATCGAAGAATGTCAATGCGTATACCCCCCCATTTCTTCAAACGAGAACATACGATCAGAGCGCAATGTGGCACAAAACCGGCGCTCTCCGTCGTCTCGCTGGCAAGCTTCCGGGGCTTTCGCCAGATGGAGGGGCCGCCGAATCAGCTGACCCAGGAATCAAACACCCGAACCTGCTTCCAGTTTTCCTTATTTTCCGCAATAAAGGTCAGATGATCGTCAATTGTCTGGTAGGCGTCGTGCGCGGCTTTGTCAGTGAAGTAGACGTGCAGGGAGACGTCGTAAGTTTTGTCGTTCACCGGACGGCTGAATTCATCACCCAGAGTGCCGGCTGCGAAGAACTCGACCCCCGGGTGATCCTTCAGGTACTTGTGGCACGCATCGACCAGTTTGGTCCGGGCAGCTTCGGAGTTGTCGTGGAGTGTGAAATAGACGATGTGAGCCAGCATGAGCATCCTCGGAGTCATTCGAAGTGGTGAAAAATGGAATTGTGATTCGCATTCTGCCCGGTTTCACGGCGATCTTCAATCGGACCGCATTGATGCACGGCTCGAAAAGGTCTCCGAACCTTGAACGCCCGCACGTGGCCAGATACTCTGGGCTGATTCGCATCCGGACCTGATCCTGAATGATCGGGGGCCATGCCGACGCTCGCGTGGGCATGCTTCCAGTGGACGAATCACAAATCATCGCGGTCGACGGGTCGAAGTCGATTGCACGCCCACGGCCAGCGTGGGCATGGCACCCTGTCGAATTGAATGCACCGCAGCGGGCGGTTTCTGCCAGAACTTAAGGAGTCGAGCATGGGCCTGTTTTCGGGCAAAAAAGGGTTGGTTTTCGGAATCGCCAACGATCACAGCATTGCCTGGGCGATTACCCAGCAGCTGCAGGCCGAAGGAGCCGAGATGGCCTTCACGCACCTGCCCGACAAGGATCCGGAACGGCCCCGTATGGAGCGTCGTCTGCGAAAGCTCGTCGATGACTTCGCCAAGTTCATCATGCCCTGCGATGTCCAGAACGATGAAAATCTCGACGCTGTCTTCGCGAAGGCGAAGGAAGAATTCGGTCAGGTCGACTTCATTCTGCACTCGATCGCCTACGCTCCGATGGACGATCTCAAGGGCCCGGTTCACGCCGTGAGTCGCGATGGCTTCAAGCTCTCCATGGAAATCAGCTGCTACAGCCTGATCTCGCTGGCGCATCGTGGTCGCGAAATCCTGGCTCCCGGCGGCAACCTGCTCTCGTTGACCTACCTCGGCGGCGAGAAGGTCATTCCCGGGTACAACATCATGGGCGTCTGCAAGTCGGCTCTCGAAAGCACTGTGGAATATCTGGCCAACGAGCTCGGCCCGGAAGGATTCCGCGTCAACGCCCTGAGCGCCGGTCCGCTGAAGACGCTGAGCTCCTCGGCTGTCGGCGAGTTCGACCAGATGATGAAGCTCTACACGGCGTTCTCACCGCTGCGTCGCAATGTGACGCCGGACGAAGTCGGCAAAGCCGGGATGTGGCTGATGAGCGATCAGGCCAGCGGCATCAGCGGGGAAACCCTGCACGTCGACGGCGGCTACCACATCATGGGCGCTCCGCCGCACGATGTGCAGATCGCCAATCAGTAATCAGAAGACGGGATGGCACAGAGATTCATCTCTGTGTTGCATCGCAACGAGAGGCTTGTCTTCAGCGTAGGTGAAACACCAGGGCGGCGCAGCCGTAGGAGAATGCACCTTCCGCTGGCCTCAACTTGCAGCCTGCCTTCCTGGTAACCACAGCGTTTCTGAATTAGACGTCAGATACCACTTCGCCCACGGCTGCGCCGCCCCGAAAGAATCTTTCGGGGCCACCCCTGTCGGGGGCGGAGTCGGAAGAAGTCACAAGCACATTTGCTGAGATTCGCTTCGCGATCCCAGCCTGCGACTGCGAAGACATTGGTTGAACAACCGGTTTTGAATCGGTCCAGACTAGAGAACAGGTGAACGATGAAACTGGCGATGCTGGAAACGGGTGGAGAACTGAAGCCGGTCGCGGTGGAACTGTCTGGCGGAGAATCTCGCTATGTCGATCTGTGTGCCGTCGATGACTCACTGCCGTGTACGATTCACGAGATCCTGGAACAGGGACTGGTCGACCGCGCCGAACGAGCCGCTCAGACCGGCGTGTCTCAGGAACGGTTCATCGACGGGGCCCTGCGGGCTCCGATCGCGAAGCCGAGCAAGATCATCTGCATCGGTCTCAACTACGGCGACCATGCCCGTGAAACCAAAGCCGAGATTCCGAGCGAGCCGGTCTGCTTCGGCAAGTACCCGAACACGATCACCGGCCCCGATGAACCGGTGCGTCTCCCAGCGGTCGCGAAGAAGGTCGACTACGAAGCCGAACTGGTCGTCGTGATTGGCAAGTCGGCCAGCAACGTCTCTGCCGATGAGGCTCTCAACTACGTCGCCGGTTACATGGTCGGCAACGATGTCTCGGCTCGCGACTGGCAGAAAGGCCGTCCCGGCGGTCAGTGGCTGCTCGGCAAGTCGCCCGATACCTTCGCTCCGATCGGTCCCTGGATTGTGACCAGCGAAGAAGTCGGCGACCCGCACGACCTGTCGATTTCGCTCAAGCTGAACGGCGAAGTGATGCAGGACAGCTCGACCAAAGAGCTGATCTTCAACATCGGCCAGATCATGGCTCACCTAACCCAGCTGATGACCCTGGAGCCGGGCGATATTATCTTCACCGGCACGCCGTCTGGTGTCGGCATGGCCCGCAACCCGCAGGTCTTCCTGAAGCCGGGCGATGTGGTCGAAGTGACCATCGAAAAACTCGGCACCCTGCGAAACCCAATCATCGACTAAGCCGGTGTTACAAGGGCTCAGTAGTAGGCTGAGATAGCGACGCGTATCCCAGCAATTGGTTGACCGTCTCAAGCGTGACGTGGCCCCGAAGTGAATCGCTGAAACGCCCACCCCGACCCTTTGGGGTGGCCGTGATAGCTCTGCTATCAGGGCGGCGAAGCCATGGGAGAATGCAGCTGCCGCGAGCCTCCAACTTGCGGCCATCCATTGTCTTTCGGCAACCACACCGTCCCTTATATCAGGCGTCAAATCGCACTTCGCCCACGGCTGCGCCGCCCCGAAAGAATCTTTCGGGGCCACCCCCGGGCATGGGAGGTTTCTGAAGCCGCTCGCATTTACTGGGATACGCTTCGCTATCCCCACCTACACGCTGGCAGAGTCCTGCGACGGTTGAATCCCGAAGGGGCGGAGTTTCTCCTGCAGTTTTTCCCGGGCCAGACGCAGGCGACTCTTGGTCGTCGCGACGTTGGCTTCGAGGATCTCGGCGACTTCGGCCAGATTGAGGCCGACGTAGTGATGCAGCACGAATGTCTGCCGCTGATCGTCCGGGATGTCATCAAGCAGTCGGTCGACGATGTTGCAGAACTCGCGTTCGTCGAGCTTGTCTTCCGGCGAGGTAAACTCCCCGGCAATGCGGGAGATGCCGGCGTCGTTATCTTCGGAGCGACTCTGATACGCACGGACCAGGGCATCGTGCGATCGCTTGCGGACGTTGTCGATCAGCAGGTTCCGGGCGACGCGGTACATCCACGGTTTGAAGCGGCCAACGGGCAAGTAGTCCCACGCCTGATTGTAGACCCGCAACAGCGTTTCCTGTGACAGGTCCTCGGCCAGTTGCCAGTCCCTCACGTTCCGCATGAAGTAGCCGATGAGCGGCCGTTGATGCAGCTCAACGAGCTCCTCGAAAGCGGAGTTATCTCCGCCCTGGAGGCGTATCATGAGTTCATCGTTTTCGTCGGTCATGGAAGAACAGCGAGCTGAAAGATCGGTTCGGAGACGCCGGTAGTGCACGGATCGGAGCTAAAACGACAGTGTCGCAGAAATTCAGTACAATTGCGATTGAAGCCCGAAAATCCGTGCACACACTTGCAGGTAAGGCACGGTATTTGGTCGCATCGACGTGTAGAGAGAGTCAGGAACGAAGAGTGGCACAGTTCGAAATTCATTATGGCACTGGGGAGTCGTTTCAGTTTGAACTTCCCGAGGAACATGTTCTCTGGAAGCAGTCCGGCCCGGAAGCTCAGGACGACGCAGTCCGGGCGATTGAAGAGGCTCTGGCGACGCCGCTCGACTATCCCCCGGTCGGCGATGCCGTGGTCCCGGGCGATAAGGTCACGCTTGTCATCGACGCCGGCACTCCGGCCTGGGACGAGATCATTCGCGCTCTGGGACGCCAGCTCGAATCACGCGGCGTCGAAGCCGACAAGCTGCACGTGGTCCTTAACGGTGTCGGCACGGAAACAGCCGCGGCGGAAAGCTCTTCGTTGCCGTATAAGGTGATCGCCTTCGACGAAGCGATGCAGGGCCGATCGGTTTATCTGGCTTCGACGGCCGAAGGACAGCGAATTTATCTGCCCGAAGAGATTGGCGAAGCCGACTATGTCGTCACGATCGGACGGTTCGGCTTCGATGATCGCTGGGGCTATCGCGGCACCAACTCGACCGTTTACCCGGCCTTTGGCGGTGAGGAAGCTCAAACCCGATTCAGTGGACCGGGAAGTCAGGAACTCTCGCCTGATGAATCGTTCGGTGTGCGACAGATGATCGATGAAATCGGCTGGCTGCTCGGCCTGCAGTTTTCAGTGCAGGTCATCCCGTCCGGCTCTGGCAAGCTGGCTCACGTGATTGCGGGTGCGAGCGATTCTGTGTATCGCGAATCTGTGTCGCGACTCAACTCCAGTTGGCGTTCGTCGATTTCCACCCCTGCGGAAACAGTCATCGTTTCCGTACCGAGTCTCGAAGCCGGCGACGCGTGGTTCTCCACCGCTCGGGCCTGTCGCGCGGCTGAAAAGCTGGTCTCCGAGGATGGCCGCGTACTGCTCGTGACGGATCTCAAGGACTTCCCGGAAGGTCTGCAGGAGACGATTCAATCGTCCGGCGACAGCGACGAGGTGATGCGGAATCTGAATCGCAGCAAGTCCCCTGCGAGCCGAGCCGTGGCTACCCTGGCCGGTCTGGCGAGCCGGTATCGGGTGTACCTGCTGAGTCGACTCGAACAGGACATCGTCGAGAATCTGTTCTGCATTCCGCTCGCTGATACCGACGAACTCAGAAGTGCCCTGCAGGGCGGAACCACCTACGCCGTTCTCGATGGCGGCCAGTTCGCCTGGGTCGACACCGAGAACTGATTGATTGCTTCAGCGGATCATCCCCGGTGCCATGCTTGCATCGCGAAGCAGGCAGGGCACCGGACTTTGAGGTTGTGACGCCCTCTCCAACAGATTTTTCCCGTTCACGCGGGAAATCCGCCTGCGCTTCTGGTACGTTGCATCAACTGAAATTGATGGACGTTCTGTCCGGTCGTTCTCGAAGAGGCTTCTCTGATTCAAGGTCCTGTCCCATGCGGTTTCCGTCCGTTCGCGGTTTCATAGCCTGCTGTTTCGTTTCCTGCACGCTAATGTCGTTGTCTCTGTCGGGATGCAGTGAACCTGGTCCGGGCAGCTCTGGCGGAACGACGAAGGCGGCTGACGAAACAGTCGACCTGGCATTCATTACCAATGTCGTCGCTTCGTTCTGGGAAGTGGCCGAGAAAGGCGCCACAGCGGCCGGAAAAGAATTCAATGCCGACGTGCAGTTCTTCATGCCGACCGATTACGCCGCCGGCCAGAAGCGAATTGTCGAGGACCTGCTGATTCGCGGAATTGACGGGATCGCCATCACGGTGATCGATCAGGAAGGTCAGCTCGACATGCTCAACAATGCCGCCGAGCAGACGAATCTGATCACCAACGATTCCGATGCCCCGAAGACCAACCGCCTCTGCTACATCGGCATCGATAACTACGACGCCGGTCTGGCCTGCGGGGAGCTCGTTCGGGAAGCGATTCCCGATGGTGGCGAAGTGATGCTGTTTGTGGGTAACCTCGACCAGCTCAATGCCCGTCAGCGGCGACAGGGCGTGATTGATGCCGTCCTCGGACGCGAGCCCGATCCGACGCGGGAAGATCCAGCCGGGCAGCCGGTCAAGAACGACAAGTATACCATTCTCGACACCCGCACCGACGGAGCCGACTTCGCCAAGGCGAAAGCGGACGCAGCCGACTCGATCGTGAAGCATCCGAACCTGAAGTGCATGGTCGGACTGTTCGCGTATAACCCGCCGCTCTGTCTGCAGGCGGTGAAAGAAGCCGACAAGCTGGATCAGATCGCAGTCGTCGGCTTCGATGAAGAGAAGGGGACTCTGCAGGGAATCGTGGATGGGGAAATCTACGGGACTGTGGTGCAGAATCCTTACATGTACGGCTACGAGTCGATTCGCATTCTGTCTGGACTCGCTCGCGGTGAAGAACTCTCGAAGCTGATGGAACAGACCGAAGGGGTGCTTGTCGCAGAAGAGGATACGATTCTCTTCCCGGCTCGCGTCATCAAGAAAGAGGTCGATCCCGAGAACGAGCGCGAGATTCAGGTCGAAGAGTTCTGGTCCAATCTGAAGGAACTGACGGAATGACGTCCGCTGTCCCAGCCGCTCCTCCGGCGACCCGGCTGCAGGCGAAAGACATCACCAAGCGATTCCCTGGCGTCACCGCTCTCGATCATGTTGATCTGCACGTTGCAGCTGGCGAAGTGCTGGCCGTCGTTGGCGAGAACGGAGCGGGCAAAAGCACGCTGATGAAGATTCTCGCCGGCGTGCAGAGTCCGGATGTCGGTCAGTTACTGGTCGACGGCCAGCCGGTCGAGTTTCGTTCGGTCGATGATGCTCTCGATGTCGGGATTGCGCTCATTCATCAGGAGCTGAATCTCTCCGATAACCTCGACGTCGCTGCGAATATCTTTCTCGGCCGCGAACCGAATGTCGGAGGGTGGATCCGCCGCAAAGAGCTCGAGGAGCAGTCCCGGGAACATCTGCGTCGCGTGGGGCTCGATGTTTCGCCGCGAACCCTCGTCCGCGAGTTGCCGATCGGTCAACAGCAGTTGGTCGAGATTGCTAAGGCGCTCTCGATCAACGCCCGTGTCCTCATCATGGATGAGCCGACGTCTTCGCTGTCGCAGCGGGAAACCGAATCGCTGATGCAGGTGATCGATCAGTTGCGGCAGGAGTCGGTCAGCATTCTCTATATCTCGCACCGACTCGGCGAGATTCAGCGAATGGCCGATCGCGTGACCGTGCTTCGTGATGGCCGGAACGCCGGCGAGTTGGAGCGTGGCGAGATCACTCACGACGCGATGGTCAGCCGGATGGTGGGCCGGGATGTTTCGCGGTTCTATCAGCGACACTCTCACACTCCGGGCGAGGTGGCCCTGCAGGTGAAGGGCGTGATGACGACGACCTGGCCGGGGGAGTCCAACAGTCTGACGATCAAACGCGGCGAGATCGTCGGCCTGGCCGGGCTCGTGGGAGCGGGACGCAGCGAACTGCTGCACGCGATCTTTGGCGTCGATCCGGTTCTGTCTGGATCCATCCAAGTCGACGGCCATCCTCTTGCCGCGGGCGATGTGCGTGAGTCGATTCGTGCCGGACTGGCGCTGGTGCCGGAGGACCGGAAACAACAGGGACTGATTCTCGAGATGACGATTCGCGAGAACGTTTCTTTGCCAAGCCTCACCAGTGACGCGGTAGCCGGTTGTCTGGTCAACCGCAGTCGAGAACGCTCGCTCTGCGACAGCTTCCGCGAATCACTCGGCATCCGCATGGCGGGCCGCGAACAGTTGGCCGGCCTGCTCTCCGGCGGGAATCAGCAGAAGGTCGTCCTCGCGAAATGGCTGGCGCTCAAACCCGGCGTTCTTCTGCTCGATGAGCCGACTCGCGGCATCGACATTGGAGCCAAGGAAGAGATCTATCGCCTGATCGATCAACTCGCCAGCGAAGGCGTGGCGATTCTGTTCGCGAGTTCCGAAATGGAAGAGATCATCGGCCTGTCCGATCGCGTGCTTGTGATGCGGGAAGGCCGGATTACGGGCGAAGTTCCGCGGGACAAACTGAGCGAAACCGCCGTGATGGACCTCGCCACCGCATAACTGCTGAAACGGGCGGCCCGGTCATCGACGGCCGGATGACGAAGTCACAAGAGGCCGCGCCAAGTGCGACGGGCGGACGATCGACCATCCCATAAGTCGGGCCCGCCCCGCACGATCCTTTTGCTTCACTTCTGGCTCTTAGTCTCTCAATCCATGCTGCTTCATCAGCTTGGCCGTCGACTCATACGCCTCCCGCACCCAGGCTTCGATGTTGTTGGGATCGGGAGAGTATTCGAGTTCGATCGAAACCGTTCCGTCCATCTCCAGTTTCTGAAGTTCATCCAGATACGGGCCGAAGTCGACCACGCCGCGGCCGGGCGGCAGGTCGCCGTGCACTTTGCCATCGCAATCAGAAATGTGAACGTGGATCGCTTTCCCTTTGAGCCGCGATAGTTCGTCTGCCTGCACATCGGCCAGTTGCAGATGCGAAATGTCGATATTCGCCCGCAAGGCCGGATGGTCGACGTCGCGGATAAACCGGTCCATCGTCTCGACACTGTTGAGCAGCGACAGCGGAAACGGTTCGAGTTCCATGGCAATCTTCAGCCCGAGCGAATCGGCGTAGTCGGCCAGCTCACGGCAGGTTTCCACCCCGAGATTCCATTGCTCGTCGGGGGGAATGACTTCCTTGTTCCAGATGTATTCCCCGAGGACGAGCAGTAAATTCTCGGCTTCGTACTCGTAGCACATGTCGAGATAGGCAATGCACCGCTCCAGATGGAACCGACGGACACTCGGATTGAAATCGATGAGGCCGACAGCGACGCAGCAGACGGAAACGATCGGCAGTTCAAGGCGATCGCATTCCCGTTTAATGAGCAGCCGTTCGCGAATGTCGATATCGAACGGATCGGCGAAGATGTCGATGCAGTCGAAGCCAATTTCCTTCGTCTTCTGAATGCCCCAGGCCGTGTCGCGACCCGCCTGGGCCCAGGCGGAGTTGATCAATCCCAGTCTCATTCTGTTGCTCCTCCGTTCTGTACTCTGCGAATTCTCTTTCGACTTCGGAGTCGTTCTCACTCTTCGGGGAGTGTATCATGAATGCCGTCCTCTTCGCACATCGCCTGTCACTCAAGTCGAGCGATTTCTGTGGTCCGCATCGTGTTCATTCTGCTCGCTATTCTACTGACACCAGCACTGGTGGTCGGTCAGACTCCGAGAACCGTACCAGCAGGGTCGAAGCCGGCCCCCCTTGAGCTGACGGCTGCCGAGCTCAATATCCAGTTGTATGTTCCCGTTCGGGATATCTCCGCCGGCCAAATCGAGACCTGGCGAGAACTGCTCGTGCGTCATCTTGCCAATGGCTGGGGGAAAGCGGTCGAATGGAAACTGGACGTTCACGCCCGGCAGGACTGGGATGAATTCCCCGAAGAGAGAACCACGTCGGTGAAGGATCCCGAGTTGCATCGTCTGGGGTCGACTTCCGTGGAGGTGAGGCTCTCAAGGCAGTCCGGGGACTGGATCGTGGAATCACGCCGGTGGCTTGCTCTGACCAACCAGTGGTTGGAGATGGAAGCCAGAACCGTCCGATCGGATCAGCTGCTGCCGATTGAGCTGGCGGCTGTGATGCAGGAGAATTACGGAGCGGTTGTGCATATTCGCGACGTTGATTTCAAAGTGGTCGCCGGGACGTTAATGGGAGGCGAACTCGGCGTGATCGATCAGTCGTTCGCTCTGCTCGAACCCGGAGACATGCTCAAGGTCCTGCTGCTGTACTTCGATCGCGACGGCAACCTGATTACGCGTCAGGAGTTGCCGTGGACGTATCTCGAAGTTAGCGATCGCAATCGAGCCTTTGTCGAGATGCAGATCCATTCGGCCTTTCGCAACGCGATTCCGCAATCCCGGCGGCGCGTGGAAGTGATGGCCTATCAGGTGTCCCGCCGGTTCGGAACGTCCGCGACTCACGTGAGCACGCGAGGGGAGTTCATCCGCGACTTTCAACTGGCTCGCGTCCTGGTTTCTCCGTGGAGAGCCGCACCGTCGGCGGAGAAGACGGAGAACAAAGATGGGAAGGCGCCGCGGAAACCGATTGTTCCTTCAGTGGTTCGGTTCGCGGATCGCAACGGCCGCTTTCAACTCAAGTCGAGTGAGATTTCTCAGGAACTTGGTACCGAACTCGTGAAGCTGGAAGTAATGAGCGAAGACGTTGTCGTGGCCCGGGTGCCGTATCTGCTCGGGAGCGAAGCGAGCATCGACCTGACCGTGCCCGATGATTCCGCTCGCGTCGAAGCCGAGACAAGATTGGGGCAGTTGAAGGCGGAACTGCTCCGCGTAACGGCCAAACGAGCCACACTGATGGCCGCCATCCGCAAGCTGATCGACGAACCGCAGGAGGTCGACCCGAAAGCGTTGTTCGAAGAGATGGAAACACTGCCGAATGCCGAACTGTTCACCAGGCAGGTGACGTTGATTCGCGTGGCGGCGGAAACCCGACTGGAAGCACTTGGCAACCGTGTTGCCGCCAGCCAGGTTCGTAAAGAGGCTGAGGAAGCGCAGGCACTGGTTAATCGCTATCTCGATCCGGAGCCTGTGATCGAACTGAAAGTCGCCCTCGGTATCGACGATCCTCAAGCCGAGGGCCCCGCG
Source organism: Rubinisphaera margarita (assembly GCF_022267515.1). Taxonomy (NCBI): domain Bacteria; kingdom Pseudomonadati; phylum Planctomycetota; class Planctomycetia; order Planctomycetales; family Planctomycetaceae; genus Rubinisphaera; species Rubinisphaera margarita. The sequence continues at coordinate 110,269 of NZ_JAKFGB010000014.1, read as the reverse complement.
ACGGAACCCGGCACGCCTCAGGCCCGCCCGAAACGCCGCAGCGGCGTCGTCATCCCCCAGTTCAACTGATCGGCCTCCAACGACGCACATCACCACTCGTCATTCTCACCCGAAGCCTCAACGAGGGAATGGCCGTCGAGGGTGAAGTCATCGCTGGCTGACGCCTCGTCCTGGCAGTTCAAAGCATTTTCATGCTTCTCCTGCAGTCGCATGTGCACCATTTTCTTGCCCTGCTGAGTTTGCTCCTGCAAACGCCCGCAGTCGAATCTTGAACTTGCTGCTCGAGCAGTTCACTTAATGGTGTAGCCGTTCCGTCCGCATAAGTTGCCGCGTTTCAGGCGAAAACTCGAGTCTATGCGGACATACGGGCGAGCGATTCGCTCTAGACTTCGAAGCTTTCCCCGCGTTGAGGGATGATTGGATCTTCGTCGCAGTAGTCTCTTACGACGTCGGCCAGTGCGGTGGCGGCTTCGGGTTCGCCGTGAACCAGGAAAGCCTGTCCGACTCCACCGGCGTTGACGGCCTGCTCAAACCACCAGCGGAAGTCGTTCACATCGGCGTGAGCGGAGAGACCTTCCAGTTTCTCGACGTGGGCGTTGAGCCGGAAGTCGCGGTCGAAGAAGCGAACCGTCTTTCGTCGCTCCGCAATTCGGCGTCCGGCGGTATGCTCGGCCTGAAAGCCCATCAGGACGACGGTGTTCCGCTCCTCGGCAATGGAATGAACGAGGTGATGCACGACCCGTCCGTTCTCGCACATGCCGGACGATGCGATGATGAGCATCGTCCCTTCGCGATCGTTCAACTCCTTGCTTTCGGTAGGCGACTGAATGTAACGCAGCCAGGGAAAGCCAAAGGGGTCGAGGTCATCGACGAGCATTCGCTGGACATCGTCGTCCATGCTGCCGAGATGGTCCCGATACGTCGAAGTCAGTCGCGATGAAAGCGGGCTGTCGACAAAGACCGGAATCGGCGGCAGCTGGCCCGAGTTGTACAGCTCATTCAAAAAGTAGACGAGTTGCTGCGTCCGCCCCAGCGCGAACGCCGGGACGATCACACGGCCGCCAACGGCGAGAGCTTCTTTCATGATCCGCAGCAGTTCCTGCTTGATATCGCTGCTCGGAGGATGCACCCGGTTTCCGTAGGTCGACTCGCAGATCAGCACATCGCAGCGTTCGATCGGACTCGGATCGGGCAACAGCGGAAGATCACGTCGTCCCAGATCTCCGCTGAACGTAATCCGTTTCCAGTCGCCGTCTTCTTCCAGGTCGACTTCCGTGATGGCCGAGCCGAGAATGTGACCGGCGTTGAGAAAGCGAATCCGAAACTCGGAGTTGATTTCATGACGCACATCGAACTCCAGCGGCTCGAACAGTTCCATCAGGCCGTTCACGTCGTCCTGGTCATACAACGGTTCAATCGGCGGATGGCCTCGTTTAAGGTGCCGCGAGAGATATCGCTGATCTTCCTGCTGAATCTTGGCCGAATCGCGGAGCATGATCTCAGCGATGTCGGCTGTGGCGGGGGTGCAGAAGACCCGGCCGCGAAAGCCGAGGCGATAGAGTCGTGGCAGGTTTCCGCTGTGATCGATGTGGGCGTGGGAGAGAATGACAACGTCGATATCACGGGGATCAAAACCGAACTTCTCGTTCTTGAGACGCGACTCGGCTCGCCGCCCCTGGAACAGGCCGCAGTCGAACAGGATCTTGCGCCCCTGCGATTCGAGCAGATGCTGACTGCCGGTCACTTCGCCGGCGGCTCCGTGGAATGTGAGTTTCATGGACGTCTCGACTCGGAAGCGGTCTATAATTCTGCGGCGGCTGCGTTACGTTATCGTTAACCGAAGAGTCTGAACTCTGGACAGGGTTCGACGATCTCCTCAGACTCGAGGTCACTTCAGTCGTCAGATCGCGGCTGTTCTCCCGCCTTCAGTCGATCGCATCAGGAGCCTCCCGAGCGATCGCTTCGATAGACCAAGAGTAATGGAATGAGTCAGAACGAAACAGCGACGGGCCTCCCGTTGCCGCCTCCCGCTGTACTGCGCCAAACCGATGCCGTCGTCGATGCGCATGAAGAAAAGGCAAAGTGGGAGCTGAGAAACCTGCTCGTTCTGGCCGCTCACCACGTTCTGCTGCGTCTCGCGTGGATCTTCAAAACCGAAACGGTCATCATCCCGGCTTTTCTCGATACCATCGCCGGAGCCGGCTGGATTCGTGGCTGTCTGCCGGTCCTCAATCGCATCAGCCAGAGTGTCGCCCCGGTGCTGGCGTCGGCCAGCCTGCGAAACGCTCCGCTGAAATCCCGGATGCTGATGAACACCTCGATGCTGATGGCGTTTCTGTTCGGCGTCCTGGCGTTTCTCTGCCTGAACCTCGGTCGGGAACCGATGCCGTGGCTGCCAGTGGTCTTTCTGATTCTATACGCCATGTTCTTCGCCACCACGGGAGTGAACCAGCTGTCGTTCAATACCCTTCAGGGCAAACTGATCCGACCGCATCGCCGGGGGCGACTGATGTCGCTGGCCGGAATGGCGGGGTCACTGGTCGCGATGGCCGGAGCCTGGTTCTTTCTCGCCGACTGGCTGGCCCTCCCGGATGGCCGCGGCTTCGCCCGCATCTTTGGCGTCACATCGCTCTGCTTTCTCCTCTCGTCATTCCTGCTCTGGTTCGTGCACGAACCTCGCGGGGAGAGAGGACAGGCCGAATCGCATCCGGGACGACTGTTTCGCAACGTCTGGCGGACCCTCCGGGAACAGCGTTCGATGCAGCGGGTCGCGGTCGTGGCCATGCTTTTCATGTCGACGATGCTGCTGTTCCCGCATTATCAATGGCTGGGACGTTCCGTGCTGAATGCGGGGCCGCGAGACCTGATGATCTGGGTCATTCTCCAGAACCTTTCGGTCGGGGTCTTCAGCTGGATCACCGGATACATCGGCGATCGCTACGGCTACCGGATTGTGATCCGCTGTGAAACGTTCGCCATGGCTCTGGTTCCGCTTGTCGCGCTCACACTCTCGGAAGTTCTCGAACCCGATCAGCGAATCTGGTATGCCATCACCTTCCTGATGCTCGGATTAACGCCGGTGACGATTAAAACCATGTTCAACTATGTGCTGGAACTGGTCCACGAAGAACATCATCCGCATTATCTGAGCACGCTCAACGTCTGCATGGCGGCACCGTTGTTCCTCGCGCCGGTGGTCGGGTATCTCATCGACTGGAATCACCATGTCATTTTCGTTGTGATCTCCGGCGTCGTCCTGCTCTCCGGCGTACTCACCTTCCGGATGGATGAACCCCGGCTCGAACTCGACAACTCTCGGTCCGAAGCCTGACCGCCTTGAGCGGGCGGTCAGCCGACCTGCAGTTGTTCCTCGAGTGTGGAGACGATTTCCTGAGTCGACCACTGACGGGTCGAGATCTGGATCGATTCGTTCCGAGCCAGCATTTCTTTCATCCGCTTCTCGGCGGACATCACCGTGCTGTGATTTCGACCGCCAAACTGCTTGCCGATTTCGTGATAGGCAGCCTGTGTCCACTGGCGGGTCAGATACATGGCCACGGCTCGGGGCTGCGACAGGTTTCGGGAACGGCGCGGTGAGATCAGGTCTTCCTGTTGCACACCAAACAAATTGCAGACAGCGTGCTGAATATCGGTCGCCCGCACGATTCGCATGCAGTCACGTTCGAGATCTTTCAACACCTCCCGGGCCGCAGTGATGCCGACGGTCCGTTTCGTCAGATGATGATAAGTCTGCAGGCAGTTCAGCGCTCCGATAAGTTCCCGCACGTTTCGAGAGAACTTGGTCGCCACGAACTCGATCGCATCTTCGGTGGCCGGCAGAGACATTTTCATACACTGGCGGGATGCGATCTGTTTGCGAGTTTCCAGATCGGGCGCTTCGAGCCGCGTGACCAGTCCGGAAAGAAACCGGGTGCTCAGTTCCGGACGAACATGCGTCAGCATCCGCGGATGCCGGTCGGCTGCGAGCACAACCTGACGCCCGTACGAAATCAGCTCCTGCAACGTATGGCAGAACTCTTCCTGGAATCCCTTCTTGGAATCCAGAAAATCGATGTCATCAACGATGAGCACATCGACCGACCGGAACCGCTTTCGGAAGGCGGGAAGCGATCGCTCCTGCAGCGCCTTCGTGTAGTAGTTGCCGAACGCTTCAGCCGTGAGTGACAACACGTTCCAGTCCGGATAGTGCTTCCGAACCTCGCGGTGAATCCCTTCGAGCAAATGCGTTTTGCCAATCCCGACTCCACCATAATAGTAAAGCGGGTTGTACTGCTCGCCGGGGTGCTCGGCGACGATTTTGGCGATCGAGTGCGCGACGTGCGTGGTCGACCCGGTGACGAAGTCATCCAGGCTGGCGAAGCGGCGTCGACGCGGCGCGAGGCGATTGGCGGCTGGTCGATCCCGTCGCGCATCACTAGCGGGAGTCGCTCCGTTCAGCGGAACTGTCGCTGGCGGAACTGTCGCACTGGCCGGCGACTCTACTGCTGTGGAATCAGTGTCGAGACGGGCCTGCATCTCCGCAAGTTGTGCGGCTGCTGCCGGATCGACATCGAACCGAACCTGTGCGGAAAGACCGAGAGACTCCCGGGCGGCCAGCATGGCGGGCTGCTGGAACTCTTTTCGCATCCATTGCATCAGGAATGGACTGGCCACCCCGATTGTCAGCACATCTCCTGCAATGGACGCGGTCGTGCGATTGTGAAACCATTTTTCGTAGCGCAGTTCCCCGATGACACTTCGCAGTCGTCGCTGGAACTGTTCGGCCAGTCGACTGCAGGGCTCATTATCAGTTGTGGAAACTTCATGGCTCGAATGACTCCATTCGGGTGGCATCGTGCGTCCCCATGTACGACATGATCAACGACCACGATCAGGACCCTGGCAGGTCCGTTCAGAGAATCTGTCCGCAGGCGGAGACAGAGATCAAGGGAGCACTGTGATTGAAATCACATCCTTGTACAGCGGGTGACCCTGATAGACTCGTTCGCTAAGTCTATTTCCCGGGATTCAGTTCCGAGCAAACAGAACGCCAGCGGGCAGGAACAGAAAAACCGCTCTGCAGGACTGGATTCTGATGATCGTTAGATGATTACGTCGGCAAGTAAAATAATGACGGAAAGGCTTGATCCGGCCGACCGGCCGGAGGGTCCTGAAACTGTGCAAACTTTCGGAAAATTCCCATTCTTTGTCGATCGACGGGAACGGGGAAAGCTTCGTTGCGAGGTCTCAGGAGTTCTCACTCAGCGGGACTGATCCTATCGATCTGCGGCGGTCTGTCAAATGTAAAAATGAGATTAAGAAGGTCAGATTTTGGAGACCAGCGGCGGCAGTGCGAAAGGTCTTCCACGGTATGAGATTGCAGCATCTGCAGTCGCTGAAGTGGACTCTCGGTCGATGTCCAAAACATGGTGGGTTTCCCGCTACTGTTTTTGCACCATTCGATAAAAGACGCGCTGAGTCGTGATGGAGATGAAGCCCAGCGAATTGTAAACCTTTACTGCAGGCCGGTTTCTGATGTCGACGCCGAGAAAGACGGTTTTCTTTTCGCCGTCCAGCCGACTCAACGCCAGTGCAATCGCTTTTTTTCCGATCCCCTGTTTCCTGAATCGGGGAATGATTCCCACATAGATTAACTCGACCTGTCCCACCTCTTCGTGACCGGAAAAGAACAGCACGCCGACGGGTTCCCTGTTCGTGCGAATGACGTACCACTGATTCGGCTGGTACTCTCCCTGTTCTCGATGTGACAAAACGGCCTGCAGGCCGGTCCGATATCCCTGCAACTCCGGGAAGTCATCCGATTCTTCGTAGGTCTGCTCGATGAGTGTGGCCAGCTGCTCGTCGTTGATCGCCAGATAGTAGGGGATGAGCTCGACGTCGGATCCGCTGTCGCTGGATCGCCATAGGCTCTGTAGGCCGCGTGGGCATGGCCGCTGCATGAAAGCCATGTTGCCCAGTTCCACGAACCCATTCCTCAGCAGACTCGCCGCCCGGTCGTCCTGTTTCAAGCCGACACTGGCCTGCAGATACGTGCAACCGGCTTCCAGGGCTCTTTGCACTTCCGCTTCAATGAGCGCGTTGTGGATCGCCGCAGAGTCTTTTCGTGTCGCGATCTCGTCACAAAGCATCGGAGCCCAGGTCAGGCCGGTGGCGTCAGGCTGGACAATCATCAGGATCGAGCCGAAAATAACGAACTTCCGTTCCGTCTCCTGTTCGTCGGCCGCAGCGATAAGAAGATGCGACAAATCGATCTCGCCGCGATCGGCCTGTTTCAGTGCCTCAGCGATGTCCTCGTCGGGCGACGGCCGATCCGCTTCGTGCATCAGCAGCATTAACGCCTGCCGACGTTCGTTAGTTGTTTCCGCCGGACGGATGGTGTACGACATCATGAATGATCACCTGGTCGCAGCCGCGGGGTGGCGGTTTGTCATCAACGGACTCAAAGGTTTGTCGGAAATGATAACGCATTCCGGACAAACCGTCGCGGGTGCTTTCCAGTCATCGGGTAAACGTTCAAGTCGATCCATTTCGCAGAGTTTGCATCCGGGTAACACAGGGGATGAAGAATGTATTTTGCCAATCCCTGGGGATTGCTCGGCCTGCTGTCCTTACCCGTCATCGCGATCATCCATCTTTATCATCGTCGCTTTCCGCCGCTGCAGGTGGCCGGGCTGCATCTCTGGACACAGGAAACCAAGAAAGACTCCCCCGGTCGCCGCCGCGAACGATTGCCGATTACGCGATCCCTCATTCTGGAACTGCTGGCTGCGCTGCTGATCTCCCTGCTGCTGGCCGATCCCCGCAGCAATGAAAATCTCACACGGAACCACCTCGTTCTTGTCCTCGACGATTCCGCGTCCATGGCGGCTGTCAGTTCCGGACAATCAAGCCGGGAACGCGCTCTGGAATGGATTCGCGAACAGGAAGAGAGCATCGGTCGAGGCGGCGTGGTGTCTGTTCTGCAAAGCGGACTGCGACCAACGCTGCTGGCCGGCCCCCGAGCCGAGTGGCCGGAGATGCTGAACGCATTGAAAGAATGGCAGCCTCAGGCTCCCGCACACGACTTCGCCTCCACCTGGGACCTGGGAGCTCAGCTGGCCGGCGAGGAGGGGAGGTTCGTCTTTCTGACCGATCATCTTCCCGGCGAGGCCGTGCCGGTTCCGGAGCGGATGGAAACGGTCTCCTTCGGCCGGAAACTCGGCAACGTCGCCATCACCACAGCTCGCTGGATGTTTGATGCGGACACCGGAGAAGGAACCGTTTACGTTCGGCTCGTCAACTTCGGAGAAGACGAGCAGGAGGTTCAGCTGGCGGGCGTAGCGGGCGACCACAAAGTCATCGAAGAGACCGTGGACCTGACGCCGGGGCGTGACACGGCTCTTCAGTGGACTGTTCCCGGGGGGCTTGGACAGCTGCGACTCACCGCCGAGGCGGAGAATGATCCGCTTGAAATCGATCACCAACTGATTCTTATGGAGCCGGAAGTCCGCCTCGTGACAGTGGCGTTGACGCTGCCTTCCGATCACTCGGCCTTCGAGCCGATTCAACGGATTCTCGGCGTGCTGCCCCAAGCCCAGCTCGGAAACCCGGGCGACGCGGATCTGATTGTGGCGCCGGCCGTCGATTCCCCACCAGCCGAACGTTCCCTGTGGTGGTTGGGAATGGGGCCGTTGAATCCGGGGACCGTAGACGAAACCGGAAAGATGCTCGTCGGTCCGTATCTGGTTGAAAAGCAGCATCCGCTGATGAACGAAATCGTTCTGGGGGGGGTCGTCTGGGGCGGGGTTCAGCCTCCCCCTGATGGTCTGGTTCCGCTGGTCAGCGCGGGATCGACATTTCTGCTTGGACAGAAGACGGGAACGGCCGCCAATGCCTACATCATGAATATCGATCTGGCCGCTTCGAATCTCACCGAGAGCCCGGACTGGCCGATTTTCTGGACGAATCTGATCGAACAATGTCGCAACAGTCAGCCGGGCTTTCGCCGCTGGAACTTTCATCTGGAAGAATCGATTCCGCTCACGCTCGAACCGGCTTCGCTCGATGCCGAGAATGATCTGCTGCTGGTGCACGAGGGAACGGAGAAGTCTCTGATTCGCATGGAATCGATCGAGATCCCACCCCGCCGCGAAGTCGGACTTTACACCGTCCAGGACGGCGAGACCGAGATCGGCACCTTTGCCGTGAACTTTTTCGACCGAGAAGAGTCGAACCTGACGCAGCTGTTGCCCGGTCAACGACAGCCCCGCGCCGCCGCGCCGCCGCTCGGAATTCACCTCGATAATCCGTTTTCATGGCTGATCGTCATTGGCATCCTGCTCGTGGTGTTCGCGTTGATTTACGATTGGATCACGCTGCGTGGTCGCATGACGAAGGCTCGTTGAGCAATGCGTGTCCTCGTCCTTGGCCAGCCTGAGAGCTACTTCAATCGACAACTGTTCGCGGCGTCACACGGCCGCGGGCATGACTGCGATGTTTTCACGCTCGATCAACTGCGATGCCGCCTGTCGACCGGATCAATTTCCGTTTGCACGCTCTCCGAAAACGATCCTCCACGGCAGTTGACAGACTATGACGTCTGCCTCGTGCGGGCCATGCCGCCCGGTTCGCTCGAACAGGTGATCTGGCGAATGGATCTTCTCTGGACACTGGAGCAGCAGGGCGTTCGAGTGATCAATCCCCCCAAAGCGATTGAGTGTGCCATCGACAAGTTTCTCACGCTGTCGCGATGTGCCGCCGCAGGGTTGTCGGTGCCGGAAAGCATCAGCTGCGAAACCGCAGAGGAGGCTCTCGTCGCCTTCGAAGAACTGGGACGAGATGTCGTCGCCAAGCCGTTGTTCGGAGCCGAAGGGCGGGGGATGATTCGTGTCACGGATCTCGAAACCGCACGTCGGGTGTTTCAGGCGTGGGAGCAGATCGGAGCAGTACTCTTCGTTCAGAAATTTCTCTCGGAAGCTCGGGAAGATCTGCGCGTCATGATGATCGGCGGGCAGCCGCTCGGCGCGATTCGCCGCAGCGCCGTAAACGACTTCCGCACCAACGCCGCTCAGGAGGGGATCGCCCACCCTCATGACCTGGAAAGCCATGAAGCCGAACTGGCCCGGGCGGCCTGCGAGGCCACCGGCGTGGTCTTTGGCGGCGTCGACCTGATGTACGACGCGGACGGCATCCTCCGCATTCTGGAAGTCAACGCCTGCCCGGGCTGGAAGAGCTTCGAAAAGACGACTGGCATCTCGGTCCCACAGAATCTCTTCACCTGGCTTGAAACATGACACACGCAATCGGCGGCATCCTGCGCAAGTTGCCGCCGCTACGATTCGGGTTAGAAGGGAATCATCTCAACAGCGAATCCGCCTATCGGTAACGGAGGCATCTTGCCACCGATTGCGTGTTGTCATGTCGAACGGCGTCGCGCATAAAAAAACGTCGAAGCAGCCATGAGTTCATGACTGTTCGACGCCCTGAAATTTGTCACGTCTAATCGGCGTTGGGACGCCGCTGCTACGGGGATCTACTGTTGTGGATTAGAACCCGTGTACGAAGACGTCGAGGAAGATCACTAGCACCATCAGGCTCAGCACGAAGGCCATGCCGATGTAGGTGGCGGCGATGAGGACGCGTTCGCTCGGCTTCTTCCCGGTGACTCCCTCGTAGAACAGGAACACCATGTGGCCGCCGTCGAGGACGGGAATCGGCAGGAAGTTCAGCACGGCGAGGTTGATGCTCAGGAAGCCGAGGAACATCGAGAGTTCCGCCAGCCCCTGCTGAGACACCTGATAGGCCACGCGGGCGATGCCGATCGGGCCGTGCAGTTCTTTCACGCTCAGATTCTGCGTCACCAGATTTCGCAGCGTGAGGAAGATGTCGAGAGCCGAGTTCTTCGAATGCGTCACGCCCATCTGCAGGGCTTCGCCGAAAGAGTCGGCTTTCTGATCGACAGCCAGCAGGTTCACCATGATGCCGCGAGTCGGCAGATACCATTCTTCCGAACGAACCGGCTGCAGCGTGACGGTCGTCGCCTGTTCGCCGGTGCGGCTCAGCTTCAGACGAACATTGCGGCTGTTGGCTTCCTGCATCTTCCAGTAGGCGTAAGCCCAGTTGCGATTCGAGTCATCGAGCTGCAGCGTGACCGGGTCGAGGGTGCCGAGGATGTCGGCTTCCTTGGTTCCTTCCGGCAGGACCAGTTCGACCTGAGCGATCTGATCGCCGGCCTGAATTTTGCCTTCCGCCGGGCTGCCTTCTTCGACCTTCAACACGGTCGGAATGATATGAAACGCCACGCCGATCGAGGGGACGGAGAGCGGGGCATTCGGGGAGCTCGGACGTTCAATCCAGCCCGGCGTCTCGCTCGGGACGATGGTCAGTTCATGATTCTTCGCGCCCGATCCCTTTTCTTCGCGGACGACAACGACTTTCACTTCCTGACCGGCTCGCTCGGCGAAGAAATCCGGCAGGGTCAGCGGGTTGATATCCTTGCCGACATCGAGGTCTTCGATCCGGACAATCTTGTCTTCGAGCTTGAAGCCCGCTTTTTCAGCCGGGGAACCAACCTGAATCGCTTCGGTCTGGCCGATGTCCATCCACAATCCGAGCGTACGGAATCCCTGCGGCTCTACCGTAATATCGAGCTCATCCCTGGATTTCTGACCGCGAGTCACACGGAACGTGACGGTCTGGTCCCGCTTTTTGGCAAGCGTGTCCTGCAGTTCGGCAAAGCCTTTCAGTTCTTCCCCGTCGACGGCCACGATGCGGTCGCCCGGTTCAAACGGCGGCTTTGCTCCACGGGCAGCCGAGCCGGCCAGCGTGGCGTTCCCCTTGGGGGCCAGTTCAGCCGGAATCAGCTGAAGTCCACGAATCGGTTCGACGCCAATTTCACGGCGGGTGCCATTCATTTCCGGATAGATGCGGGCGGTGAAGGTTTCGCCGGTGTAGCGAACCGCTTCGACATCGAGGTAATCCGAGGAGCTGAGAGCCGTCGCCCGGATGATGTCGCCGAAGGTGCTGGCATCGCGGCCGTTAATGCTTGTGATGCGATCGCCTTCCTGCATCCCGGCTTTCCACGCGGGTTTGCCGGTAATCACGGTGCCAAGCTCCGAAGGCGGAACCTGAATGCCGACCTGGAAGGCGTAGGCGAAGAACAGCATGCCGGTGATGATGTTCATGATCACGCCGGCGGAGATGATCGCCATCCGTTGCGGCACGTTTTTGGCGATGTAGGAACGCGGGTCTTCCGCGACTTCTTCACTGGTCAGCTGCGAAGGATCGGCGTCGTCCTGGCCGAGCATCTTCACATAGCCGCCGAAGGGAATCAGCGAGAGTGCGTACTCGGTTTCGCCCCATTTCCAGGAAAGGAGAATCGGGCCGAAGCCAATGCTGAAGCGTTCGACATTGACGTTGCACCATTTGGCGACGGCGAAGTGGCCGAGTTCGTGAAAGAAGATGACGAGCCCGAGTCCAAGCGCGACGATGAGAATATTCTGAATGCTGCTCAGACTGACCGCGAGGACGCTGGCAGCGATTAGGGTTGCCACTGAGTTGTCTCCTTACGCGCCCAGTCATCGAGCGCGACTAATTCTTCCAGTGAGGGAGAAGCGTGGAATGTGTGTCGGGACAGAACTTCCCGGCAGACGTTGGCGATATCATAGAAGGAAAGTTCCTCCTGAAGATACCGTGAAACGGCAATCTCGTTGGCGGCGTTGAGGACCGCTCCGGAGGTTCCGCCCTGTCTGGCTACGTCGAAACCGAGCTGAAGTGCGGGAAATCTTTCGAGATCCGGGGGCACGAAATCAAGACTCTGCGCCGATTTGAAGTCAAATCGCGGCGCAACTGCTTCCCAGCGTTCGGGATACGACAACGCATATTGAATCGGCAGTCGCATGTCGGGCGGCGAGAGTTGAGCAATCACCGAGCCATCGCGGTATTCGACGAACGAATGGACGATCGACTGTGGATGCACGACGACATCGATCTGCTCGGCTTGTAAATTGAACAACCACCGGGCTTCGATCACTTCGAGAGCCTTGTTCATCAGCGTCGCCGAGTCGATGGTAATCTTCGGCCCCATGTCCCAGGTCGGGTGCTTGAGAGCCGCTTTCGGGCCCGCAGAGGCGATTTCGTCCCGTGATTTCTCCCGAAACGGCCCGCCGCTGGAGGTGAGCACGATCTGAGCGACATCCTCTTTCCGACCGGCCAGCAACGCCTGAAAAATCGCCGAGTGTTCACTGTCGACGGGGATCAGTTCGCTCCCCGATTCGGCAGCCGCCTGCATGATGATCGGCCCGGCGACCACCAGGGTTTCCTTATTGGCGATCGCGACCCGCTTGCCGGCTTTCACAGCCGCATGCGAGCTGCCCAGCCCGGCTGCTCCGACAATGGCCGCGACCACGGTATCGACCCGGTCATCGGCGGCAACTTCGCAGAGAGCCTCGGCTCCAAAGCGGACCTCAGTGCCAGCGGGGAACTCGTCGAACTTCACGTTCGGGCGGCACGATTCATCGGCCAGAATCGCGATTTTCGGCTGGAATTCGTGGCAGATCTTCGCGAGCTTCTGCCAGCTGCCGTTCGCCGAAACCGCGAACACCTGGACGGCATCGCCATGCACGCGAGCGACATCCAGACAGCTGGTGCCAATCGAGCCGGTCGCCCCCAATAGCGCAATCTGATTCATGAAAACGACTTGGCGACGACAGAAAACCTCACAAACAGCCCCGATCCCCAACAGACCGGCTCAATCTGCGGACTGTAGTGTGTGAGCGGGGTTTGGGACAAGAGAGGTGAAGAGATGGAGCGTTGAACTGACCTTTATGAGCTCGCCGTCCTCGTTGCGTCGGTGTGTGGTGCAGGAATTATCTCGTACGTTTACAATTGTCCAACCTTAAACTTGGGGACTGAAAAACGCAGGGCGAACCCGGAATTTCGAGCGATTCGTCACCCGTTCAATAGGAGCACCAATGCGGGAGTATCGTGTACACGACTATTATTATTTGTTTCAAGTACTCGACGGCGCAATTCAGATCCAAAGAAAGCTCGGTTGGGGAGATTACCTTCGGGGAACCGTTGAAAATTGCATGCGTTACACTGAGCGATTGCAGCTTTCAATAACTCATGCACACTTGCAGTCAGCAAGGCAGCGACTCGGGAATGGTGTTGTCGGTGACGAGCACTTTGAAGGGATCCTCTTGCATATTAAATCTGCAAGAAACTCACTGATGCATGAGACAGAAAGATTGAATGTGGCGGTGCTCAACGACGATGCGATATCGGCGCGTGTGAAAAATCTGACTCAGATCATCGGCCACAACGCGTTTTACCTCGAAATGCTTCAGTGCCTTCGGGTGGAGGCGTTTAGGGCGACAATCGTAAATGCGTGGGCACTTTGCATGGACTATTTGCAGGGTTGGATCGTCAATCGGCGCCTCCAAGAGTTCAATGCAGACTTAACCAAAGTTAAAGATCGAAAAGGCAAGTTCTATTCTCCCGTCACGGAGAAAGCGGATTTCTGGACGGGCAATTACCCGAACGAACGACTAGTAATTGACAAAATTAGACCGTTCATCGGCGACCCAATCCATCGTCGCATTGTCCTTGCGCTCGACGAGCGCAATGAGTTCGCCCATGCAAATGGATCACAGCTTGATCTCGACAAGACAAGAGGATATGTCTCGCAGATCATCGACGTGATTGAACAACTTGATAAACGGTCATGACGGTTCAACGAAAAAAGCTCCAAACCCTTGCGGTTTGGAGCTTCAAAAGTGGGCAATACAGGACTCGAACCTGTGACCTCTACCGTGTGAAGGTAGCGCGCTAGCCAGCTGTGCCAATTGCCCGTGTGGGTCCCAATTTACGGCGAATTCGCCGTCGCGTCAATCGTCTCTCCGGCAGGAACTTACCGCTTCGGGGGAACGCCGAGCGATTTGCCGCCGTCGATGGCGATTGCGGTGCCGGTGATCATCCGGGCGGCGTCCGACAGCAGGTACAACACCGAGGCCGCGACTTCCTCCGGCGTCACCATGCGTCCCTGGGCGGCTGCCAGCGGACTGGCGGCGATGAACGACTGAGCCGTCGCCTCGGAATCCTCGGCTGCTGCCAGGTCGGCGTTGATGATTCCAGTATCTTTGACAGGCCCCGGGCAGATGCAGTTCGCGCGAATATTGTCTTTCGACAGACAGAGTGCGACCGATTTCGTCAGGCTGACCAGGCTCATCTTGCTGATCGAATAGACCGGATCGTGAGCTCGCGGCAGCAGCCCGGCATTGCTGGCGATATTGACGATGTCGCCGCCGCCCCGCTTCCGGAAGTGCGGCAGCACGGCCTGAATCGCGAAGAAGGCCGCCTTCACGTTTGTGTTCAGCGTGCGGTCCCAGTCTTTCTCGGCGATCTCGCTGATGTCCCCCACATGATTGACGCCGGCGTTGTTCACGAGTGCATGAATCTCGCCGTGCCGGGCCGCCGTGTCGATGAGTCCCTGCAGATGGGACACATCGGTCACATCGAGCAGCAGATGTTCTTTCCAGTTGGGGATCTCCTTCGTCCCAGAGGGCCGCGGATGCAGATCGCAGGTGACGACCTGCCAGCCCTCTTCAGCCAGCAGCTGCGCGGTCGCCAGTCCGATCCCACTGGCTGCTCCGGTGACAATGGCGACTCGATTGCTCATGAGTGACTCGTTCAACAATGGGTAAGGTTTCAGGGGTGGCCGCGATAGCTCCGCTATCGGGGCGGCGCAGCCGTGGGAGGCTGCCGTTTGACGCAGGTGGGGCCTTAAGTCGTTACCACACAGCAGTCCCCTCGCCCCCGCCGGGGGAGAGGGTTAGGGTGAGGGGGAATGCGGGGTCCATGCTTCGCGGGCCGTTGATTTCAACTTCCATGGAACATCGCTGATTCAGCGGCTGCGTCGAATCTTTCGGAGTGACCCTTTCGGACAGCATGCCCACGCGAGCGTGGGCATGGCACCCGTCGTACTTAGTCGACCTGGACGGGGTGCAATAGCTTGTGCATCTGTTCTTCTTCGTGGTTCTCCGGCGTGGCGACGTACTCTCCGGTTTTGATTCGCTTGTCGACTTCTTCGCCGTTGATGCTGGCGAGCAGGGTTTTCACGGCCTGATAGCCCATCGTGACCGGATCCTGCAGGACGATTCCGGTGACGTTCCCCTGTTCGAGGGCGTTGATCAGATCCGGGTTCGGGTCGAAGGCGACGAACTTCACTTCGCCGAGCAGGTTGAGTTCCCGCAGAGCGCCGAGGGTGCCGGTCGCGTTCGGTTCGCAGACGGCGAAGACGCCGTCGACTTCATCGCGGTACTTGTCGAGGACTTCGGTCGCTTTCTCCAGCGACGACTCGGGCGTGGTGCCGGCGTACTGGTCGGACGAGATGACCTTGATGTCCGGATAGTCGGCTTTGAGCTTGTCGAGGAAACCTTCTTCCCGCTGTTCGGTGCTTTCGCTGCCGGGGTTGTAGCGGAACATGACGACTTCGCCTTTACCGTCGAGCGACTCGGCCAGGCGTTCGGCGGCAAGCTGGCCGCCGCGGTAGTTGTCGGTGGCGACATAGCTGACGATCGACGATTCATCGGCCAGGCCGGAATCGAAGATCACGACCGGAATGTCTTCTTCCGAGGCGTGCAGCACGCTGTCGATGAGGGCGGAGGAATCGAGCGGAGCCAGCACGATGCCGTCGACATCTTTGACGATGAAATCTTCAACGACGCTGATCTGTCCGTCGCGGTCGTTTTCGAGCAGCGGGCCTTTCCAGATGATTTCCGCATTGCCCGCTTCCTCGGCGGCCTGACGGGCGCCGGCGTGGACCGACTTCCAGAATTCGTGGGTGGTTCCCTTGGGAATGACGGCGATCTGAAGTTTGTCGCCGCCGGAACCGGCTTCGCCCTGGGGAGTCGGATTGTTATTGCAGCCGGCCATCAGCATGGCCAGTGCGCAGAGAGCAAGAATGCGAGTGAGCACGGAACGTCCCTCTTTGGATGTGTAACATGATGTGATCTGGTGAGCCTTCACGATACTCATAAGTGAATTCGCATTCCAGTTACGTTCCACTGGAGAGAACGGATTCCCAGAGAGCACGGTGCTCCGACGCGGCTCGTTGCAGCGAGAACTGCTCGCGGATTCGTGCCGCGGCTCGCTCGGCCAGTTGACTTCGCAGGTTGGCGTCGGCCATCACCTGTTGACAGGCCGTGGCGAGGGCAGCCGGATCATCGGGCGGGACGAGCAGAGCGGTGTCGTCGAGCATTTCCCGCGACCCGCCGACATCGGTGGCGACGATCGCCGTTCGCGTGATCGCGGCTTCCAGGAGGACGCGCCCGAACGGCTCCTGACGAGCCGGGTGGATCAGCAGATCGGTCTGAGGCAGAATGCCGAGGACATCGCTGCGGGTTCCCAGCCAGTGAACCCGAGCGGTCAACTCGTGTTGATGAACGGCGGCCTGCAGGGACTCGAAGTAGTCGCGACTCTCCTGTTTACCCGAAAAGCGTTCGCCGATGATCAGAAACTGCCAGTCAGGATGAGCGACCGCGATCTTCGGCAACGCAGCGATGAGCGTATCATGTCCTTTGCGAAGCCCGATCTGACCGATCGTCGCCGCGAGTTTCGTTTCGGGACCACAGCCGATCTCCTTGCGAATATCGCAGGGTGTTTCTTCGCTCACCGGATCGATGCCGTTGTAGATGCGGACGATCTGCGAGGGTTCCACGCCGAGTTTCAGATAGTAATCGCAAACGAAACCGGAAACGGCGATCAGACGATCGAGAGAACTGAGATCCCGGATTGCGGTCTTCGACAGCTTCATCACATCGCGGAGATGAGCCGTGACGGGGAGATCGAACTGATCGCGATGTCGTCCGAGGAAGCGACCGAGCGTTACACTGTTCGCGTGGAGGAGATCGAAACGTTTCCCCTCGATGAGCGGCTGGAGTTCGCGGAGCAGTTCTTCATCGCTGCGGCGGACACCCGCTTCCGTTCGCACAGAGAAGGGGAGGTGCTGCAGGTCTCGTGTTTCAAGCAACGTCTGCAGTTCGCCGCCGGGTGGGGCGAGAATGGAAAACTCGATCTGCTCCCGTAATTGCCCGGCGACCGACAGGAGCGAGCGTTCCCCGCCGAGAGCGGTGGGAAACTCCATCATCGTCAGCACGCGGAGTCGTTGGGGTTCCATAGTGCTAGGAACTGGACCGGCTCGGCACCGGCAGAGAGGCCGAGTCGTTGGTCGAGACGAGCGGGAAGCGAATGGTGAAGGTCGTCCCCTTGCCGAGTTCGCTGTCGACGGTGATGGTTCCCGAGAAGAACTGGCAGAGGTGCTTCACAATCGCCAGACCGAGACCGGTGCCGCCCGCGTCGCGCGATCGAGCCGAGTCGACACGATAGAACCGCTCGAAGACCCGTTTCAGATGATTCGGTTCGATGCCGACTCCGGTATCGGAAACCGTAATCGCGACCTCATCGCCATCCGCCCACCACGCCACCTGAGCCTGTCCCCCAGCCGGGGTGTAATTGAGGGCGTTATCGAGCAGGTTATTGACGATCGTGCGGACGCCATCGAGATCGGCTTTGACGAGCAGTTCCTCGATGGTCGGTTTGGCCACGATGGTGATCTGGCGAGCCCGGGCGACTGACTGGTGTTCGTCGATCGCTTCCTGAATCGGCACGCCGATGTCGATCTCTTCGAGCCGGAAGGCGTCTTCTTCCGATTCGATCTTGGCCAGCTCCATCAGGTCGATAATCAGCTTATGCAGCCGGTCGGCGTGATCGGTGATCTGGCTGAGGAAGTGCACCGCGTGCTTCGGATCTTCAATGGCTCCATCGGCCAGTGTTTCGGTGCAGGCCTGAATGGCGGCAAGCGGCGTCTTGAGTTCGTGTCCGACGTTGGAGACGAACTCGGAGCGGATCCGTTCGAGGCGGCGAAGTTCGGTGACATCGTGCAGCACGAGCACGACGCCGGGACACGGTTCGCCCGGCAGCCGGGAGGCGATGAAGGCAACGCGACTCTGGGAACGCGGGAGTTCGATTTCCCGTTTGAGTTGATACTGATCGGCGAGCACATCGCGAACGACATTCTGAACGTCGGTGTTCCGCAGCACTTCCCAGTACGGGCGTCCGACAACACGGCGGCCGACGAAGTCGATCATCTTGAACGCGGCATCGTTGGCGAACAGAATGCGATCGGCGGAATCGACAGCGATCACGCCCTCGATCATTCCGCCGAGAACGGTCGCCAGTCGTTCGCTGTTCTCCCGAAGCTGGTGGCCCTGTTGTTGAAGCTCCGCGATATGAGCTGCCAGTTCGCGACTCATTTCATTGAAGGCTTCTGCCAATGTCGCCAGTTCGTCCTTGCTGTCGATCGAAACCGACTGCGACCAGCGTCCGTCGGCAATCGCCTGGGCGGCCTGCGTCAGTTCTTCAACCGGCTTGATGATCCGCGACACGACGATCAGCGAAAGAGCGACACCGATCAGGCAGACGGCTGTCGCGATGGCCCAGACCAGATGGGACAGCGTTTGCAGTTGAGACTGAAGCTCTGCCCGAGAGGCTTCCATCTGCAGGTAGCCGATGGTCTCGCCATTTTCGACGAGACGGCGGACGGTCAACTGATACGGACCCCGCTCTCCGTTGCCGACCATCCGTGAGGTCACATCGAGATCGGCGTTCAGCTGATCGTGGAGAGAGCTGAGGCGAATCTCGCCGCGCGATTCCTCGTCGACGGTGGTTGCGACAAGTTCCTGATCGGCATCGAACAGATGATGGCGATTCCCCCGCGAGGTCGCGATGTGATAGAACGGATCGGTCGGCCGCAGTTCCCGGTCGCCAAGAATGCGTTCCCGGCCCGATTCGGCGAGGATTTCCGAAAGGTCTTCGGTCTCGGCCTGAAAGCGATCTTCAATGATCTGCCGGTAGCCCCGGAACACCGTGAACGACAACCCGAGCGTACACAGCACGATGACAGCCACGTGCGTGGAAAAGATACGCCAGAAGAAACGGGAACTACACATCGCCAGAGTCGATTGCTGCATGACTACGCGGTTGTTCGTTCCTGCAGAGAGCCGGACGAACGTCCGTTGATTCTCTTATACCGTGATGTTGATCTGTTCTGCAGAGCAGACGGTCGCAGAGTTGCAGTCTTGATCAAAAATTCATCGACCGGCTGCGTCGCGACCGCATTCAATGCGGATAGTGCCCGAATACAAGGTAGGCGACGTTGAAGTAAATGATCACGCCAATCACATCGACCATGGCGGCGATCAGCGGGGTCGACATATAAGCCGGGTCGGCATCGAACGACTGCACGATGATCGGCAGTGCCGCGCCGGTGACGGCAGCCATAACCACGACTAAAAGCACGGTGAGTGAGACGACCGTCGCGGGGTACAGACTCCCGGTCAGCAGCCAGGCACAGAAGAACGAGATAAAGGCGACGGAACCTCCGAGAATTCCACTCAGAGCCAGCTCGCGCGAAAGAATCCGCACGGCATCGGCTCGCTTGGTGCGCGAGTGTTCCCGGGCCAGTGCGGAGATCACCAGAGCAGCCGACTGCGAACCCGCGTTGCCGCCACTGGCCAGAACCAGCGGCAGGAACATGATGATCCAGCTCTGTTCGCCGGACCCTTCAAAGAACTGCAGCACCCACGCGGTGAGAACAGCCGCTCCGAGGAGAAAGAACAGCCAGACGCCCCGCTTCTGAGCGAGGATCAACACCGAGGTCGAGAGGTACGAGTCTTCGAGTGGTTCGACGGCTGCCAGACGATGCTGGTCTTCCTCGGCTTCTTCGCGAAGGACGTCGGCGGCATCGTCGTGTGTGACGATCCCGACCAGCCGCTGTTCGCTATCGACAACCGGAATCGCGATGAAGCCATAGCGGTTGAGTTCATTGGCGACGAACTCGTCATCATCGTCGACGCGGACCGAGATGACGTCCTGCTGCATGATGTCGACAAGCAACTGATTCGGCTTGGCCAGAATCAGTTTGCGCATCGAGAGGAAGCCAAGCAGTCGCCGCTTATCGTCGATGATGTAGATGTAGTAAATCGTCTCTCGATCGGGAGCCTGAACGCGCAGTCGCTCGAATGCGTCGCGGACGGTGATGTCCTTCGGCAGCGAGGCGTACTCGGTTGTCATGATCGAACCGGCCGAGCCTTCCGGATACGAGAGCAGTTTCCGGATGTCGGCCCGCTCCGCCTGGGCGATCAACGGAAGTAGCGTTTCAACCTGTCCAGGATCAAGACACTCCAGCAGGTCGACGCGGTCATCCGCGGCCATCTCTTCAATCAGGCGACTCAGCGACGATCGGTCCATCTGTCCGACCAGCAGTACCTGGAAGGGGAGCGGCAGATAGCCGAAAATCTCGGCTCGACGCTCGAGATTGACCTTGGACAGAACGAGCAGAGCTTCGGCGGGCGTGAGTTCGGCCAGTAACTCGGCGGAGACAGCGGGAATGAGAACTTCGCAGAACTCTTTCATCGCCTGCTCGTCGTTCTCGATCAGCATCAAGCGCAAATCCGGCAGGAGAAGCGTGTTGTACATGCTGAAGTCCTTCCCTACTCAACTGGTCCCATCGGAGGAGCGTTCGATCAGACGGGGAGGACCGACCGAGCCGGTGCGGTTCCCCTGGTGACTGCGAGAATGTCCGGAATGCAGTCCAGATACAACAAATCCCCGACGGATTGGTCGGGGATTTGTCGGTCGTGAATTGAGTTGTCCAGCGGGATCGCCTGGCGTAATGCCAGAGTCGATTAACGCTTGGAGAACTGGAAGCTGCGGCGGGCTTTGGCCAGACCGTACTTCTTACGTTCGACCATTCGGTCGTCGCGGGTCAGGAAGCCGCCTTCGGCCAGTGTCGGATGATAGCTTTCGTTCTTGGCCTGCAGAGCACGAGCGATGCCGAGAACAACGGCTCCGGTCTGACCGGTCAGTCCACCACCATGAACTTTGACCCAGATGTCGACCTTCTTATCTTCATCGACAGCCTTCAGCGGGGCGAGCACCATCTTGCGGTCCCGTTCGAGACAGAAGAACTCTTCCATTTCGCGACCGTTAACGGTGAACTTGCCACTGCCTTCTTTCAGGCGAACGCGAGCGACGGCTGTCTTGCGGCGACCGGTGCCGATCGCGGTCCCGAACTTGTCGATACGACCACGAATGGTCGGAGCAACGTATTCTTTGGGCTCTTCGCCAACTTCTTCCGAACCGGCTTCCGCAGCGCCGCCGAGAGTCAGCTGAGGAACGTCTTCGGTTCCCTGCTCACCGGCTTCTCCGGTCTGTGCAACCGTTTCCGGTTCCTTGCCTTCCGCGGAGTTGTGCAGTTCGCTGGCGGCGGACGGCTCGCTGGCGGTCGACTGTTCTTCGCTGGCAGCCGACTGTTCTTCGCCGGCAGTCGCCTGCTCGTCGTTGGCAGCGGACAGCTGTTCGTTGTCATCTTGAGGTTGATCGGTACTCATACGGATCTCTTCCGAATCTCTGACTGCTTATATGGAGACGATATATTCTGAGGCGGAACCGGGCGGCGAGCCCGGTCGATCGTGATCTCAACTACTTCTTGCAGCGGGTCAGCAGGTGCTCGGGAAGAGCCTGCGGCTGCTGAGCCTGATGCGGATGCTCGCTGGTCGTGTACAACTTGAGACGATCAAGCATCTTGCGGGCCAGCTTGTTCTTCGGCAGCATCCGGCGAACGGCTTCTTCGAGGATCTTCTCGGGATGCTTCTCCAGCATTTGCTCGCCCGTGGTCACTTTGCGACCGCTCGGGTAACCCGTGTAGTGCTGGTATTCCTTCTCCGCCATCTTGGTGGTGAAGTTCGGGTGCGATTCGTGAGCGGCTTCCGGACCGGTGAACCGGACCTTGTCGGCATTGGTCACGATCACGAAATCGCCCGTATTCACGTGCGGCGTGTACGTAGCCTTATGCTTACCCATCAGCACCATTGCGATCGCAGACGCAAAACGACCGACCACCTGGCCTTCGCCATCGATGTAATACCACTGCGGTTCGAAGGTTTCGTTCTTCGCGACCGATGTCCGCTGAACAATCTCTACTGCCATTTTGACCACTTCGCTATGGGAGATCTACACCGCCACCTCATGGTGGCAAGATATTACCGCCACCTGATGGTGGAAAAATATACGGCCCACCTGCCCGAACAAGCAACCGGCAGGGGAAATTCACTGATTCTGCATTGGAACGACACAGGATAACGACTGCCCAATCAATGATCAATGCAGCCATCCGCGGATTTTTCGAGCAAATCCGGGCTGATTACTGATCGGCGTTCGGCTGGGGCGGACTATTCACGAATCCTGACCTGAGCGAAAGAACCTCAGAGTCGACGACCGGATCTTTCGCTTCAGAAGCCACGCAGGGCGCACGCTTCCGTGCACAGAAGTGTTATCGCTGTTTCTTCCGCCGGATGCCACCGGCTTTGCCAGTGCTTTCAGAAAATAGAGGCCATTGGGGCCCCCACACCGGCGAAGTCAGTGTCATCCGATCTCAGGATGACGTTATCCCTGTTTATTTCGCGGCAGCCGATCCCCGGTTTCCCGGTCAAACTCGTCCGGGCGGCGTTCCGTCGGAACTTCGTCGGCAGTTTCCTCCACCCACTGATTCAGTCGCTCCCGATGCTTTTCGAGCTGGCCCTGATACTTCGGGTCATCGGCCAGATTATTCAGCTCGTGCGGATCGTTGAGCACATCGTACAGTTCTTCACCCGGACGGGGTGTCTCGAACGCGAAGTCCTGGTGCTCATTCAGCTCGTGCTTCGCGTGCAGTTCGCGCATTTTCTGGAACGTAACGCTCTTCACGGCATCAGCCGGCGGCATTTGGGGAATATCGGTGTACTCGGTCCTGATGTAATTGAAGTAAAGTGAGTGGCAGGACCGCTGATGGTCGTCGTAGTCGTGCCAGTTGTGCTCGGCGAAAATGTACTCGCGGACCGGAACCGTCGGATCCTTGAACAGGGGCAGGATCGAAACGCCCTGAAAAGTCTCGCTGACTTCGACACCGGCTGCCTTACAGAAGCTCGGAGCCAGATCGACGGTACTTACGAGCTGTTCGCAGGTGCTGCCCGGCTTGATCTGTCCCGGCCAGCGGGCGATGAACGGCGTCTTGACGCCGCTGTTGTAGATCGTCGTTTTGCAGCGGGGGAACGGGCGGCCGTTGTCGCTAATGAAGATGATCAGCGTGTTGTCGGCCTGCTTCAGTTTTTCGAGCGCCGTCATCACCTTGCCGACGTAGTGATCGAGCCGGGAAATTTCGTCGTAATACAGGGCCAGATCTTCCCGAACTTCAGGAACGTCTGGCAGATAGGGCGGAACGATCACATCCGAAGACGTGTGGGGTTCGGGAATTGTGTTCGGTTGGTAGCCGCGATGCGGATCGAACGAAGCCAGCCAGAGGAAGAACGGTTTATCCTTCGGAGCCTCCTCGATCGCCTTCACCCATTCCCCGGCTCCGCCGGATTCTTTCGGCCCTGTTCCGTAGATCAGATCAAAACGGGTTTCCGTCGTCTTTCGAGGATGCAGCTTCCCGGCCAGCGCGGTGTGATAGCCGGATTCGCGAAGCAGTTCGACAAAGGTGAGCTGATCGGCCGGCAGTTCGTTGTGCAGCTGATGTGCTCCGCCGGTCGAATGCGGATAACGGCCAGTGATGATGCTCGACCGGCTCGGGCTGCATGAACTGCAGGTGAGGTAAGCATTGTCGAACCGCATGCCCTGGCTGGCGAGCAGACTCAGGTGCGGCGTTTTGATGTTCGGATGGCCGTAGACACTGCAGTCGTTCCATGCCATGTCATCGGCAATGATCAGCACGATGTTGGGACGTTGAGCCTCATCGGCAGATGCGGGAATGGCGAAAAGTGCCAGGACAATCAGAGCCAGGAATCGCAACAGCATCGGCAGATCCTTCTGGGAGAGTTCGCGAATCGGAGATAGTGAAAGCGGAAAGTCACGCAGATCAGGGATAGAACCACGATCGTTCTTCCGGCGTGGGCAGCCGGCAGGCAGACTTCTTGCCGAAGATTCGATATCGGATTCGAGCCACGAACCGATAACCCACATCTCGCAGCGGCTTCGGAATCAGCCACAGCAGAGTTCCCAGCATACTCCACACACCGCCCAGTTCCCAGAGCACGCGCACGACGGCTGAGGATTTCCGGAAGGTCTGACCATTTTTCACAAAAACGACACTCCGCAGATGCTCGACATCATCCGGCGTCGCAATCTGAGCGGCGGTCTCTCCCTGCAGCGGAGCGAAACGAAAGACGTGCCGCCGGTCGCGGGCGACAATGAAATCGACAAACGAATTGCACATCCCGCAAACTCCGTCAAAGAGGAGCAGGGGGTGCGTCGTGGTGTCTATCTCGGCTGTAGCCTGAGTCATATCGGTTTCCGTTCGAAGAGGCGGCTTTCCTCGATTATAGCTCGAACCTCGGCGAAGTGTGTGAAACCCGCACGACCCGTTGGGTGGCCCGGCCATTTCGGCGGCCGGGTGACGCCGCCCTCAAAGTCAGCGCCTTTGCAAAGCCGGGGTGGTCCCGAAAGATTTTTTCGGTGCAGCGGACTCTGGAGATCAAAAGCGAATCTCTTGCCGACTCCGCAGCCACGCTGTCGGCTTTACGGGAAGAGCTCGCCACGCATCGTTTTGCTTTCGTGGCGAATGAGTCCGTCGATGAGCACCCCGACGTTGCGGGAAGCACTATCGGCAACGTTGATCACCTCCTGCCCGGAGGTCGGCGTGAGCGCATCTGGGAGGCAGACGTTTGTGACTGTCGAAAGTCCCACAACACGCATGCCGGCGTGTATCGCCACGAGCGTCTCGGGCACGGTCGACATTCCGACAACGTCGCCGCCAATGGCCCGGAAGAAGCGATACTCGGCTCGAGTTTCGTAGTTGGGCCCCTTCACTCCAACATACACCCCGCGATCGGCGGAGATATTCTGCTGCCGCGCCAGGTCGAGGGCTTTCTCAATGAGCGGGGGATCGTACGGGCTGCTCATGTCTGGATAACGCGGCCCGAGTTGATCGTCGTTCCAGCCGGCGAGCGGATTATCGCCCATCAGGTTGATGTGATCATCGAGAACAATAATCTGCCCGGGATGATGCTGCGGATGCATCCCGCCACTGGCACTGGTAATAATCAGCAGATCGATGCCCAGCGCATGCAGCACACGCACGGGAAAGGTGATCTCCTGAAGCGTGTAACCTTCATAGAAATGCAGCCGTCCCTGCAGAGCCACGACATCGGTCTGATGCCACTTGCCGCAGATCAGCTTGCCGGCATGCCCCAGGGCGGTGGACGGAACGAAGTGCGGAAGCTCTTCGAACGTGAACGTCTCGGCTGGCTCCATGCGTTCGATGAGCTTACCGAGTCCGGTTCCGCAGATGATGCCGATTCTCGGTTCACGGCTCCAGCGGCTACGAATGTAGCCCACTGTTTCATCGATTCGTTCACACAATCCGTGCATGCTGCTCTCGGATCTCCACTGAGGTTGACTGACTATGTCCGATAAGGGGCGGCTGCATCGACGAACTTTCTCGCCTGAGCCTCGATCGCGCCGAAGTCGCGATCTTTGAGCCACTGCTTGTTGAGCAGGGCGCTGCCAATGCCCACCGCACAGGCTCCCGCTTCGAAGAAGTCGGCGATCGTGTCGAGTTCAACGCCACCAGTCGGCATCAGACGAATCTGAGGCAGCGGACCGCGCAGATTCTTCAGATACTTCGGGCCGATCGGATCGGACGGGAACACCTTGACGATATCGGCTCCCGACTGCCAGGCGTGAATGATCTCGGTCGGAGTGAATGCACCGGGGGCCACCGGCTTACCGTATCGCTTTGCCGTCTGAATGATTGAAACGTCGGTGTGTGGCGAGACGATGAAGTCGGCTCCCGCCAGAATGACCATGCGGGCGGTCTCGGCATCCAGGACCGTCCCCGCGCCCAGCGCCACATCTTTCGGCAACTGCTTCCGCGCTTCGGCGAGAATTTCCAGCGCGTTGGGAACGGTCATCGTAATCTCAAGGGAGCGGATCCCGACGGCTGCGATGGCCTGGCAGAGATCGACGAGCAGTTCCGAGGACTCGACTCTCAGAATGGCGACGATGCGTTCCGTCAGCAGCTTATGCAGGATTTCGGCGTGATTCATAAGAGGGATTCCTCGAGGTTCCGTAGACGAGTTCGAGTGGGCCAGCGGTGAACTCCCGCAGCATACAGGCTGCAGAAGCGTTTCGGAATCGTCTGCGCGTTTCGATGCCTTGCGATGCAAATGACCATTACGCGAACTGCTGAGATCAATCAGAAACTCGCGCGACTCCTGACTGGTATGGTGATTTCCCGGAATTGATTGACTACCATGAAGACAACGCGGCCCGAGTCCTCGCAGGCTGCGATAATCATCGAAGGACGACGGGAACTGGTTGCAGTCTATGGCGGAACGGGAAGCATCACTGCTTGTCATCGAAGGAGCCGATCAGGGAACCCGCTTTCTCCTGAACGGATCGATGAATCTTGGCCGGGGCAGCCAGAATCCGATTCGGATTCTCGACACCGAAGCCTCGCGCGTGCACGCCTGCGTCAAACCGCAGGATGATGGCTGGCTGCTCGAAGACCTCAACAGCTCGAACGGCACCTATCTGAACGGCCGCAAGGTGAAGTCGGCCTTTCTGGAATCGGGTGATCAGATTCGTCTCGGCCGCAGCACCCTGCTGTTTGCCACCGGTGTGTCGGACCGGTCGTCTGTGGCTTATGTCGATCTGGTGGGCGGCAGCTCTCACGAAGAACACTCCCAAATCATCCGGACCTTCTCCCCCACGCAGCCAGCTCCGGGCCGTGCCGCCTCATCGTCCGATCAACTGCTTCCCAACGACGTCCTGCACGTGATGGGAGAGATCGCCGAACAAGCCGTGCGACCTTCCATAACGCTGTCGGAACTGCTCGAACGTGTGCTGCGGATGATCCTCAAAACGATCCATGCCGATCGCGGCTGCATCCTGCTGATCGACAGTGAAACCGGCATGATCGTCCCGCAGGCTTCGGTCAGCTCCATCGTTCCGGATTCAAAACAGGCCGCGGTCCAGGCCCGAATGCCGGTCTCGAAGACGATTGTCGATTACGTCATCAAGTCCGGAAAATCCGTCCGTTCGACCGATCCGCAACACGACGTCCGGTTTGATCCCGGGCAAAGCATTCTTCAGGCCGGCGTGAAGGAAGCTCTCTGCGTGCCGATGCAGGGACGGATCGCATTGCTCGGGGCGATCTATCTCGATGTCACCGAGGTGGAGCGGCGTTCCCGCTCGCAGGAGAAAGAATCGCAGCATCTGACGGACGAAAAACTGCGGCTGCTCACGGCCGTGGCCCGGCAGTGTGCACTCGCCATCGAAAATTTTCGCTACCAGCAGTCTCTGGTCGACGCCGAACGACTTGCCGCCATCGGACAGACGATCGCCACACTCAGCCATCATATCAAGAACATTCTGCAGGGCGTCCGCGGTGGAAGTTACCTCATTGATCTCGGGCTGAAGCAAAACGACAGCGAGCTGATCCTGAAAGGATGGGGGCTCGTCGAAAAGAACCAGGACAAGATCTATCACCTCGTGATGGACATGCTCACCTTCAGCAAAGAGCGGACTCCAACGATCGAGTTTGCGGACGCCAATGAAGTGGTCAGTGATGTCTGCGAACTGATGGAGCAGCACGCCAGCGAATACGGCGTCAAGATTATCTATGCACCTGACGAACAGATGCCAAGTTCCTCATTCGACCCGGAAGCCATTCATCGAGCCGTGCTGAACATCGTGACGAACGCCATCGATGCCGCGGAGAGCTCGGAAAACACCGGCGAAGTCCACGTCGAGACAATCTTCGATGCCGAACAGGACCAGTTGCTCGTTCGTGTCACTGATAACGGCCCCGGAATTTCGCCGGAAGTTCAGAGCACGTTGTTTAACGTGTTCGAATCGACCAAGGGAACTCGCGGCACCGGGATCGGTCTGGCGGTGAGTCGCAAGATCATGCGGGAGCATGGCGGCGACATTCTCGTCGACAATGTGCCAGATGGTGGAGCCCAGTTCGTTCTACACTGGCCATTTTCCAGCGAAGTCACATCCGAACCGGCCGGGTCTCGAACAATCGCGGATATCGATTAAAAACCACGCTCTCATTCCGAATGGACCGATCTCATGAACCCACGAGTTTTCACGGCAGCGGCGTTCTGTGCCTTCGGCTTCCTGGCGACGCATCTCTGCGGCGAAGAGCGGATTGAGACCCCACTGGCCGAGAAGGGGCAGTCTCTGCTCGCCGATGATTTTGAACGGCAGGAACTGGGACAGTGGAAAGTCATCCTCCCCAGCTTTCGGATTGAAGACGGCGAACTCGTCGCCAGCCAGGACCGAGCCGATCACGGATCTGTGGGTCGGGTTTACCTGCCGATGACGAACGTCGTCATGTCGTTCCGATTCAACCTGGTCGACTCGTGGGGCTTCAATGTCGTTTTCGATGACAAGAACTACAAGGGTTCTCACGCCGGTCACATCGCCCGAGTCGCCATCACGCCGAAACAAATTCGCCTCGGCGACGACAAAGAAGGCATCATGCGAAACGACATCTTCGCGATGCGACGCGATCCGAAGCAGAAAGCGGCCGCAGACAAACTGCTCGAAGGCCGCGGCTCCAACGTCAAGATCGACGTCGCCAAAGGAGAGTGGCACGAAATGACGATCGAACTCCTGGGCGACGAAATGCGGGTCAGCCTCAACGGCAAAGCCATCGGCCACCTCCAGTCCTCCGGCCTGGCCCACCCGACCAAAGAAAGCGTCCACTTCACAGTCAACGGCAGGGAAGTCCGCTTCGACGACGTGCAAATCTGGGAAGCGAAGCCGGCTCGGTAACGGTCGGGTCGTCCAAAAAATCGGCAAAAACCTTGTGAGATTCCGGGTTTCGGAATCGTTTTCAGGACATACCCAACCTGAAAACGAACTTCCGAGGGGCCGCTATGAAATTCTCACGTTCGCCACGCCGCTTTCACCGACTTGCAGGTCGCACCTCTGTTCTGGCGACAGCGGAGATCTGCGAAGCACGTTGTTTGCTGACGAATTACTCGCTTGGCGCGTTGACTGCCGACGTTGAACGGAGCGGATCGATTGGCACACGATTCAATCAGACGTCCGACAACTACTCGTTCACGCTCAATGAAGATCGCTACATCACGTTCGATGTCTCGATCACTTCCCATTCTTCGTCGCTCACATCCCTGAGCTTTCGCTACCAGCATCAGGCGATCGGCGCGGAAAATGGAGGATTCAGTATTCCCGTCTCTGCAGGGAATGAGTCGATGACGTTCATCTTGCCAGCCGGCCAGTATTCTGCCTCGATCACAGGAGGCAATTACAACCAGGGGCGATCGGCGACGTACGATTTCGGAATCACGCTCGGGGCGGTTGTTGATGATCCAGATCCTGAATGCGTCGACGATAGTCACGACAGCATCGGATCAGCTGGGGCTCCTCGATACCTTGATGCAGACGATCCCTACTCGTTGAGTGATTCTGTCTGCGGCGTGGATCCGATTGACTACTTTCAGTTTCGGTCGCGAGCAAACGGTCGCCTTCAGGTTGATCTGACGGATCTGACCGCTAATGCCAATGTTTTCATTGAGAACGCCTTCGGCACAGTACTGGCTTCGTCGTCGCCAGCCGACACTTCGAGTAAACAAGTGAACCTGGATGGTGTCGAAAATGGCGACGCGCTATACATTCGCGTGGAAAGAGTGGGAGAGGTTTCGACCGATTACAATTTGACCGTCGAACTCATCGAGTCAACGCCGCCCGGACAGCCCGATCTCGTCGGGAGTTATCTGTCCATACCAACAGGAAGCTATGGGCCTGGCGATTCCTTTGATATTACCTATCGCGTTCGGAACGCAGGCTCTGCTTCAGTAGGCAGTTTCGCCGTTCGATTTTATCTCTCACGAGATGCACTGATTAACCCGAACGACTTCTTCGAGTTCAACCTTGGCGAAGTCACACATCCAGGAATCGCGTCCGGGACCACTGCCGGAACGCGAACGCTACGTGTCACGCTGCCACCGGCCAGTAACGCGATCTACAACGACAATACGGTCTACTACATTGGAATGGTCTTAGACCCTTACGTCCTGATCGACGAATCGAACGAGTTAAACAATGCCAACGTCGGAAACAGTACCGACCGCTCTACAGTTTCGATCCCCTCGGTCTCGCCCCAAAGCGGGCCGCGTACTCAGATTCTTGGCTTCGCCAACGGGCGCTGGTGGGGCAGTGGGGACGATGGGAGTGGCAGCTATCAGAACTTCGAGATCACCGGGCTGCCGGCTGTCGAGCCGCGGTTGACGCTCACGGGCGACTTCAACGGCAACGGGCGGGATGATCTCGCGATCTGGTTGCCGAACGGGGAATGGCATGTCGCCAGTGTCGCTGCAAATGGGACGGTCAGTGTCAGTCATTGGACAACGTGGCGGACCACCAACGTCAAAGAGATTCACGTCGGCGACTTCAATGATGACGGGCGGGACGATTTGATCGGCCTGTTCAAACAGGGAAGCCGAAACCGCGGCCGCTGGTGGGCCGGGCTGTCGACCGGTTCGAAGTTTCTGAATCGATCGTGGGGCGACTACGGGAACTACTCCGGCATCGCCAGTGTGCAGGTTGGCAACTTCGACGGCGTGAAAGGGGACGACCTGACCATTATCGCGACTTCGGGCGTGCTCTGGATGTACAAGACGAGCAACTCCCGCTTTCAGTACCTCAACGCGGGACGCTGGTCGATGTCCGGAGGCTTGAGTCATGCTCAGACCGGCGACTTCAATGGCGACAATCGCCTCGATGTCGTCGGCATTCTCGGCAGTGGAGCAACCAGAAGGATTCAGGTCGCCAAATCGATCGGGCCGGCCAACGGCTTTGCCTCAGGCAACTGGTCGAACGTCACGGTCTCTCAGTCGCTGGACGGAGTTGTCGTCGGCGACTTCGATGCCGATGGCCGGGACGATGTCGGAATTCTGCTCAACGGGACAAAGGTCTGGTTCGGCGATTCAAACGGGCAGAAGTTTGCCCTCCAATATCTGACCGACTGGTCGGCAGCCGCTGGAGGCATCAGCCATCTGGCTGCGGGAGACACCAATGGCGATGGCCGAGCCGACGTGTTCGGTCGCCTGGCCAGCGGATACTGGCGGTCTCTGGAGACAAGCAGCACCGGCGTAACTGATCGACAACTGAGCTACTGGGGAACCGGGGTGACGTGGAGCCAGGTTCAAACTGGGTACTTCACGAATACACCTCCAGCTCCGGCGGATCCTCGATCGGGGGGAACGGCGACTTCGAAGCCTTCCGACAACTCCACGAATACGGCGAGCGTGAACACATCTCGGTGGAATGGCGGCAGTGACGAGCCGGCTGACTTCGCGACCCAGGCGAACGAAGAGCGTCCGGCGTATTCAATAACAGGCGATCCACGAGGCAGTCTGCTGAACGAATTCGCCGAGGACATGCTGGCAGATCTGCTTGCCGGACTGGCGATTACGCCGTAAATCATCCAGGCGTCGTCGATCGGGAACGATAACCCCCGATCAGAAAATCCGCGGCGACGCGCAGGTCGAGCCGCGGTTTTTCTTTTTGAACCGTGCCCTCATTGCCGGGCCGGAAAACCAGAAAGCCCGCGAGTCGCAAGGGACGCGCGGGCTTTCTTTCGAGCGGAGAGAGGGGGATTCGAACCCCCGGTCCCGTTTCCAGGACACAGCATTTCCAGTGCTGCACAATCGGCCGCTCTGCCATCTCTCCGTGTGAGAACGCGGACACGCCTGAGCGATCGGCGTTCACCGTTTCTCAGTCGGAAACGGGCTCTCTCTCAGCAACGGTTTTATTCGTCGCTGGATTCTTCGCTTTCGACGACCTGACCACGAGTTTCGAGGTCGCGAGCCGCCTCGATCCGGGTCTGGATCTTTCTGCACGAGGCATTCAGAGCCCGCCAGCGAGGATTCTTTCGGAAATCCTTCTCTTCTACACCTTGAGAAGCAAGTTCTTTTTGCCACAGTTCTCGCGAATTCTCAGCGAGTTTCAAGGAACGTTCCAGTCGATCCGGCTTCAGGGGCATGACAATATTCCCATCGTCACAAAATATGGTTTCAGGAGCCGCCCTGCGGAAAATTTCCGACAAGCAGGGCCATTGCAGAGCGGGAATGGCACCTGCGAGGATGTCATTCCCGGCTTGATTCGATTGATTACCGGCAAGACCCGAGGCTCCAGCCGGGTGGGCATTTTGGCGATCCGGAGCCGGAGAATCAAGTCAATCGCCGGGAAACCTTCCCAAGTCGTCTGCTATCAATGGCTTGGGGGAGGTTTGTTATAAGAATTGCACACGATTAAGGCCGCTTTACAACGCGGATCGGTCTGTGTTACCAGTACCGTCCCTCCTGAAAGCTCTCCCGAGCTCCCCCTCCGGATCTGCTCTCCTGTCAGCAGCATCCTCCCCCTCCCTCCTCATGCCAGGAAGATTTCGATGAAATCGATCGTCAGCAGCCTGCTGATTGTAACTCTCTGTCTGTCCACAGGTTGCACGCAGCAACTCGGCATGCGGAACATGTTCAAAGAGAGCTTTGCCAGCCTCAAACCCGACGGCAAGGCCGACTACGATGACGGTACCGACGATGCGGAAGAAGAATGGATCGAGGAAGCCGGCGTCGAAGCCCGGGGCGATCGTCCCATGGAAAAAGACAACGATCCGTTTCGCGACCTGCTGATGTCGCCGAAAGCCCGCAGCATTGAGCGGAATCTCGGTATCGAATAACAGCGGGACGAGAAACTACTCGAAATCGTCCGACGATTCGTCGGCTTCGTCGGAACCCGTGTCGGTCTGCGAACGGGTCGGAGTCGCTTCGGACCGTCGAAAGACAGCCACGACATCTTCGACCGGCACGACGAACAGCAGGTTATCCGACTCGAAATCGACCGGAATGGCGTTCTTCGGGTGGAACAGGACCTTGTCGTATTTGTTGACGGGAAACTCGTCGTCGTTCTCCACTTCCAGGCTGACCGCGACGACTCGTCCAGTGATTGTCGGGATTTCCGCCTGGTCTGGCAGAACAATACCACCGCGCGTTTTCTGGCGCGGCTCGTCTTTGCGGATGAGGAGTCGTGGTCCGAGTGGTTCAACAAATTCAGTCAT
This sequence comes from Rubinisphaera margarita, assembly GCF_022267515.1. Classification (NCBI taxonomy): domain Bacteria; kingdom Pseudomonadati; phylum Planctomycetota; class Planctomycetia; order Planctomycetales; family Planctomycetaceae; genus Rubinisphaera; species Rubinisphaera margarita. The sequence goes on along the minus strand of NZ_JAKFGB010000014.1, from coordinate 77,082 downwards.
AGTTCGCTCCCGTGAGCAGGAGTCTCTTCGAGGGGTAACGTCTTCAGGTGATTCGATTCCCGCGGCTGTGAATGCCGCCGTTCTGCGGAAATTATTGCAGCCAACGCGTAATCGGAAAGGCCAACCGCCGCAACGCACCTCGTTTCGAGGCGGATGGAAGCGGCGCAAACGCCATTCTAGATCAGTTTTCCCGGCGGCGTCACTGTTCCTTCCGCGTAAGACGCAGCGTTTCCGCTAAAAACTGACTCACCTGCCGACAGGCGTTTGAGCGATCCTCCTTGACGACGGCTACTTCGTATTGGCGCCTTCCGCGATTTGGGAGGAGACGTTCAGGTGCGGAGCGGAAACGGGCGTGCGATCGTCACCCTGCTCTCCGTCGGGATCGCCTGAATGTTCGTCATGGTGAGAGTCGATATGAATCGCCGAATCCTCGGAACTGATTCCCGACTTCAGAATGTCCCGCTCCATAATCCGCCCCAGCGTTCCCGCAAGCAGAGCCGGCAGGAAGACAATGTCGGCAAGAAGAGCCGCGGCTACCAGAGCGGCCATCAGGATCCCGAACCGGCTGATCATCAGCAGTGAGGCGGGAGCCAGCATCAACAGGCCGATCGCCACAATCGCACTCGTCTGCCACATGGCCGGAGCACAGTGAGACAGACCAAGTTCGACGGCCTCATGACGCGATTTTCCGTCGATGATTCCCTGTCGGAACCAGGTCAGCAGGTGGAGTGTGCCGTCCACGGCGATCCCCAGTGCGACCGATGCGGTAATCATCGTCCCGATATCGACCCGCTCCCCCATCATCGACATCACGCCGAAGCAGAGAGCGACGGGCATGAGGTTCGGCAACATGGTGATAAGACCGGCTAGAACGTTCCGCTGCACGGCGATCATCACGATTGCAATGATGCCGAACGCCATTCCGAAGCTGTAGATCAGGCTCTCCAGCAGCGCCTCCTGGGTTCTCAGGAAGACGGGCACCATCCCCGTCACCACATGATGGGTTCCCGCGTGGAACCGGAGCACCGACTGAGAAATGCTGTCTAGCTCATCCATCAGCTGCCCGTAATCGTTGTCGGCCATGACGTAGGCCTGAGCAGAGATTCGCCAGAGTTCATCTCCGGCAATGCTCAACCGCTTGTCGCCTTCAGTCGTCCAGTCGGCATCGGCGTCCGCGACTGTGAACATCGACTCGGCGCCCTGCAGCTCGCCGCTCTTGATGCGTTCCTCGAACTCATTACTGCGTTTGTTGTATTTGATCTTCTCGAAGAACTTGGCGTCTTCAGCGGGAGCTTCGACTGGCTTCTGGAACGCCGCCAGTGAGATGGCCCCGGTAATTTCGTCGTGGTCGCGGATCTTTTCGGTGATCTCGCGAACGATTTCGAGACGTTCCAGGAACTGCAGATCTTCCTGAGCTTTCTGATCGAAACGGACCACGGTATCAACCGTGTTCACGCCGACCACGTTGTCTTCCATGAACCAGTAGTCACGGAGAATGGAGTGATCTTCCGGGAAGTAGCGGACGATCTTCGTTTCCGTCTTGAAGAACTGCAGTCCGTAGATTCCAAGGGCGAACAGTCCCAGGCAGACCACACTGACGACGGTCGAATGCTTGTAAATGATATCGGCCAGACGCTGCCAGACACGGCCGTCCGATTCGTGTTCCGCGGGGGGCTTGCCCGGCCAGAGCTGCATCAGAGCCGGCAAAACGAACAAAACGAAGATCAGCGAGATCCCACAGCCGATCGCCGAATAGACCCCGAAATCGCGGACCGGATTCAACGTACTGGTCATCAGCGAGGCCAGGCCAATGGCCGTGGTCGCAGAGGCCAGAAAACAGGGCTGGGAAGCCATCCGCACGGCGTTCACGATCGCCGTTTTAGGATTCTCATGAGCCGCGTGCTTCCAGTAGCTCGCCAGGTGAATCGCCCCGGACAATGTGAGCACCGAGAGCAGCGTCGGCATCACGATGAGCACCATGTTCATCGTCGAGCCGGTCAACGGAACCAGCGTGACAGTCAGTAGCGTCGCATACACCGAGACCGTGAGGACGAGGACGCCCAGACGGAAACTGCGGAGCATCAGAAACGCCAGAACAAAGCTGACGGCTGTCGACAGCCCGATCACCGAGCGGGTCAGCAGCGGTGCGTCCGGATTGTAGGTCGCTTTCGCCACTTCTTCGTTCAACGAAGCCGAACCGACCGGGCGACCGCCCATATGAATGTTCTCCGTCGGAACGAAGCTTTCTTCGCACACGGCTCGGATGTCCGCCAGTGCAGCCGAGCGGTCAGCCTGTCCGGCGTCGGTCAGCGTGACAACCAGCGCCACCGGGGCTCCGATCGAGAAGAACGAGTCATCGATCAGCGGCTCCCCTTCCGGATACTCCTGGCTCGGGTGAGACGTGATCGAAGCGACCAGCTTCTGCATGGCATCAGAACGCTCCGAGCCCGGCTTCATCAGATGCCAGCTGATCTGAAAATCGTGGGGCGGAATCTCGACGATGTTGTCGAGCCGCTCGATATCTTCTTCGTAGACTTCGCCAGCGTCCTCCGGCGGCCGCTGCTTCACTTCAGCAAACTGTTCGAAGGCGACGGGAGGCTGCCATTTCTGAGCGGGCGGCAGCATTGATACTTTCAGGCCAAGTTCAGCTTCGGCTCGTTCGACGATTTCCCGTTGAACCTGCTCGAGCTTCTCGCGTCCCAGATCGGTCAATTGAACCTTGAGCGGGCCATCGCCAATCAGCAGGCCATTCAGCGTTTTCAGAGCCTGCTCATCATCGACATTCTGATCGATGATCTGTTTCAGCGATTCACGAGGCGTCAGCACGCTTTCCACAAACGGGCTGCCGCGACGTTCGACCCCTTTGGCGTCGACATAACCTTCCAGCTTGGCGGCGACCACTTCATTGCGAGGGTCGTTAAGCGTGCTCGTTTCCCACGACAGGAACAGATGGTCCTTCATCGGGAAGTTCTGACCATACCACTCGAGCAGGACGGCCTGAGGATCCCGTTCGGGCAACCAGGCCTCCACTTCGTTCTTCATCTCGACTTTTTGAAGAGTCGACACAATGAACGGGGAAATGAACAGCAGGGCCGCCAGGACCCAGACCGACAATCCGTTGCCCCATGGGTCTTTTTTACGGAAAAAGTTCAGCATGTGGTTTTCACCAAGATCGTGCTTGAAGAGTGTCAACTCAGGCAGAGCCACGTTGCTCCTCAGAAGCTCATGCCTGGAGCCCCAACCGGTTCCCATGAACTGACGGACCCCGGTATTTGCCCGCAAGTTTAGTCGATTCCAACTGTTAAGCAAATCGCGAGTCCATTCCCGACCCGCCTTATCAAACAACTTTTATGCATGTCCGGAGACTCTTTTCCAGCAGGAATTCTGATCATTCCGCCGTTCCGGCTGCATTTTCGTCCTTCAGGCAAGCTTCGCAAAACCTTCACCAGACACGCCGTAATCCGGAGGGAGAATTGGCGTTTGCCCGGCCAGAAACCAGTATTCCGACACGAAACAGGGGTTTTATCCGGCTTTTTTCTCGAAAGTCGAACAAATTCCGAAATGACGCGAACCGTCGGGACGTTATTATTGTCAACACGGTACGTGAAGCTGCTTTGCTCCGCGACGGGGAAGGTCTCCCCACGGAGGCGGGCGGTTTCACTGATTTTCTTTCCCGGGCTCACGATGTGGACGTTCCCATCGCCTGGCCGGGAATTCCAGAGGAACTCTAGCGAAACAAACATTTCTTTCTTTCCAGACACTGCGGCCAGGCCGCAGGAGGGTGTGACGATGCTGACTATCACCACGAAAATTGACGCAACCGTAAAAGCAACCGCAGCAGTCGCTGTGAAAGCAACGGCCATCGTATGCGTCCGTGGTATCGTCGGCGTCCATCGGCATTGTCTGGAGCAATGGCTCTTTAGCGAGGACTCCGATCGATATTGGAACGGCTCGGGGGATAACGGCAGAAATCGCCGGCCCCAGCCCGGACGCATGTCAATGATGCGACTGTGTTGTTCCGTTCTATGTCGTCCGTCGAGTCTGCCCCGCAGCGGCATGTCAGGACAGTTTGTCCCGGCATTAAGCGGATCTCTTTCCTAACCGGGAAAGACCCTTCCGCGCCTGCCGTTGTTCGGCCCGCAGACCAGTGGATCGCCTGAAAGCGATCTGACCTGAGTTTGCGGTGGTGCGCTTCATCAACAACACCATTTCCTCGCACCGGAATTCCGCTGCTTCCCTGCAGCTGTTGCGTCTTCCGGAAGAACTGCAGAGCCGTACGTCCCCGGAAAGGCGGGGCACTTTCTGCACGCGGGTAATGGCGTTTCTTGTCAGGAAAGGCAAGAGCCATGGAAGAACTGCGTTTGATTCAACTTGTTCAGGAAGCTCAGGCTGGCAGCCGGGCTGCTTTCGGAGAACTGGTCCGGGAATTCGAAGGATCGGTCTTCGCCGTCGTCATGAAGCGTCTGCGGAACAGCGCCGAAGCCGCTGAAGTGACCCAGGAAATCTTCCTGCGAGCCATGCGGAAGATCGATCAGCTGCGGGAGCCGGAACGGTTCGTCGGCTGGTTGCACCGGATCGCGGTCCGCCTGTCGATCAACCACGCCGTGCGACGACCGCCGGAATCGGCTCAGTCGCCGGAAATGTTCGCCGGCGTCGGGGAAACCCGGGGCAGCGAACCGTGGGAAGGTCTGATCGCCAGCGAACAGGCCGTCCAGCTGCGGGAAGGCATCGACAAGCTGCGGCCGCTCGACCGGGAAACGCTGATGGCGTTCTACTTCCAGGGTCAGTCGCTGCAGGAAATGAGCGATCATTTCTCGAGCCCGGTGGGAACGATCAAGCGACGTCTCCACACCGCCCGGCACCGACTCCGGGAACAACTGGCCGACATGCAGCCGGCCTGAATGATTTCGTAACCCTTTACGCTGAGTGAGAAGCTCCGGCGGGCAAGTGCCCGCCGGAGCTGTTTTTTGTGCGCCATGAGCGCAGGAAATCCAGTTGCCAGGGTCCCACTCAGTGGGATAGTATTCATCACATGAAAGCAATCTTTGTTGAGACAACCGAGTTCACAGAATGGATTACCGAGGAGTTGTCAGATGAAGATTATTCGCAATTGCAGGAACTGCTGATGGCCAATCCCCAAGCGGGCGACGTGATGAAGGGTTGCGGGGGGCTGAGAAAAGTTCGCTACAGAGATTCTCGGCGAGGTAAAGGAAAACGAAGCGGGTTCAGGATCATCTACCTCTACATTCCGGAGGCGAAATGGTTCTACATGCTCGATGGTTACGGCAAAGACGAGCAGGATGATCTCTCCTCTGCGGAACGAAAGCTGCTTTCAAATCTTGCGGATCAACTCAAACGCGAAGCTCGAGCTGCTTCAGGCAGACATCAGGGACCGAAGAAATGACTAAGAAGAAGCGATCACCGTTATTTGAACGTCTCGCCCGAGGCCTGGAGGAGGGAATCGAGCACGCGAAGGGGGAACGAGAACTTCGAACAACGGAGGTGCCAGAAGCTCCTCCTGAAATTGCTCCACAGACACTATCTGCTATTCGGCTGCAAACTCGAATGTCCCAGGCGATGTTCGCCAAACTCTTCAGCGTATCGACGAAGACGATTCAAAGTTGGGAGCAGGGAAGTCGGAAACCATCGGAATCAAGCCTTCGGCTCATTGAGGTCTTCAGCCAGCATCCGGAGATCCTTTGTCGAACTGTCGGTATTCCCGAGATCACACTCAAAGGAGTCGAAATTCGGAAGCAGCCGTCGGGAAGTCGTCAAATCGTGGTTCGTAATTGAGCCGCCTCCGGTTGCTCCGCTACCGCGGCCGACGGAGTCGGCAGGAGGTCGCATTCGGGTGAGGGCAATGTTAATGTGAAACCTCTTGTGGCTGCGCCATCCCGGTTGAATCAAGCGGGGTGCCCCGCTGTCAGAACTGGTTCGATGGGACTCTCAGTCGGGGTTACTGCAATGCAACGAACTCAACGTCGGGTGCGACGGTTCATGATTTCAGCCACAGTCCTCCTCGCTGTCCTCGTCTCCGGGGCCACCGCAACGGCCCAGGAACAAACGGTCCTGGACGAACACTATGTCCTCGACCCGGTGCGTGTCTTTTACTGCAAAGAAGGAAAGGATGCCGTACCACTTGATGACATCGATCGCTCGGGGGTGCCGGATCGCGTGGAAGACATCGCGAAGCAGATTTGGGCCGCTCATCATCTGTTTTGCGAGGTGCTCGGTTTTCCCAATCCGCTGGGAGGCGAACGCTACAAGAACGTGACCTGCATTCAGGTCAGCCTCCGGGATCTGGGGGGCGGAAACGGATTGGCGTTCGATGAATCGCAGCGTGCGCGGCTGATTCCCGAAGGCAACGCGACGGACCGGGCCATCGTGATGGCGATCAACTGCAAGCTCGACCCAATCAAGAACATTACGCCTGCGCACGAAACCTTCCATCTGGTGCAGTATGGGACGACGTACTTCAAGAATTCGTGGTATCTGGAAGGGATGGCCCGCTGGGCTGAGCATGCGCTCGCGGAGGAAGGTCTCGGGGAAGTCAAATACTCGCCGCGCGGCCCCTGGCCGCAAAAACTCCAGAATCTACAGCATTTGTCGACAATGAGGTACGACGCGGAGCACGTCCTGTGGAATCCGATCGCGCGTCGAACGGACCGTGGTCTCGTGCTGACAGACAAGCTGTTGGGGCAGAAACTTTCTCGGCTCCGATATTCCGATGGAACCCCCGTGCTCCGAGATCGGTCGCTGCTGGGAGCCGAGATCATGCGCGACATCGTGATCGAACTCGGCAAACTGGATGATGTTGCCTTTGAGGAATTGAATTACGAAAGCTGGTCCGAAAAGAATCAGCGAGCGGACGAAAATAATCCCTACATCTACAAGGCCGTGATGGATGTGTTTCGGCGGCAGATTCCGTCGGTCGGCCCGTATGAAGTGCCTGCGGTTACGCGGACCATGGTCGAAGACGCGACAGCCGAGGATCCATTCCGTACTGGCTCCGTTTGGAAAGGAGAATCCAAGTTCGCAGACTTTGAACTCACAGTGCTCGAGCGCAGCGGAGATCGGTTCAAAGCGAGGTTTGAGAGTAAAGGCTGGGTGCGTGAAGTGTCGGGCGCCGCAAGCGGCAGTGCAGTGAGCTGGAAAGTCAAAGACGTTCGAGTGGTTAAGGGCAGCGCGGGGGGCGATAACGAAGGAACGATTGTCACAGATGACCGGGGAACTCGAATCGACTTTACGTGGCGAGGCAGCAAAAACCAGGGCACATTCACGCTGCGAAAACAAGATTGACTCCGTGCTGAACGCGGCTGGGGCACCAATTCCTCCATCGGAATAACGGTTGGACGCGTCTTCTGAGATCCTGGTCGCTGTACTCCATCCGGTTGCAATTCACCGGCCCCGCATCGGCTGCTGCCTGCCGATTTGCGAAGTGGGAGAAGATCGAGCTGCTGCTCGTCAGGACACTTTGCGATTCCCGTGTACACGTTTCTGTGTATGATTTCGGGAATTGAGAGCTCGATGCCGAACTGCTGTTGTGCGGTCTGTTCGTGTTCGTGTCCGACTGAAAGGAGTCCTCTGATGCAGACGTCCGTTAAGCTCGCCGCGGTCTTGATTCTGGGAGCACTGATCGCCGGACCGCGATTGCTCCACGGCGATGGGCAGACACAGCCTTCGCAGTTCTACTCGACCGATGAGGTGCAATTCGTCCCGCAAACGGTCGCCTCGCGGCGGCCTTCGACACCTGCCCCTCGAGACGCCGCCCTGGGCGATCTGCTTTTCACGGATGTGGTTTGGGTCCACTTCACAGGCCCCGGTCATCCCCCTAATCCCGACGGCTCTCTGGGAGGATTGGTGCCGGGGGACGGGAATTCGACGATGAAGATCTACGAAAACTATATTGCGGTTGAGACCGAGATGGCAGGAGGCGGAACGTATCGAGTTCTGCACGCGTACGACGTGATCGGCAAGATTGAACAGCAGACGCCGAATCCGAACGTGGAGAATTGGGAGTAGCTCGACCGGAGTGGTGTAGGGTTAGAGAACTTCAACCTTTTGGCGATTACCGTTCGACGCGAGACTTCTTGCGGACCTTTCACGCGATGATTCCCAATGATCGCCGTTGATCAATTCGAGCCCCACTGGTCGGTTGTGGAATGTCTCGTCGAGGAGATTCTTGAGTCAGAATTGAAGCGGATCTTCGCGCAAACGTCAGAGCAGTTCGTGGCAAGAATCGCAGTTTGGGTGCGGCAGCAGGAGATTCCGAAGTTCTCGATTACGTCCGCGGGACGGGACGAGTTCGACATCGAAGAGGATGTCGATGTGCGACTGCGGTTTCAACGGACCCTCAATCCGGAACGGCATCGCTTTTCGATTCAGGCTCACTTCGCGGAAAACTGGCGACGGAATCTTCCGGCACAATTGCATGTGACAGGCGATATCGACACGAGCGGAAAGTGGCCGCGATTTCGGGTGCTGAGGTCGTCGACAAGTCGCACTGGGGCATGGGAGCGTTGGTAGAAACAGACACGATTTCTTGTTCGTCACGGTACCATGTCATCCTGCAGCTCCACGTCTCTTGGGAACTGAATCTGTTGGCTGTTCTCCAACGCTGCGATCGCTCTGATTATGTCTCGACGAAGTATACAGCGATTGGCTTCGGGACCGCGGAAGATTGAATCGGGTGATTCGTAGCTCCGAATCACGCCGGGAATGATTTTGACCATAAGTTGCCGAGGACGATCCCCGATCGTCAACTGAACTTGGTACTCTGACCGACCCACTTCCGTGACGATGTCATCGATCGTGCAATTAACTGGCACTGGCAGAATCCATTTGACGTCTCAATAAAGAATCGATTGAGTATCTCTTCATCAAGAAGGTCAATGCAACCCTGATGCCGCGTCCCATCACAGAGGCCCACCTCAACCATCTCCTCAACTTCATCGGCTACGGCTCCCTCTCCGCCTCGATCTGGTTTCTTGGCATGGAGGAAGGGGGCGGAGGTGAGGCGAATTTGCGGGTGCGTCTGCAGTTTGAGCCGGTGGAGGATCTGGAGAGAGCGCATCGGTTGCTGGGGGTGACGAAGTTTCATGCCGGTCGGCCGGTCATTCAGCGGACATGGCGGGCGATGTCGTATCTCATGCTGCGGCTGCAAAATCGGCCGGCTGATCGCGAGGCGATTCGTGCGTACCAGGCTCAGGAGCTCGGCCGGTTCGAAGGCGACTCGCTGCTCGTGGAACTAATGCCGATCCCGAAGCCACGGATTGGTCGCTGGGACTATGAGGAACTACTGCCGCAGTTCGCATCGCGGGAGGACTACTATCGCACCGTCAAACCAGATCGGGTTCAGTTGCTGCGAGAGTTGATGGAACAACACGAACCGCGACTGGTGGTTGGGTATGGGAAGCAGTTCTGGCCGGACTATTGCGAGTTGTTTCCCGGAATGGTCGTCGGTGAGCAGGGGCCTTTTCGAGTGGGCCAGTGGCGGAAAACAACGGTCGCCCTGACCGGCCACTTCACGGCTCGATCGATGAATGGTCAACTGGAGCCGCTCCTGGATCTTGTTCGAATGCACTGCAGACTGAGCTTCGACCGGTCGCCCAGATCCGTTCCAGAGTTCCCCCGGGATTGGTGAAACCAGTACACTGTCGGGGCAGTAGTATGCCCGACCGATTTGTGTTTTGGACAGGGGAACTCCGGGGATGATTTGTGTTCGTTCGCTGTTATTGATGACGTTACTGCTGCTCGCGACGGCAGGTGCTGGTCGAGCTGAGGAAGCCGGCTCGGTGAAGCTGGCCGATGGGCTCCGTCCGCTGCTTCAGTGCGTGACAGGCGAGTGCAAAGCCTTTACGTTCACCGCTGAGATCGAGGCCCCGATTGATGGCAAGCCCCAGAAGATTGATGTGCTGCTGCGGCTTCACGGCAACGGCGATTATCATCTCGCGGCCACACATGCGGACTATTCGTTTCTGCTGAACCGGACGGCTGAGACCACGACGTTTGCTCTGCCGCATCATCAGGTGGCCTATCTTGGTTCGGGCGAAACGCACACGAAAGATCACCTGGCCGCGTCCGAGATTTTGACGCGGATGCTCACGGCCGATACGTCTGTCAGCACGTACTTTCCGTTGTGGATGCTGGGAGCCGACAACCTGCTGAGTGTGTTGTCCGCCCAGCTCAAGCCAAAGTATATCGCCGCGGAGAACGCCTGGAACTTCGATGATCAAGTCACGCTGGGATTCAACCCGGGTGGATCGGGTGTTGTCGCCGTCGGCGATGTTCGTGTCGAGTTCGGCGTTTCCAGTGAGGAGCCGAATGCACCGGAGTGGACCGTGCCGGACGGGTTTGAAGTGGTTGAGATCGAACGCGAAGAACTCGAGCGGCATCTGAGCCGGGGAATGCGACGGACGCTGGAGATTCTGGCTCCGTCGGAGCGATTGAAGAGCCCGCGTGAGAAGCCGGCGGTGATTGAGAACGGGGAACTGCGCTGGATGAACGGTCAGCGCGTCGTGCTGCTTTCGGGCACGCCGGAAGAAGTCGGCGTCGCTCATGCCCGGCTGCTCCGCCGCGAAGCGATGAAGACGATCGATTCGGTGCTTTATGCGTTCGGGACCGTCAACACGATCCGCACGGGGCGGTGGTTCAAAGATGATCTGAGCGATGCGTATGCCCGGCTGTCGCCGCATATTCCGGACGATCACAAACGGGAAACAGCCGCGATGGCTGAGACGCTTGGAATCGACATCGAACTGGCCCAGGCGTTGAACGTCTTCCCCGAGTTGTTTCACTGCTCGGGCTTCGCGGTCTTCGACAGTGCGACGGCCGACGGAACGCTGTATCACGGGCGCGTCCTCGATTACATGACCACGATCGGCCTGCAGGACGGAGCGACGACGTTTGTGGTCGCGATCGATGGCAAGCAGCCGTTCGTGAATGTTGGCTACGCCGGGTTCATCGGCAGCGTGACAGGCATGAACGCAGCCGGGATTTCGCTCGGCGAGATGGGCGGTCGCGGCGAAGGGGAGTGGGATGGCGTGCCGATGGCGACGCTGATGCGGCGGGCTCTCGAAGAATGTACGTCACTGCAGGAAGTGATGACGCTGTGGGAAACGAGTCCGCGAACGTGTGAGTATTACTACGTGTTCGCCGATGGCAAAACGAACAAAGCGGTTGGCGTGGCGGCGACGCCGGAGGCGATCGAGTTCGTGCATCCCGGACAGGCCCACGAGCGACTCGGGCCGGGCATTAAAGATGCCGTGGTGCTCTCCGCCGGGAGTCGGCTGGAGACGCTGCGAAGCCGGGTGAAAGAGCGGCACGGGCGTATCGATGAAGAAACGGCGATCTGGCTGATGAGCAGACCGGTAGCCATGGAATCGAATCTGCACAACGCTCTGTTCGTGCCGGCGAAGGGAATTGTGTTCGTGGCCAACGCGAGCCACAAGGCCCCGGCGGCTAAGCGTCCGTATGTGCGCCTCGATCTGAACGAACTCCTCGAATCGATGCAGCCGGAGTCGACTCCCGCGACGGAGGAGGTTCGATGAACCGATCCCTCCGTTCTCTCACGCTGTTGCTGGCAATGCTCTCGGTTGGGGAAGCAGCCGAGCCCGCGACGATCGATCGCGAACCGGTCGCGCGCACGGTGACGGACAGCCTTCAGATCGCAGCCGATGCGTCGGATGATGCCAACGACTGCCTGAATGGACTCTGCTGGCAGCCGGGGACGTTCGAGGTGATCGAGCGGGATCCGCTGTCCGACCATGGCGATCGGCTCGTTCAGTTTCCTTCTCCTGTTTCATCGAGTGACCGGATCAACGATGTCGTTTCGCTCGAGTGGTACCAGGCCCGCGATGAAGCCGGTGAGCCCGTTGAGGCTCCCGCGATTGTGGTCGTGCACGAATCGGGGAGCGGGATGCATGTCGGGCGGCTGTTCGCGGTCAGTCTGCGGAAGATGGGGTTTCACACCTTTCTGATTCATCTGCCGTATTACGGGCATCGTCGCTATCCGGAGCAGGAGCGGGGAGCCCATCAGGTGACGGCGATGCGGCAGGCGATTGCGGATGTTCGGCGGGCCCGGGATGCGGTTTCAGTGCTGCCTTATGTCGATGAGCGGACAATCGCTCTCCAGGGAACGAGTCTCGGCGGATTCGTTTCGGCCAGTGCGGCCAGTCTGGATACGCGTTATGACGCCGTCTTCCTGATGCTGGCCGGCGGCGACCTGCACGACATTGTTATGAATGGCAAGAAAGACGCGGCGAAGGTCCGAGAGAAACTGGCCGAGTACGGGCTGGTCGATGACAAGTTGAAGGAAGTGATTCAGCTGGTCGAGCCAACACGGATCGCTCATCGCGTCGACCCGAAGCGGACGTGGCTCTACTCGGGTGTGTATGACAAAGTGGTGCCGCAGCGGAATTCGATTCTCCTTGCCGAGACGATGCAGCTGCCGGGCTCGCACCATATCCGCATGATGGCCAATCACTACTCCGGCGTTGTGTATCTGCCGCTGGTGTTCACGCATATTCATGACGAGATCGAGCGAATTCACGAGGAAAGAGCCGATTGAGAGGAAGACTTGGTTCACCCGCCGCTACGAGAATGAATCGGACTGCGGATTTGCTGGGATCCGCCTGCGGCTATCCCCGCCTACATTTGAGACAGGAATGCTGGATGATGACTCGATCGCTTTTCGTGGCCGTTGCTTTCGGTCTTTTGGTGTCTGCATTCGGCATTTACGCTGCCGAAGAGAAGGCCGTCGATCCGGCGGAGATTCAGCAGCGGATTTCGGCTGCGATGAAGGCCGAGGAGAATCAGGCCGTTGTCGATGGATTGACGGAATTGATCGAGCTGAATGCCGAGAATCCGCAGGCGTGGTATCTGCGAGGTGTGTACCAGTTTCGGCTCGGAAACTTCAAAGAGTCGGTCAGTGATTTCGACAAGTACGTGGAACTGAACCCGGCAGGCGAGCGGCGGTTGTGGGAGCGGGGAATTTCTCACTACTACGCCGGGATGTTCAAGGAAGGGGCTGAGCAGTTCGCCTTGTATCAGACTTACCACGACAACGACGTCGAGAATTCCGTCTGGCGTTACATCTGCATGGCTCGCGATCAGGATCTCGAAGCGGCTCGGAAGGAGATGCTGCCGATTCGGAATGATCCCCGCGTGCCGCTGATGGAGGTCTATGCTCTGTTCCAGGGAAAGTCGACGCCGGAGAAGGTGCTCGAAGTCGCGAACGCTGGAGAGCCGGACGCGGAAGAACGGGCCTTCCGGATGTTCTACGCCGACCTGTATCTGGGGCTCTACCATGAAGCTCATGGGAATCCAGCGCTGGCGAAAGAACACATTCAACGCGCGTGGAAGAATCACACGGAGAACGACCGGATCAGCCGGTACATGTGGCACGTGGCTCGCGTGCATGCGAAGTGGCAGAACGAGAAGGCTCAGCCCGAGCGGGACTGATCGGCCACGGCGACGCCGAGGTGGTCGAGAATCGGCAGGTGACCGCCGTAGGTGCGTTTCAGGTTTTCTGAAGTGAGTGTTTCTTCGACCGGGCCCCAGGCAATGAGGCGGCCATTAAGCAGAAGCACGGAATCGAACGATCGTTGGACAGTCAGCAGATCGTGATGCACAACGATGAGCAGTTTGCCGCGATCCCGGAGCCGGCGGAGAACGCCAAGAACAATGTCTTCAGTCGCAGCATCGACGCCGGCAAAAGGTTCGTCGAGAAAATAAACGTCGGCATCCTGAGCGAGGGCCCGGGCCAGAAAGACGCGCTGCTGCTGACCGCCGGAGAGGCGTCCGATCTGCCGGTTTGCGAACGCTTCCATGCCGACATCGGCCAGGCATTGCTCGGCGAGCTCGCGTTGTTTGGCTCCCGGGCGACGGAACCAGCCGAGCTTGGCGTAGGTTCCCATGAGCACGGTCTCGCGGACGGTGATCGGGAAGTCCCAATCGACACTTTCGCGTTGCGGCACGTAGCCGATCCGGGTTCGAACGTCGGAGACCGACTGGCCGAAGAGCGAGACATTTCCCGAGACGGAGGGAACCAGTTCGAGAATGGATTTGAGCAGCGTGCTTTTGCCAGCTCCGTTGGGCCCCACGATGCCCAGCAGTTGCGGCTCGTGGATCTCGAAGTCGACGTTCCAGAGCACCGGACGATGCCGGTAAGCGACCGTGAGATCGTGGACGTCGAGGATGGCGGGCGTGGTGTTCACGAGCGTGCCGGTTCTTGAGAAATCGTTGTGGAACGAAAAAGCAGGGCAGCATTATTGCCGCTGTTGCGTCATCCTACAGGGAGAGGAACCGGATCTGAAGCCATTCCAGAGAAAGTGGCGGCGATGAGCGACGCGGAGAAAGGATCGGGAAGCCACCGGATCTGGCTGGCCATTGCCTGCTTGCCGCTCGTCTACGTACTGGCGAGCGGGCCGCTGTTCGGACTCGCATTCTGGCTGCGCGAGTCGACGGGATACGACGAATTCTATTCCGTCTTCTATCTGTATGCCCCGTTATTTCTGTGGTGTCCGGAACCCCTGATGGACTACGTCCTGGGCCCGTACATTGAGTGGTGGGTCGTCGACGTGTTCCACACTGTCGGGCCGGGCTGAGATCGCCCGACCCAGCGTGGTCGCTCCGCAATCAGCATCAGTAGTTGTAGTGGTACTGATACTGATAGCTCGGGTAAGGGAACGTCTGATACTGGTATTGGTACTGGTAGTTCCGCGGTCCGTAGAAGGTGGAATACGGGGTGTTCCGCGGGCCGTAATACGACGAATACGGGCTGTAATTGTAGTTGTAGTTGTAGCCGCCGCCGTACGGGTTGTAGTAGTTGTAGCTCGGCACGCGATAATTGTTGCCGTAGCCACTGTCGTAAATGCCGCTGTTGTAGTCGCGGCTCCAGCTCGGACGCCAGCTGTAGCGATCGGCTTCAGCCGTATCGGTAACGGCGAAGCAGAGCAGTCCGCTGGCGAGAATCGCAAATATGGCTTTCATGATCTGACTCCTGAATCTGTCTATGCGACCTGGTTTCATTCTGGTCGCTTTCCGCTCGATTCCCCAACATTCAGCCTGCACGACCGCGGTTGGATTTCAAACCGGAAATCGGTCGTGAGGGGAATTATTGCTGCAATCCGCGAAAAGGGAAATTTTCTAACAATCCGCGGTTTCAGACTAACCTGCAAAATCGATGCCAGTCGACAGCGGGCGAGTCGTCCCAAGGGGCCGGTCTGACGGTTTTTCCCGCATTCCCGCAATGCTGAACTAGGCTTCATCAGCAAGTGTTGTCGAATTCCGACATCACTGCGTGCCACGATTCACCGCGTTGTCGAAAATCCCCATGCTGTTCAACAGTTTTGCATTCTGGCTCTTCTACGCTGTTGTGTTTCTGCTGTATTACCGGCTGAAACATCGCGGACAGAATGTTCTTCTGCTGCTTGCCAGTTACTATTTCTACGGCTGCTGGGACTGGCGGTTTCTCAGCCTGATCGCCATCTCAACGCTCGTTGATTATACGCTGGCCCTGCGGATTCACGACTGCCAGGTCTCGTGGAAACGGAAGACGCTGCTCGCCATTTCGCTCGGGACGAACCTGGGCATCCTCGCGTTTTTCAAGTACTTCAACTTCTTCGCCGGGGAACTCGCCACCCTCGGGGATTCCGTGGGCGTGCCGCTGTTGCTGCCGACTTTGAATATCATTCTGCCCGTCGGGATCTCGTTCTATACGTTCCAGACGATGAGCTACTCCATCGACGTCTACCGGGGCCACTGCCAGCCGACGCGGAGTCTGCTCGACTTTTCGGTGTATGTTTCGTTCTTCCCGCAACTTGTCGCCGGGCCGATCGAACGGGCCTCGCATTTCCTGCCGCAGGTGATTCAACCTCGCCAGTGGGATCGGAACGCGTTTGGAGAAGGGCTGTATCTGGTCGTCCTCGGTCTGTTCAAGAAGATCGTCGTGGCCGACAACATGGCCGTGCTGGTCAACGCCATTTTCCAGACGCCGACTTCCGAACTGACCGGAATGGAAGTTCTCGTCGGCGTGTATGCCTTTGCCTTCCAGATCTACGGCGACTTTTCCGGGTACTCGGCAATTGCCCGGGGAATCTCGCGATGGCTCGGCTTCGATCTGATGGTCAACTTCCGTAGACCGTATTTCGCCGTCGACCCGAGTGACTTCTGGCGACGCTGGCACATCAGTCTGTCCCAGTGGCTGCGGGACTACCTGTATATTCCGCTGGGCGGCAATCGCGGTGGTTCGCTGATGACCTACCGCAACCTGATGCTGACCATGCTTCTCGGCGGATTGTGGCACGGAGCGAACTGGACCTTCATCGCCTGGGGAGCCGTGCATGGCGCCATGCTCTGCGGATACCGCTACTTCGCCGGAGAGAATGCGAAAGCGGTGACACCAGCGCAGTGGACTCCACTCGGGTTGTTGACCCGTACAGCTCAGATTGTGCTCATGTTCCACTTCGTCTGTCTCACCTGGCTGTTGTTCCGAGCTGAGTCGATCGGGCAGGCTGCCGGGATGTTGTCCGTTCTGGCCACGAATCTCGACTGGTCGCCGCTGGCATCGATGACCTTCGGCATGCTCGTTTTCTGTGCTGGACCGCTGATGCTGTTCGAGTGTTGGGAAGAGTGGCAGTCGCGAGTCGATGACGTTCCAGCCGTCCACTGGAGTTGGCGCGGACTGGCCTGCACGTATGCCCTGATGATGTGCCTCTGTTTCCCGCCGCCGGCCGCCGCGACGTTCATCTACTTCCAGTTCTGATTCAGGCAAAGCCATGACCGCCGTTCTGACATCCCCTGAACCTGAGTTACAGAAACCGCCCTCCGAAGCACTTCCGGGCCGGAAGCGGCCGCTGCGGACCGAGTGGCGTGTGCTTGGCGTCGTGATTCTCTGCTTCCTGATGCTCGAGTTCGGCTTTCGCATTCGCGGCGATGTCCTCTCGAAAGACATCTCGCATCTGCAGTCGTTCGACCGTCTTTCCCGCGAACTGGCTGCAGGCCCTGAAGACGAGCTGCGCGTCCTTTTCCTGGGGAACTCGCTCACTCGCTATGGCGTGGATCAGAAGTTGTTCGTTGAACTGACTGGCGAAAACACCGAAAAGCCCCTCCGGGCCGTCAAGGTGAACCCCGACAACACGGCTCTGGCCGACTGGTACTACGCCTATCAGAGCTATTTCGACAAACCCGAGCGTGTTCCCGATGTCGTTGTGATCGGCTTTGAGGGCGGGCATCTGCGGGACGCTCCGTCGCATCATCCCGATCGCCTCGCGTATTACTACTGCCGCGGAAGACAGCCAGCCGAGCTGGGCCAGTTCGATCTGAAGACGTTTGAAGAGCGAGCGTATTTCACGCTTTGCAGCATGTCCGCTGCGTTCGCGAATCGAGATCGGATTCAACGCCGGGTGCTCGACATGGTCATTCCTTCGTATCGATCGGGGATGGATGAACTGAATCTTCGAATGGCCGCGGATGCCGGGAAAGTCGTCGAACAGGAGCCCTCTTATGAGCGACTGTTGAAGTTCGTCGCCATGGCGGAACGAAATCAGGTGCAGGTGATCCTCGCTGCGATGCCGGTGCCGGAGTATTACGAATTCGATCAGGCAATGCTCGACGTGGTCCACAGCACCTCGGCGGAACTGGTCGATTGCCGCGAAGTTCCCGGCCTCAAAGTCACCATGTTCTTCGACGGACTGCACATGGACGAAGACGCCGCCCGACTCTACACGACTGCCCTGGTAGGCAAATCGGAGCCGTATCTCTGTCAGCTGCCGGTAAAGCCTGGCGCCAAATTTCCTGGCATCGCCACTTTGCCCTGACTGCCGAAGGGACTTGCAGGCGGGAGCCATCTCGACCTGCAAAGCGGCTGGGTGGTATATTACGGCTCATCTCCTGAGTATTCCCCTCTCCCTTCCTTCCGAGATTCCACTCTGGTCATGCCACGACCGGGCCCATCATCCCCTGCAGACACTTCCGCTGCGCTCAGCCTCCGAGCCGCACTGTGGAGATCGTTGTGCGCCCTGCTCTTGCTGCCAGGCTGCTGCTGGGTGCAGCGAAATCAGGGGAAAAACGAGGAAATCTGCCGGACATTCATCGAGCAGTCGTTCTCCGCGCAGCAGTCGGGAGAACTCGACGAAGCTCGAAACCTCCTGAATGATGCCGTTCAACTCGAGCCGAAACATGCTGAGACCTGGTGGAACCTGGCTGAGTTATCGATTCACCAGGACAACTTCCCGCAGGCGATTGACGAACAGAAAAAGTATGTCGAACTGCAGCCTCACGATCCGCATGGCTATCTGCGACTGGCTCAGTTGTATTATTTGCAAGGCGATTACGACGAGGCCCAGGAGACTCTGAAGGAGACGACGCGCCGAATTCCGAACAACATCGAGGCGATCATTCTGTCGGCTCGACTGGCACGGAAGCAGGCCGATCATCAGCAGGCCATGGCCGACTACTACCACGTTTTGCAGGTGCAGCCGAACCATCCCGAAGCGACGCTGGAACTGGCTGAGATGATGCTGGCTCGATCGGAGCCGACGCGGGCCGCCACGATTCTGCGGTCACTCGCCAGGTCGAATCTCTCCCTCGAAGACGAAGCCCGAACGCAGGTGAATCTCGGAATTGCCTATGGTCAGGCCGGCCGCTGGGATGATGCGGTCGAACATCTCGAACTGGCCGAGTCATTGATGGAAACCTCGTCTCCGCGGGACCGTTACCGGCTCGCCTACGCTTACTACAAAGCGGGCACGTCGCAGCAGTCTCTGGAAATTCTGCTGAATCTGGCCGACGCTCATCAGTGGGACGACCGGGCCGAGCGCCTTTACGCCACGATTACAGGGACCATTCCGCAAACCGCGTATGTCGATCCGGTCGTGTCCGTCTCGCATGAAAAAGGGCAGCACGGATCAGTGCGGAGCTTCATTGATGACGTGGAAATGAACCCGGTCTTCGCGGCCGATCGGTTGCTCCAGGCCATTGAACAGACCGAAGTCGACATCGTTCCTCCGGAATGGAGTTCGGCACCCGGCGATTTCTGATCAAGATGTGAGACAAACCGGTCGAGAATTATCAGGTCCGGCGGAACCTCATCTTGACAGTCGTGTCAAAACTTCACACAACTGAACGTTGCAGGTTCAGAAGAAAAACAAAACGCCGGCGTTCGACTTCCTCAGGTCCAGCGCCCCGACTCGGCGAGGGGTTCCGATCGCCTCCTTCCGCGTGGTTCTGTTTTTTGACTTGCAAGCCCCGGCCAGTACGTTATAGTTCGCGGCTTGCGGAAGGAGACTGTTCGTGCACGCGTCGGATCTGGTGCTGTTTCGATGACCGCCTGAACGGGATCGAAACTTCCGGCACAGAAACTCGCTAGCGTAGCTCAACGGCAGAGCTCCGGTTTTGTAAACC
Organism: Rubinisphaera margarita; assembly: GCF_022267515.1. NCBI lineage: Bacteria > Pseudomonadati > Planctomycetota > Planctomycetia > Planctomycetales > Planctomycetaceae > Rubinisphaera > Rubinisphaera margarita. Next base: position 57,678 of record NZ_JAKFGB010000014.1, on the reverse strand, counting down.
GGTGGTTGTGGGTTCGAATCCCTCCGCTAGCTCTCGTCGATGCCTTGAGAGCCGATCACGTTTTACGCGGTCGTTGCAGCATCGACAAAAATTCGGGGGGGTGTTCCCGAGCGGCCAAAGGGGTCAGACTGTAAATCTGATGGCTCAGCCTTCACAGGTTCGAATCCTGTCACCCCCACTCGATGGACCACGAATCGGCGCACAGTTGCCGAAACGGGTGTCAAGTTGCTAATCTCTGCGGAATACGGCTTCGAATTGTCGTATTCGCGAGACATGCGAAAACGGCTAACGCCTGAAAAGGCGTGCGAACGCGGGTGTAGTTCAATGGTAGAACTCCAGCCTTCCAAGCTGGTCGTGAGGGTTCGATTCCCTTCACCCGCTCTTCAGAGGGAAACTCGCAACGGATGTGCTCGCTTCGGTTGAGCTCAATCAGGAAGAGTGTCGAGGGGCGGCGAGGTTAACATCGCTGCTGCTGTAGCTCAGTGGTAGAGCACTTCCTTGGTAAGGAAGAGGTCATGGGTTCAAGTCCCATCAGCAGCTTTGGCCAGCTTAAGGCTTGCTCAAGAGGTGTGGCGGGTTGCTTTACCTCGAAACGGGTGCTCGCGGGATTTCACCGCTGCGATCGCCCGCGTCATCGATTTGGGGTGAGAGAATTTTGTATTAAAACTTGCGGGCCCTGCAGTATCGGGGCTCGGACCGTCTATTGGAGGTAAAAACAAGAGATGGCTAAGGAAGTCTTTGAGCGGAAAAAGCCCCACGTCAACGTTGGGACCATTGGCCACATCGACCACGGAAAGAGCACCCTGACTGCAGCGCTGGTTCAGGTTCAGGCAGCCAAGGGGCTGGCCCGGGAACTGAGCTACGCTGAAATCACCAAGGGTGGTACTGTCCGCGATGATACCAAGACTGTGACCATCGCGGTGAGTCACGTCGAGTATGAGTCGATGGATCGTCACTATGCACACATCGATTGCCCGGGTCACGCCGACTACGTCAAGAACATGATCACCGGAGCCGCCCAGATGGACGGCGCGATCCTGGTGGTGTCGGCTGCCGATGGCCCGATGCCTCAGACTCGCGAGCATATCCTCCTGGCTCGCCAGGTGAACGTGCCTGCTCTGGTCGTGTTCCTCAATAAGTGCGACCTGGTCGACGACGAAGAGCTCCTCGAGCTCGTCGAAATGGAAGTTCGCGAACTGCTGAGCAAGTACGATTTCCCCGGCGATGACATCACCATCGTTCGCGGAAACGCCAAGGCTGCTCTGGAAAACCCGACGGACGACGCTTCGACGGCTTGTATCCAGAACCTGCTGGACGCTCTCGATTCCGATATTCCGGAACCGGCTCGCGAAGCTGACAAGCCATTCCTGATGGCTGTCGAAGACGTCTTCTCGATCAAAGGTCGCGGTACCGTGGCTACTGGTCGTATCGAACGCGGCAAGGTCAACGTTGGCGACAAGGTGCAGGTCATCGGCCTGCGTCCGACCAGCGAAACGACCGTGACTGGCGTCGAAATGTTCAACAAGACCCTGGACAGTGGTCTGGCTGGCGACAACGTCGGCCTGCTGCTCCGCGGGGTGGAAAAGGACGACATCGAGCGCGGTCAGTGTCTGGCTGCCGGCGGCTCGATCACTCCTCACTCCAAGTTCGAGTGCGAAGTTTACGTTCTGAGCAAGGAAGAAGGGGGTCGTCATACTCCGTTCTTCAGCGGATACCGCCCTCAGTTCTACTTCCGCACCACGGACGTGACCGGCGGCACCAAGCTGCTCGGCGGAGCCGAAATGTGTATGCCTGGCGACAACGTTGCTCTGGAAGTCGAACTCCAGAAGCCGATCGCCATGGACGAAGGTAGCCGCTTCGCTATTCGCGAAGGTGGACGTACCGTCGGTTCCGGCGTCGTGACCAAGATTCTCGAGTAATCTGGAAGCGATTGTGAATTTATACCAGCCTCGCTCTTGCGTAGTTACAAGGGCGAGGCTTGGTTTTCTTCAGTTCAAGTTAGCCCAGCCGTGAGTCTTCGGCTGCGATTTGTGGAGTAGCTGTCATGGCTCGCGAGTATGTGTGGCTGGAATGCACGGAAACCGGTATGCGGAACTATCGCGTTCCGAAAGAAATGCGCGGCACCGAGCGACTCGAACTGATGAAGTATTGCCCGAAGCTGCGTCGTCACACGCTGCATAAAGAATCACGCAAGAAGTAACATCTGCTCTCGCAGGCTGAGGCGAATTGCCGGAAGGCGTTCGCTCTTGGCGTTATGAGGCAGTTTTGTTATTTTTTTGTGGTTGGCCCGCATCAAAACGGACTGACGTGATGTGACTGGAGTTTACGGGCGTAGCTCAATTGGCAGAGCAGCGGATTCCAAATCCGCAGGTTGGGAGTTCAAGTCTCTCCGCCCGTGTTTACCAGGCTGGCAGAAGAGGACGTTGCCCAGCCATCCCTGTGAGTCGGACACCCGCAGGGGCTGACTTGAATCAAGATTGATTGGCGGAACGAGACGTATGTCGAGATCGAAGTCGTCTGGGGGACTGTTGTCGGAATTGTTCTCCGCCAGCCTGTATAAGCGAAATCAGGGTCGCCAGGTGCGACAGGTGACAGCCATCGCGATTGGCGCTGTGTTCATCGTGGCTGCCTGGACTCTCTCCGTGAATGTGCTGGGTGGATTTGACCAGACGACCCGTCTGGGCATCTCGACCGCAGTAGCCGTCGTCGGCTGCTGGCTGGCCTATCGCGTGGTGAACTATCCTCCTGCAGCCGACTTCATGATCGGCGTGCAGGGCGAGATGGAAAAGGTGTCGTGGCCAACGTGGTCGCAACTCTGGCGTGCAACGATTGTCGTCCTCGTGGTGATGGTTGTACTCGCCGTGGCGCTCTTTGCGTTCGACGTCATCTGGCGATATGTCTTCACGTACTTCGGCTTCCTGAAGATGTAGTCACGGAAGAGCTCGCTGTTTGGACCCGATCCGGGACTGAACCGTGATTTCTCCAAATGGATGCAGGCCTGTGGCTTGAAATTCAACGGGCAGATTTCCATAATCCCCGTTTCTTTGCCTCGCAGCCCAGGGACAGCGATCGCGTTTTCGCTGAATCTTCTCGGGATTCGAGGCTATTAATAATATTCGGATAAGGTGCGGACCACTTTCCATGGATGATAGACCTGACATACCGATGCGTGAAGACGAGGCTGAACTGGGTCAGCCCGAGATGCGTTGGTATGTGCTGAAGGTTCAGTCCAATCGCGAGCGAACCATTCGGGATTCGCTGCTGCGTCGGATCAAGCGGGATCATCTCGATGAGTATTTCGGCGAGATCATCATTCCAACGGAAAAGGTGGTCGAAACCAAGAGCGGGAAGAAGCGGGTTCGCGAGCAGCGGCTCTACCCGGGCTATGTCATGGTTCAGATGATTCTGAATGATGAGTCCTGGTACCTGGTTCGCGACACCAGCGGCGTCGGTGACTTCACCGGAGCAGCTGGCAAGCCGATCCCGATGAAGGATGAAGAGATCGAGCGGATGCTCGGTCAGGAAGAGACGAAAGAAGAAGAACCAGCCAAGGTCAAAATCAACCTGGCTGAGGGTGATACGGTGAAAATCAACGAGGGAACGTTCGAAAGCTTCGAAGGTTCCGTTGAAGCGATCGATGACACCAGCGGAAAAATCAGTGTGTTGATCGAGATCTTCGGGCGCCCGACTCCGGTGGAACTGGAGCACTGGCAGGTGGAGAAGATCTGAGCTTCGTTCTCTGCTGGTTTCGGCGGTCGCCAGTTGCAGAGAGTCTTCGTGAAATAGGTCGATGAGAATCCGCCAGTTTTCTGGCGATATAGGGTGAGTTGAAATGGCAAAGCAGGTTGTCAAGGAAATCAAGGTTCAGGTCACCGGCGGTCAGGCCACGCCTGCTCCTCCAGTGGGTACCGCTCTTGGTCCTCACGGGGTTAACATCGGCCAGTTCGTTCAGCAGTTCAACGAACGAACCAAGGATATGACCGGCGTTACGGTTCCAGTCATTATCACGGTCTACAACGACCGTTCGTTCGAATTCGTGCTGAAGAGTCCGCCGGCAGCTGTGCTGTTGAAGCAGGCCGCTTCAATCGCCAAGGGCTCCGGTACTCCGAACACCAAAAAGGTCGGAACCGTGACTCAGGGTCAGCTGAATGATATCGCCAAGACGAAATTGAGCGACCTCAATGCCGCCGACATCGATCACGCAGCTCGCATGATCGCTGGTACGGCTCGCAGTATGGGAATTGAAGTCGTCGAGTAATCGTCACGAGAGAACACAGTATCGGGTCCGCGGGGTCCCCGTCGGCGTTTCGCCGCAGCAGTTTCAAAGAGTGTAGCGCGTCAGATATTGTTGAAGGTTTGGGAAGATGGCAAAACGTTCGAGACGAGTTCAGGCCATGCGGGACAAGGCCGATGCCCTGGGCACGGTTGATCTGGCGAAGGCTGTTAATGAGTTGAAGGGTGTCGAGTCGGACCTGCCGAAGGGTGTGAAGCCCTGCAAGTTCGATCAGACCGTTGAAATCGCTGTGCGGCTGGGGATTGATCCCCGTCAGGCCGATCAGCTGGTTCGCGGCTCGATCGTTCTTCCGCACGGAATCGGCAAGGCGCAGCGAGTGATCGTGTTCGCCAAGGGCGACGCGGCTGCCGCTGCGGAAGCTGCCGGTGCCGACGCCGTCGGTGACAAAGAACTGGCCGATCGCATTCTGAAAGAAGGCTGGCTCGACTTCGACGTCGCCATCGCTTCTCCAGACATGATGGGTGTCGTTGGCCCTCTCGGTCGCGTGCTCGGTCCTCGCGGACTGATGCCATCGCCGCGAGCTGGCACGGTGACCCAGGATGTGGCCGGAGCCGTCAAAGAATACAAAGCCGGTAAAGTTGAGTTCCGGAACGACTCCAGCGGAAACGTGCACTGCGTGGTCGGCAAGATGTCCTTCGATGCTGAAAAGCTGATCGAGAACATCGATGCCCTGCTGCAGCACATCAATTCGCTGAAGCCGAATGCACAAAAGGGTGTCTACGTTCGTCACGTCGCGCTGTCCAGCACGATGGGCCCCGGGATTTCCGTGGCTGTCTGAGTTTAGGGTCGGGTATCCAGCGGGAGCCGATTCGGCCCTGGATGTGATCAGAATCAGTGTTGATCTGAATGATGTGAAGGTGCTGCGATGAGCAAAAAAGTCAAAGAGATGTTGATGAACGAGATCGAAGGTCGCCTCGAAGGCGCGACTGAAGTTCTCGTGATTGACTCGTCCCGCCTGGATGCCGTGACGGACAACCAGTTCCGTATCGCACTTCAGGAAAAGGGCGTCCACCTCCTTACGGTGAAGAATACACTGGCTCGCCGTGTTCTTGGCGACGCCGGCAAGTCCCTGGGTGACGTTCTCTCCGGTCCCTCGACTCTGGTCTGGGGCGGTGAAGACGTTGTGGCTCTGTCAAAGGAGATCACACGGTGGGTCAAGAAAATTGATCCACTCGAACTCAAGGGAGCGACGGTCGAAGGTCAGGCTCTGGATAAGGCCGGCGTCGAGAAACTCTCGAAGAGCCCGGGCCGCCAGGAACTGATCGCCCAGATCGCAGGTCTGATTCTGAGCCCGGGTGCACGTCTGGGTGGAGCACTGCTCGGCCCCGGCGGCAAGCTGGCCGGCTGCATCAAAGCCGTGGAAGAAAAGGCCGAAGAGGCTGGCGAGACCGAAGCCTGATCTCAGGCCAAACTGGAAAACACGCGGGGTACCTTAGCCGCGATTTGTCATGATCTTTAGGTGCTGAGCAGGGTACGATCAGCGGACATACTGTTACTTTTTGATTACGAGGGGAATGTCATGGCGACAGCCGAAGCGACAACTGAATTTGACGATGCAACCAAGAGCCTGGGCGACCAGATCGTTGGACTGACACTGCTCCAGGCGAAGCAGCTTGGCGATTACCTGAAGGAAGTCCACGGCATCGAGCCGGCTGGCGGCGGCGTGATGATGGCCGCTCCGGCTGCTGGTGGCGACGACGGCCCGGCTGCAGCAGTTGAGCAGACCGAGTTCGACGTTATCCTGACCGGTTTCGGCGATCAGAAGATCGGCGTCATCAAGGCCGTCCGTGCCATCACGGGACTGGGCCTGAAGGAAGCCAAGGAACTGGTCGAAGGCGCTCCGAAGCCGCTCAAAGAAGCTGTTTCGAAGGAAGACGCCGAAAAGGTCAAGGCCGACATCGAAGCTGCCGGTGGTACCGCCGAGATCAAGTAATCGTGACTCGGTTGTGTTGCTGATGAGCTGATCGCTGTCGTGCGAGGTGCTCGTTAAGAGCATCTTCAGTGCCCAAATTGCTTGAACAGAATGGAGAAATCACGTTTTTTCTCCATTCTGTTGCATTTTGGGCGGACTGCGTTAGTATTTGGCAATCTGGGATTGCCATTGGTCTGCTGTTCGGTCGTTACGTGCTGCATCGCCTCAAGTTTGAGAAATTCGCTTCTCCCGCGCCGCGAAGAGGGTCCGTACTCGCGGGGCGGTTTACGCGCGCTGCGTGCCCACGGGTGTTGCTGTCCAGTTTGCTATTCTGTCCGATGGGTGCAGGGGTCTGGGGGAGACTGACTGCCGCGGTGACACGGTCCGGAATGTGGCGGAATTCTCCGTCAAATGCCTCATTCCTGGTGAGCTTTAGCTGCATTGATCGCTGATGGCGGTTTTGACTGCCCGGATCAATCGATGTCTCGGCAGTTTCGTACAATCAATTTATTGATGGGAATAAGGGAGAGAGTTTATGCCGGTGCCTGTGCAGCGCATCATTGCCGTCAACGAGAACCGGAATACAGGAGTCCTGCAGACCGACTTCGAAATGACGGGCCTGACTCGCATTCAGACCGACTCATACGCCCGGTTTCTGCAGGCCGACGTTGATCCGGCCCGCCGCAAGCCAATCGGACTCGAAGAGATCCTCCGTGAGATCTTCCCGATTCAGAGCTTCGACGAGCAGTTCCGTCTGGAATACGTGAAATACGAGCTGGGCAAGCCACGTTATTCCCCGGTCGAATGTCGCCAGTTGCGTCTGACCTACGGCCGTCCGCTGCGAGTCTGGCTGCGTCTGCAGAAAGAGCAGCCGATCGAAGAGGAAGTCTACCTCGGCGACCTGCCGATCATGCTCGGTGGCGGTGAGTTCATCGTCAACGGTGCCGAACGCTGCGTCGTCAGTCAGCTGCACCGTTCTCCCGGCGTCGACTTTGTGATCAACGTCGAACCTGGTGAGCGAAAGACGCACTCCTGCCGAATCATTCCGGAACGCGGAAGCTGGATCGAGCTGCTGATCAGCAAGAAGGAAACGCTCGGCGTCCGCATCGACCAGAGCGGTAAGTTCTCGGCCATGACGCTGCTGCGTGCCATGGACAAGAACCACTCGACCGATTCCGAACTGGTCAAGATGTTCTATCCGACCGAGACGCTGAAGATCACCAAGGCGACGAAGCCGGAAGAACTGACCGGTCGCGTCGCAGCCAAAGACGTGATCTATCAGCAGGGACACGACAAGTGCGGCGAGATCATCGTGGAGTGTGCTCACACGATGCTCGAAGTCCAGGCCGTGGAACTCCTCGAGTCGGGCATCACCGAAATCGATGTGGTCAAGAAGGAAGCCAGCGATCCGCTGATCCTGAACAGTATCCTCGAAGATACGACCACGAGCCACGAAGAGGCACTTCTGCGGATCTATCAGCGACTGCGTCCGGGTAACCCGCCGCAGCTCGACAAGGCGATCGATCTGTTCAACGAGAAATTCTTCGATCTGAATCGGTACCGTCTCGGTCGTGTCGGTCGCTTCCGTATCAACCGCAAGTTCAATCAGGACATTCCTGATGACGAGATGACTCTTCGTCCTGAAGACTTCGTCAACTCGGTCAAGTACCTGCTTCGCCTCCGAGGCGATGACGATTCGGCTCACATTGACGATATCGACAACCTCGGTAACCGTCGGCTGCGAACGATCGATGAACTGGCCAACGACGAAATCCGCAAGGGCTTCCTGAAGCTGCGTCGCACCGTCCAGGAGCGAATGAGCCTGAAGGATGTCGAAACCATGACGCCGCGGACTCTGGTCAATCCCAAGAGCATCTCGGCTGCCATCGATTTCTTCTTTGGACGAAGCGAACTGTCTCAGGTCGTCGACCAGACCAACCCTCTCTCGATGCTGACTCACGAACGTCGCCTGAGTGCACTGGGACCAGGCGGTCTGAACCGGAAACGTGCCGGCTTCGAAGTCCGCGACGTTCACATTTCTCACTATGGACGAATCTGCCCGATTGAAACGCCGGAAGGTACAAACATCGGTCTGATTTCGAGCCTCGGCGTTTACGCCAAGGTCGATGACTACGGCTTCCTGATCACGCCCTATCGCAAGGTTGTCGATCAGGTGGTGTCTGACGAAATCGAATGGCTGCGTGCGGACGAAGAAGCGAAGGTCTACGTCGCACCGGCTGATACTAAGATGGAAGACGGACGGATCATCGATGGTCGGGTTCTGGCCCGATACCGTCACGAGTTCGTCTGGACCACGTCCGACATGATTCAGTACTTCGACATCTCGCCAAGTCAGATGGTCGGGGTTTCCGCCGGTTTGATTCCCTTCCTTGAGCACGACGATGCGAACCGGGCCCTGATGGGTTCGAACATGCAACGTCAGGCCGTGCCGCTGCTCATCACCGAGCAGCCGATCGTGGGAACCGGGATGGAGAAAGCCGTCGCCGAGAATACCGGCATGGCTGTCTACGCCGAGAAGGCCGGTAAGGTCACCTACGTCGACGCTCTCTGTGTTGAAGTCGACGGCGTCCGCTACCCGTTGCGGAAGTTCGTCGGACTCAACGAGCGAACCTGTCTGACACAGAAGCCGCTGGTTCGTGTCGGTGACAAAGTCAAGAAGGGGCAGCTGCTGTGTGACACAGCAGCCACTCGCGACGGAGCCCTGGCTCTGGGACGCAACGTGCTGGTCGCGTTCATGTCGTGGGAAGGTTACAACTTCGAAGACGCCATTATTCTGTCCGAGCGTCTGGTGAAGGAAGACGTTTACACGTCGATTCATATCGACGAGTTCGACGTCGAAATTCGCGAAACGAAACTGGGCCGCGAAGAGTTCACGCGAGACATTCCGAACGTGAGCGAGAAGGCTCTGCGTCACCTCGACGAAGACGGAATCGTTCAGATTGGTACGCCGGTTTCTCCTGGCGATATCCTGGTCGGTAAAGTCACGCCGAAGGCGAAGTCGGAACTGACTCCGGAAGAAAAACTGCTGCACGCCATTTTCGGTCGTGCCGGTGAAGACGTGAAGAACGAATCTCTCGAAGTGCCTTCGGGCGTTGAGGGGATCGTCATTCACACCGAACGGTTCTCGCGTCGGATGAGTCTGACTGAAGCCGAGAAGAAGTCTTACGAAAACGAGCTGAAGCAGGCGGAAAAGATCGGCAACGAAGGCATCGCCGACGCGTTCAAGGTCTTCCTGAAGTCGTTCGAAGACGTCCTCGGCAAGCACCTGGGCGATGATGACGGCGTCGAGCTTCGTTCGATCGAAGATCCGAAGACCCTGGCGACGCATGCTGAGCAGTTCAAGGAGAAGTTCGAGCAGCTCGACATCCGCAGCCCGCAGAAGGTTGCTGACTGCAAGAAGGTCATCAAGGAAGAGTGGCATCTGGTGGAAGAAGCCATCGACGCCCGCGACGGCCGGATGAACACGCTGAAGCGTGGCGATGAACTTCCGAGTGGCGTGCTGCAGATGGTCAAAGTCTACGTCGCCTCGAAACGACAGATTTCGGTCGGGGACAAGATGGCCGGTCGCCACGGTAACAAAGGGGTGATCTCGAAGGTCCTGCCGATCGAGGACATGCCGTTCCTCGAAGACGGAACGACCGTCGACATCATTCTGAACCCGCTGGGCGTTCCGAGTCGTATGAACGTGGGACAGATTCTCGAGACTCAGCTCGGCTGGGCCGCTCAGAAGCTCGGCTTCCGGGCCGTCTGCCCGGTGTTCGACAGCATCGACGAGCAGGGCATCTTCGATCTGATGGAGCAGGCCGGTCTGCCTTCCGACGGTAAATCGCAGCTGTACGACGGCCGCACCGGAGAACGGTTCGAGCAGAAGACGACCGTGGGTCAGATTTACATGCTCAAACTGCATCACCTGGTTGATGACAAGGTCCACGCTCGTGCGACCGGTCCTTACTCTCTGATTACGCAGCAGCCGCTGGGTGGTAAAGCCCGATTCGGTGGTCAGCGTTTCGGGGAAATGGAAGTGTGGGCTCTGGAAGCCTACGGAGCCGCCTACATCCTGCAGGAACTGCTGACGGTGAAGAGCGACGACGTGGAAGGCCGTACGAAGATTTACGAGTCGATGGTGAAGGGGGAGAACACCCTGGAAGCAGGAACTCCGGCCAGCTTCGACGTGCTCAACAACGAAATCCGCGGTCTGTGTTTGAACATGCAACTGGAAAAGACAACGGCCTGAGACGGTTCTGCGTTTCCCAGCTGAAGAGAGCGTGTCGCCGCTCACCCGGAGCGGCGGCTGATCGAGCCAAATTACCTCACCCGACAAGGAACTGAATATGAGCACTGGTGAGATGCAATACGAACGCGTCAACGATTACGGGTCCATCTCGATTCGTCTGGCGAGCCCTCAGGACATCCGCAGCTGGTCGTTCGGCGAAGTCAAGAAGCCCGAAACGATCAACTACCGGACCTACCGTCCGGAACGCGACGGTCTGTTCTGCGAGCGAATTTTCGGTCCGGAAAAGGACTGGGAATGTGCCTGCGGTAAGTATCGCGGCATGAAGTACAAAGGCATGATCTGCGACCGTTGCGGCGTGAAAGTGACTCACAGTCGCGTGCGTCGGAAGCGGATGGGTCATATCGAGCTGGCCGCTCCCGTGGTTCACATCTGGTTCTTCAAGTCGATGCCGAGCCGCCTGGGCGCTCTGCTGAACATGAAGACAACCAGCCTGGAGAAGGTGATCTACTTCCAGGATTACGTGGTGCTCGATCCGGGCGATACGCCACTGCGTCGCGGTCAGCTGCTGACTGAAGCCGAAGCGCGTCAGGCCTGGGACAAGTACGGCGAGTCGAGCTTCGAAATTGAGATGGGTGCGGAAGCTGTCAAGAAGCTGCTGCACGCGATCAATCTGGTCGAAGAGTCGGAGATGCTCCGCAAAGAGCTGCGCACGACCAACAGCCAGCAGAAGATCAAGGATCTGACGAAGCGGCTGAAGATCGTCGAGAGTCTCCGCGACAGCGAGAACAGCCCCGAGTGGATGGTCCTGGACGTGATCCCGGTCATTCCGCCGGAACTGCGTCCGCTCGTGCTGCTCGATTCGGGTAACTTCGCCACCAGCGACCTGAACGACCTGTATCGCCGCATCATCAACCGGAACAACCGGTTGAAGAAGCTGGTCGATCTGAATGCTCCCCAGGTCATCGTGAACAACGAAAAGCGAATGCTGCAGCAGTCGGTCGACGCTCTGTTCGACAACACCCGCTGCAAGCGTCCGGTGCTCGGTTCTTCGAACCGTCCGCTGAAGTCGCTGACCGACATGATCAAAGGTAAGCAGGGTCGTTTCCGCGAGAACCTGCTCGGTAAGCGTGTCGACTACTCGGCTCGGTCGGTCATCGTGGTCGGTCCGGAACTGAAACTGCACCAGTGTGGTCTTCCCAAGAAGATCGCCCTGGAACTGTTCCAGCCGTTCGTGATTCGCCGCCTGAAGGAACTCGGTCACGCCGATACGATCAAGTCCGCCAAGCGAATGCTCGAGCGGAAAGATGAGGACGTCTGGGATATTCTGGACGAAGTGATCACCAACCACCCGGTCCTGCTGAACCGTGCTCCCACGCTGCACCGCATGGGGATCCAGGCGTTCGAACCGACCCTGGTGGAAGGAAACGCGATCCGCGTCCATCCGCTGGTCTGTAAGGGCTTCAACGCCGACTTCGACGGCGACCAGATGGCCGTCCACCTGCCGCTTTCGATTGAAGCGCAGGTCGAAGCAACCACGCTGATGATGTCGACGAACAACGTCTTCAGTCCGGCCAACGGACAACCGATTATCACGCCGTCCCAGGACATCGTGATGGGTTGTTACTACCTGACTCTGAGCCGTGCCGGCCTGAAGGGCGAAGGCCTCGTGTTCTCTTCGGTCAACGAAGTTTACATGGCTCTCGAGCAGGACAAAGTTTCACGACACGCCATCGTGAAACTGCGACTGCCGAAGGGTACCCGAATCAAGGGTGACAGCAGCGAAGTGACCAAGTCGGGCGGACTGATCGAAACCACGGTCGGTCGCGTGATCTTCAACGAAGAGATCGTTGCCGATGGCATGGCCTACTACAACCGGACCATGAAGAGCCGCGATCTGTCGAGCGTGATTTCCGACTGTTATCTGGAACTCGGCCGCCGCAACACGATTGAACTGCTCGACCGGATGAAAGAAGTCGGTTTCCGTCAGTCGACCCGCTCCGGTCTCTCCTTCGGTACCAGCGACCTGGTCGCCCCGCCGAACAAAGACAAGATCATCACCGACGCCGAGTCGATCGTCCTCAAGCAGCAGAAGCTGTACGACCGCGGGATCATCACCAATCAGGAACGATACAACAAAGTTCTCGATACCTGGGGTAGCGTTCGTGAAAAGATCACCGGCGAGATGATGAAGGAGATGGAGAACGACATTCGCAACGAAGGTCGTTACGTGAACCCGATCTTCCTGATGTCAGACTCGGGTGCTCGAGGGGGTGTCGAACAGATTCGCCAGCTCGCCGGGATGCGAGGTCTGATGGCCAAGCCATCGGGTGAAATTATCGAAACCCCGATTAAGGCCTCCTTCAAAGAAGGTCTGACGGTCCTCGAGTACTTCTCCTCGACACACGGTGCCCGTAAGGGACTGGCCGATACCGCTCTGAAGACGGCCGACTCGGGTTACCTGACCCGTAAGCTGGCCGACATCTGTCAGAACGTCGTGATCACCATGGAAGACTGCGGCACCACGCAGGGCATCACCAAGGGTGTTGTCTATCGTGGGGAAAACGTCGAAGTGAGCCTGGCCGATGCGATCCGCGGACGGGTCAGCCGGACAAACATCGTCAACCCGATTACCGACGAAGTCATCGTTCGCGAAGGCGAGTTGATTACTGTCGAGAAGGCCCTGAAGATCGAAGATCTGGGGCTGGAAAAGATTCAGGTCCGCAGCCCGATGGCCTGCGAAGCCGAACTGGGTCTCTGCCGCAAATGTTACGGAATGGACCTGTCGACCGGTTCAATGGTCGAAGAGGGTCTCGCAGCCGGGATCATCGCCGCCCAGAGTATCGGTGAACCGGGTACGCAGCTGACGATGCGAACCTTCCACATCGGTGGGGTGGCTCAGCGTGATATGGAAGAGAACGAGCTGAAGTGCCGCAAGGGCGGTTACATTCGGTTCGCCCGTATCCGCACCGTCGTCAACAGCGAAGGCCACAACGTGGTGCTGACGCGAAACGGCGAAGCGGTCGTCATGGACGCCAAGCACCGTGAGATCGAATCGTACCGCATCCCGAACGGGGCCATCCTGATGGTCAACGAGGGCCAGCTGGTCGAGCCGAATACGGTCATCTGCCAGTGGGACCCCCACGCCGTGCCGATTCTGGCCGAAGTCGGTGGTCGCGTCCGTTACGACGACATCATCGAAGGCCGCACGGTGCGGTCCGAGAAAGATGCCTCGGGCAACATTCGTAAGACGATCATCGAACATAAGGGCGACCTGCATCCGCAGATCATCCTGGAAGATGGAACCGGCAAGATTCTCGACTTCTACTACCTGCCTGAACGGGCCACAGTGGAAATCGAAGAAGGTCGTGAGATCTCGGCTGGTACCGTCCTCGGTAAGCTGCCTCGTGAATCCGGCGGTACGCAGGACATCACCGGGGGTCTGCCTCGAGTGACCGAACTGTTCGAAGCCCGGAAACCGAAGGACCCCGCTGTTCTGGCCGAGATCGACGGCGAAGTCGAACTGCTGGCCGAGAAGAAGCGTGGGAAGCGAATCGTTGTGGTCCGCTCTCCGGACGGCACCGAAGTCGAGCACGTCATTCCTCACGGTAAGCAGCTGCTGGTCCACAGTGGTGACGAAGTAAAGGCCGGCGACGCTCTGGTCCGTGGTCCGCTGGTTCCGCACGACATTCTCCGGGTCTCCGGCGAAGAAGCCGTGCACGAATACCTGCTTCACGAAATTCAAAACGTCTACCGTGCCCAGCGCGTGGGAATCGACGACAAGCACATCGAAATCGTGGTTTCGCAGATGCTGCGGAAACTCAAGGTCGATGACGTCGGCGATACCGATCTGCTGCCGGGGGCTCTGGTCGACAAGATCGAGTTCCGTCACGCCAACGAGCGTCTGCAGCAGTGCGTGAAGGTGACCAATCCGGGCGACACGGAATACGAAGTCGACGACGTCGTGGGTCGTGGGGAGTTGGAAGAGGTGAATGCTCAGGTTGAAGCGGAAGGGGGCTCCGGAGCCGAAGGCACTGGACCGCGTCCGGCAGTCGGCAGCACCCAGCTGCTGGGGATCACCAAGGCCGCCGTGCAGAGCGAAAGCTTCATCTCGGCTGCCAGCTTCCAGGAAACGACCAAGGTTCTCACCGAAGCGGCTCTGGCCGGCAAGCGGGACTTCCTGGTCGGTCTGAAGGAAAACGTGATTCTGGGTCACCTGATTCCAGCTGGAACCGGGTTCCACACGCATCAGGAAGCCGAAGTTCGAATTCGTCCGGAAGCTCTTCAAGAGCTGCAGGAAGAAAAAGAACGGATGCTGGCGGCCCGCATGGACCTGCTCAACCAGATGGGTGGAGACAACGGATCCAATCAGCCGACATCGTCCAGCGTCTCGGAAGGTTCGACCGCCCGCAGTGGTCTGGAAGATATCGTTCCCGACAAAGAGTAGTCGCCGTCCCCAATGAATTTGAATGATCCGAACAGCAGGCGCAGGTCTGCTGTTCGGCGTTTACAGTCCCTCTTAATCACGAAGCTACGGAACTTCCGATGACAGCCATCAACGAAAACTTCCTGAAACTTAAAGCCGGTTACCTGTTCCCCGAAATTGGCCGGCGGGTCAACGCATTCGTTGAGGCCAACCCGAAAGCCAAGGTCATCAAGCTCGGCATCGGCGATGTCACCGAACCACTGCCGCCCGCGGTCATCGAGGCCATGCATAAGGCACTGGACGAGATGGCCAGCCGCGAGACGTTCAAAGGCTATGGACCGGAACAAGGCTACGGGTTTCTTCGCGATGCCATCGCAAAGCACGACTACGCCGACCGGGGTGTGAAGGTGAATGCCGATGAGATCTTCATCTCCGACGGCAGCAAATGCGACACGGGGAACATCCTCGATATTCTCGGCAACGATAACCTGATCGCCGTGCTCGATCCGGTGTATCCGGTTTACGTCGATACCAACGTCATGGCCGGCCACACTGGTTCGGCTGACAGCCAGGGGCGCTACCAGGGACTCGTCTACCTGCCGGTGACGGCTGAGAACGATTTCACGCCGGAACTGCCCAGTGAACCGGTCGACGTGATCTATCTCTGTTATCCCAACAACCCGACCGGCGTTGTGGCGACGAAAGAGACGCTCAAGAAGTGGGTCGATTACGCGATCGAGAACAAGGCGATCATCCTTTACGATGCTGCCTATGAAGCCTTCATTACCGATTCCGACATTCCCCGTTCGATCTACGAGATCGAAGGAGCCCGGGATGTGGCGATTGAGTTCCGCAGCTTCAGCAAAACGGCCGGCTTCACGGGAACCCGTTGTGCCTTCACTGTGGTGCCGAAGACATTGACGGTGAAGTCGTCGGCCGGGAATGACGTTTCCCTGCACCAGCTGTGGAACCGTCGTCAGTCGACGAAGTTCAATGGCGTTTCCTACGTCATTCAGAAGGGTGCGGAAGCCGTCTATTCGGAAGCCGGTCAGCAGCAGGTCAAAGAGCTGGTTTCATTCTACCTCGAGAACGCTCGTCTGCTTCGCGAAGGTCTGGAGAAGGTTGGCATCGAAGTCTACGGCGGCGTGAATGCTCCATATGTCTGGCTGAAGACGCCGGACGAGCTGGGCAGCTGGGAGTTCTTCGACCACCTGCTCGAAAAGGCCCACCTGGTCGGAACACCGGGAAGCGGATTCGGAGCCGCCGGCGAAGGCTACTTCCGCCTGAGTGCATTCAACTCACGCGAGAACGTCGAAGAAGCCGTGAAGCGGATTCAAAAACTGATGGAGTAGTCCCGTAGTTCGGATGACACAAAATCCATCGAGAAGGCCGGTCCTGCGACCGGCCTTCTTCGTGCGCTGGCTGCCCCCTGGATTCTCGAACGGGGAGCAATGGGCTGCCAGTGGCACACAGGCTTCACGCGTTTCTCGGGTGCCATGCCCACGCTCGCGTGGGCATGCTTGTCCTGTGCGGTGAATCGAGGTGTTCCCGTCGAGTACTACTGGGGCAAGCCAGCAGTGGCACCCTTTGTGAGACAGTTCGGGAGCCAATGTCCGATGATCAGCTGTCTTTGGTGCGCAGGTTTTTGCTGGTGCGGTCGAGGAACTTGCGTTCGTGGGGCGTCAGAGCGGCGATGCCGTGGTGGTGAACTTTGTCGAGCAGAGCATCGAGTTGCTCGGCTTCGCGTTGCCGCTGTTCGGCGAGATGCTGTGCTTTCTTCGCCTCGCGGGCTTCCCGGCGGCGAGCCCAGAAGCTCTTGCGAGCCACACCCGTCTGACTGGAACTGCGTTCCAGCGATGTGTATCCCTGCGAGAAATCGTAGCCCATGAAGGAGTCGTCAAACGATTCGCCGAACTGGACGTTCACCGTTTCGAGCACGTTCAGAACGAGCAGGAGCGACGCCAGAAAGACTGCCCAGACGTTGTCGAACATCAGTCCGATCGCCGAAAGGATGATCGCGGCGATGGTTCCGATGTTCAGACAGAGCCGCTTCCGCTCCAGAACCGCCCCGTGGCCGATCAGACAGGCTTCGAGCATCCGACCGCCATCCAGCGGATAAATCGGCAACAGATTCACAAGCACGGACAGCCAGTTGATAAAGAACACCAGGATCAGGAACTCTTCGAACCAGGCTGCCGAGAATTCAGCGATCGGGAGTACGAACGGATTGAATGCGCGGGTTCCCCCATCGACCCAGAGGATGGTCGGGAGGAAGGCAATGCAAATGATCAGGTTAACGAGCGGACCGCCGGCCGCGGTGAAGAATTGCGACGTAAACGTATTGGCGGGTTGGACATAGGCCAGTCCACCAACAGGCCAGAGCAGGACTTCATTCCCCGATCCGCCTGTATAGCGGGCGATGAGAACGTGTCCGAGCAGTTCGTGGAGCAGGGTGCTGACAAGCAGAATTCCCGCGACCGCGAGAGCAACCTGCGCATCGAGCCGAAAGAGCAGAACCAGAAAAAGCAGCGGAAAAAAGACGCTGATCCTTATCCGCGTCGCCAGCAGAGAGCCGGCGGGGAAGGACCAGAACATGGGGCTTTGTGACGACTGCATGGGACCGCTCAAGGCGAGGTTGATATCAGACCTTATCGATTCTAGGGGCAGGAGAATTGGTATTCAATTACCAATTCGGACGCCGCTGTTGTTTTTAGGCAGCATGGTCGTCTGCTTCGATTCCACAGCGCGGTTGCTCGAAGTCTCGTCCGCCTTCCTCGACAGTCCCAGATAGATTGAAAGTCCGATGGCTGTCAGCAGGAGCAGCCAGGCAAAGTGTTCGCGAAGTTTTCCGCCCGACATGCGTTGACTCAGGCGAACCCCCACCTTCGCTCCGAGTGTTCCTCCCAAAAGCAGCAGGGTGACCATCAACAGATCGACTCGCTGATACCAGGCATGAATCACCGTGGCCTGCATCGCGATCAGCCAGACAAGAATCATCGACATCACGGCGGCCCGTTTTGTCGCGATTCCATAGGCATAATGCAGACCGGGCAGGAGAACGACGCCACCACTGAGGCCCAGGAATCCGGAAAGGAATCCAACGAACAGCCCGAATCCGCTCAATGAAACGATCGAAATCTGATGGCGGCGGTTCCGACCGAAAACTTCGCAGGTCGGCCTGAGCCACTTCCAGCGGGCCCAGCCGATTGGAATGCCTTTGCCGCGACGATGCAGCCGCGATTCCCACCAGCTGAACAGCCCCAGCGACCAGAGCAGAATCAGATAGCTCCACTGGACGATGCGGGAGAGCGTTTCCGAGGTCATGGTCGCGGAGTTCTGGAGGCCATCGAGAACGTCCGCTCCGACGACGGTGCCGACCACGATTCCGCCGAGCAGAATCAGCGGGATGCGAAATTCCCGTCTCCGTGGTCGGTGCGAGAGCGAAGCCGCGGTGGCTGGCCCCAAAACCTGGCAGGCGCAGCTGCCGACGATCAGTTCCATGGGATAAGCGGTCGTCATGCTGAGCAGAGGCACGAGCAGGAAGCTGCCGCCGACTCCGAACAGGCCGGCGACGATCCCCGTTCCCGCTCCCGAGATCAGAACAATGAACGATTCCATGGACGTTGACAGGGCCGCTTTCCGGTGAACCCGAACCTGAGTGAGCGCTCAGGTTCGGGAAGTTCTGTCAGCCGGGAGATTCAGACGGTTAGAAGCCGCGAGCCTCGACGATGTCGTCCATCGTCCGCAGGTCGTAGCTGATTCCGGCGTAATCGAGCAGACGGCAGAGAGCCCGCACGGCGACGCCCATTCCGTCCGGTCCGCTGAAGCCGCCGAACTGCCCGCCCCCTTTCAGGTGCGGTTCGAGTTCGAGGAAGAAGCCGGGAGCTCCGAGCTTCGTCATCTTCTTCGTCAGCTTCGGCAGATGTCTGGCCAGATCGCGGAAGATGGCTTCGTGACCCGAATCGCCAATATCAGCCGGAACGAAGTTCTTCAGTCGGTCCTCATCGACCACGCCGGTCCACACCAGCGACGGATCGATCCGGTAGTCCTTCACGTGGATCCAGCCGGTGTCACTCCGCATGGCTTCGTATTCTTTGAAGCATTCGACCGGGGTCATGTTCTGGGTCGACAGGTTCCCGCCGTCAAAGATGCAGACCATGTTCGGATGCTTGACCTTCTTAGCCAGAGCGGCAAGCATGCGTCCGTTCTGTCCGATGAGGTTGGCTTCCACTTCGAGGCCGTAAACGATGCCTTCTTTGGCACAGGCTTCGACAATAGGTCCGAGGCGTTCAGCGGCCTGATTGATGTAGCCTTCCGGTGCCTCTCCCTGGGGATGATAGAACGAAAAACCACGAATCAGCTTCGCACCCAGGGCCTTGGCCGCGTTGATCGTGTTCTGGACTTCGCCTTTCAGATACTTCTGCGGATCGACGTACTTGTTGTGAGAGCCGTCTTCCTGATCAAGCAGCTTCACCTTGCCGAGGCGGGCTCCGATGCTGGTCACCGACATGCCGTAGTCGTCCTGCACTTTTTTCATCTGCTTCCACTCTTTGGCGGAGAGATCGACAACGTGCTTCACTTCGCCGGTGCCGGCGACATCGACAAAGCGAGGGCTGTAGTACTTCAGACCGAGGCTCGAGAGCACAGCCATCTGCTCGATGATGGTCTTGGTGTTGGCAGCTTCATCGCCAAAGGCGCTGATCAGAACTTTGGGGCGATCTGTCATTGTCATTCCACTTCTAAAGGGGCGGTCCCGACCCGTGTTGTCTGGAGAGCCAAGCGCGAATTCCGGGATACGAGGCGGCCGGAGGCCTCAGTATCGGAGACGTCGGCTGCACGGTGTGCAACCGGGGACTTCCGTTGCTCAATAACGGCGGAAGTCGACTCGGCGTGATGGTAGCTGGTCGGTCCGGGAATGAAAACCGACGGGATTTCGCCGAGGACGTGACAATCCGCCGTCGGCTCCAGATCGGCAATGAAAATCGACGCACTGAAGGAATAGCCCAGACGGTGTCCGTCTGGATGATGGAGTCACAGGAAGATGCTGTCCATCGCGAAATCAGCACTGGCCACGTTGAGCTGAATGCCTCGCGATCCAGCCCGAGAACGTCCGTCAGCGACCTCTTGTGGCTTCGTCACTCAGAGGTTGAGCATGACGGACATACGGTGGAGGGGCTTCGTGGAAAATTGGGGCCAGTGAGGCCGAGTGCCACGCATGCAAAGAAAAAACCGGAAGCAGTGTTGCTCTGCTTCCGGTCTGGTTTGCGACTGATTCGAGATCAATACCCGAGCGGGCGATAGTAGCGGTTGAACAAAGGTCCGTACTGCGTGGTGTATCGGCGGTACGTGGAGTTCGGCGTCCAGTAGGGATATCGCCAGCCGAAGTAAGAAGCCGGACCGTAGCCGTATGCCGGCGTGTACCAGTCGAACGGAATCGGGTGTCGGATCGGCGGTTCGGTGATCCGAGGCTGGTTGTAAACGCGCTGCGGTTTGTCCTGCTTGTGAATCACAGTCGGACGCAGTTCGCCGAACAGCATTTCCATCGTCGCTTCATGACGGTACGACGGGTTCGCCAGATATTCGGCTCGACTGAAGGGGATGGAGTCATAAACCGCCTGATACTGAGCCGGTGAGATGGATCGCTTCGAGTCCGACTCACTCTTCTCGATCTCCGCCATTGCTTCGTCGTGTCCGAGCGGTTGGACGTGGGGTCCGCCGACCATCGCTTTGGATTCCCGATCGAGATCGAAGGTGACGAGTTCCTGCTGCGGCCTGGTGCCGGCAACATGGCTGGGACCGGATGTAATCAGCATTGTCCACTGTTCGCCCTGCTCGGCGCGTTGTTCGGCAGTCTTCTCCGTCGTTTCCTGTTGAGCCGGCTCTTTCCTGTCGACGGTCTCGTCCTTCGCAGAAGGAGCGGCTTCCGCACCAGGATCGACCGACTTCAGCGGGTTCGGCATCGGCATGGGGGGAGGGGTGACTTCCAGAGCCTCCTCGGGTTCTTCCACATTCATGGGATTCGGAACAGCGAGGGCCGGGGCCTTCGGCTCAGCTGGTTCTTCCGCCGGTCTGGAAGGGGGCATTGCAGGCTTCGGATCCTCAACAGGGGCGTCTTCGGAAGCCGCCTTCTTGCGGTCCGCTTCAGTCGCTTCCTGGGCGTCCTTCTCCTTGACGTCTTTCCGAGGCTGCGGTTCGGTCGATTTCGGTTTCGGTTTCTGCTTCGGCTCCTTTTGCGATTCATCGGGAGCGATCAGGATCGGCAGACCTTCTTCGTCCGGCGGATCAACCGGTTTCAGTTCCTGGCTCTTTCCCATCACCGACCAGCAGAGCAGGAACCCGATCAGGCCGACCCGAAATCCAGCCGTGAGTCCCCAAGATTGCGTTGTGAGCCTGAATGCGTTGCGAATCATAGTCCTGTTTCCTGTCTGGCCCGCGGCGAAACTGCTTCACCGGCGTTGCCGAAATTCCTGCCGAACCGTTGCTTCTTTCGAACTTAGGAATCCGGTACACCCAAAGACAAGAAGTCAAATGGCGACCCTGTCAGTTTGTCTTTCCACAAGCCCCCTGCCAGTTCTGATCGTTACAACCGTTACGATTCGCACCCCGCCTGGCGTTCCCGTGCGTCGATCATTCCGTGAGGAAGCTCGCAGAAATCCTGCTGGCGCGATTATGCGCGGCAGCGCGACCGCAGCGGTCGTTCGCAAAGTATTCGGGCTGTCGATCGCACCCAATCTCGGATGTCCGGATAGTCACGTGAGTCCTGTTATTCGGGGCCGCATCCACGAACCAACGTGGGCCCGAGGAGATGGAGCGGTTTGATTATTTTCCGAATTTCCATTTGACCGATTTGACATTCACGAGATCATAGTTTGGTGCTGACGTGAACCGCAGCATCACCCACAGGGATGATTCACCGCCAGGATGAGCGTGTGAAAGGAGCCGGAGGAAGCGGCTGGGACTTCGAAACGAATGACGTGTTTCAAGTATCTCGTACCACTTCGGTAAAGCGACGCACTTTCTGACAGCCGCGATTTCCCTGCGAGGCGACAATGCTTAGACACACGACCCTCTTTTTTTCGAGCCTGTTTTTCCTGCTCGGAGTGATCCTCGGGCTCACAGGCCGGGAGTCGCTGACTCAGAGTTCCGTCCACGCCGAACACATGACGGCTTCGGCTGTCGATCAGATGTACCGCCAGCTGGCGGTCGCCCAGTCGCCGCTCGGCGATGGCAGTACGCTCCTTTCGCAGATTGCCTCGGTCACGACGCCAAGCGTCGTTCACATTCAGAGCGAACGGCAGTCCAAAACGGGTGGCCTGGTCGAAGAAACTGGCTCGGGCGTCATCATGACCAGCTCACAGGCCCGGACACCGTTTGTCGTGACCAATCGGCACGTGATCGCCGACGCCGAAGTCTATGACATCCGGATTCAGCTCCACGATGGCCGCACGATTCATCCCACCGAAGTTCGGGCCGATGAGAAGTCCGATGTCGCCGTGATGATGATCGATGAGCCCAACATCCAGCCAGCTCGCTGGGGTGACAGTGACACGGTCAACATCGGCCATATGGTGCTCGCCCAGGGAAGCCCGTTCGGCCTCAGTCAGTCGGTCACATTCGGCATCATCTCGGCCAAGGGACGCCGCTCGCTGCGACTGGGTGAATCGAGTGACGTCATCAATCAGGACTTCCTGCAAACCGATGCGGCCATCAACCCGGGCAACAGTGGCGGTCCGCTGATCGACCTGTCCGGCCGTGTCATCGGCATCAATACCGCAATCGCCTCCAACAGCGGCGGCAATGAGGGGATCGGCTTCAGCATTCCCAGCAACCTCGTCCGCTATGTCACCGAGCAGCTCATCAGTCATGGCAAAGTTCGCCGGGCCTATCTCGGGGTGAAGCTCGATCCGGACTTCGACCTGGAAACGGCACAGAAAATGGGCCTGGACCGTGTTCGCGGAGCCCGCGTGGTCGATGTCTACAAGAACACGCCGGCGTCCCGCTCCGGGTTAATCATCGACGATGTGATCCTCTACTTCGGTGGTGTGGAAGTCCTCGACGAGAATCACCTGATCAATCTCGTCAGCCTGACCTCGGTCCAGACGAGCGTGCAGGCAATCATTCTTCGCAACGGCAAACGTCAGACCATTCCCGTTGTTCTCGGTGATCGCGATGATCTGGAACAGCGGAGCGAAGCTCCGAAGCTCAACGACTGGCGCAGCCGCTAAACAGGAACGCACTCCGCCGCTCTACACGATCTTTTGACTGCCGAAAAGACACGCCTTTCCCCACGGGCGTGTCTTTTTTTCTTTTGGCGTTCGGAGAGAAACCGCTTCATCCCGGGAACGTGAAGGAAGGATTATTCCCGTTGATCCGATCCCATCAGTCGTGCGGGCCGGGCGCTGTCGGGAAAAGGCATCTGTTGCGGGAATTCAACAGACCGAGCCGTGGTTGCGAGCTAGGGTTTCACAGCGACCGCCGGTGGCGCGGAGATCTATTGGTCGTCCGTGAAACCGCTCGCTGAGATTCCACACACTACTGACTCGACGTTCGCACCAGAAAGCAGTCTCCATGGCCAGATACCTCGTCACAGGTGGAGCCGGATTTATCGGATCGCACATCGCTACCCGTCTCGTTGAGCAGGGCCACGATGTCCGGGTCTTTGATAACCTGAGCACCGGCCACCAGCGTAATCTGGATGCGATCCCGACAGGTTTTGAATTCATCCCGGGAGACATTCGCAATCCCGAGGCGCTGGCCACAGCCGTCGAAGGTCGTGAGATTGTCATCCATCAGGCCGCTCTGGCTTCCGTGCCGCTGAGCATCGAGAAGCCGGCCGAAGTTCATGATGTCTGCGCGACGGGAACACTTAATGTTCTGAATGCCGCACGAAAAGCCGGCGTCCGCCGCGTAGTCTACGCCGCTTCGAGCAGTGCTTACGGCGACCGGCCGCAAATGCCGAAACAGGAAAGCCATGTGCCGCAGACCCTGTCGCCCTATGCGGCTGCGAAGCTCGCCGGCGAGTTGTACTGCGAGTCCTTCGCGCAATGTTACGACCTGGAAACAGTTCGACTGCGATACTTCAACGTCTTCGGTCCGCGTCAGGATCCCAACAGCCCGTATTCGGCTGTGATTCCGTTGTTCGTGACTGCTTTGCTTTCCGGACGCACCCCCAAAATTTTTGGCGATGGCAGCCAGTCCCGCGACTTCGTTTACGTCGGCAATGTCGTCCAGGCGAACCTTCTCGCGGCGACCGCTCCGGGCGCTTCCGGCAACGTTTACAACGTGGCCTCCGGCGAACGGGTCGGTGTGGGCGAGATGCTGAAGCAGATCTGCGATCTTCTCGACGTTCCGTTCGCTCCAGATTTCGAACCACCACGTGCGGGAGACATTCTCCACTCCTGGGCCGACATCTCCGCCACGACCCGCGATCTCGGCTATGTGCCGGAAACCGGCTTTGAAGAAGGGCTGCGAGAAACTGTGCTCGCTTATCGCCGGCATCTCGAAGAGGAACAGGCTCGTGCCAGCAGTTGCTGACCCGGCTGTGCGTTAGAAGACAGACAGAGACTCGGTACTTTGAATATGGCAGCAGTCCAGCGACGGTCTGCGTGATCCCTCCGAAACACAAAGGCATTCCAGGTGAAGACGTCCACCGCTAATTCGAACGACCGACTGGAAGGGCATCCCCTCGTCAAATCCAGCGAGCCGACGATTGATCTTGTGCGACTGGCATTCAAGAACATCTTCGTGCTTGGACTGGCAGCCGTGGCCGGACTCGGACTGGGGATCATGGCCTACAAGGCGATTGGCCCCAAGTACGTGGCCAATTCGCAGATCCTGGTCAAGCTGAAGAATCCGATCGAGATTCGTGAAGACGGGAACCGCATTACCGTTGGGGAACGCAGTGCTCACGTCGAGATTATTCGCAGCCCGAAAGTCGTAGAACGAGCCGTGCGCGATGGTCAGCTGCAAAAGCTGGCGACGCTCACAGGCAGTGAAGAACCTGCACGTGACATCATCGACGGCCTCAAGGTGAGCCGCACCGCGGGGGAAGATCATCATCAGTTCAACATCCTGAACCTGGCTTACACAACGACCAATGCCACCGACGCCACCGCAATTCTGAATGCCGTCATCAAGGCTTACGACGAGTATCTGCAGGAAGACGCCCAGAAGAACCATTACGAACTCCAGACACTGCTTCAGCAGATCAACGATGATCTGGCCCCCCGACTGGCAGAGAAGACAGCCGAGTACCAGAAATTCCGCCAGGAAGCTCCACTGCTGTGGAAAGCCCCTCCCGGAGCGGAGAAGGGTCCGGACAATGTCACGAATATTCACCATCAGCGCGTGCAGGCCGTCGCGGCCGAACGCGTGAAGGTCGAGCTTTCCTACGAAGAAATCAACTCGCGTCTGACCACGCTGCGCTCGGCGATCGAACGGGGTGAGTCGCGGGAAGCATTGATGCTGCTCGTGAAGACGTTCCTCTCGAAGGATCAGCAGGCGACCTCACAAACCGTGGTGACCGGCGCGACCCAGCGGGAGCGACTCGATTCCCAGCTGATTCCACTCCTGCTCGAAGAACAGCAGCTGCTCAAACTCTACGGCGGTGGGCATCCGGATGTGAGCAACGTGCGGAAACGCATCGATCTGGTTAAGAGTTATTATCGACAGCTGGGCGTCGAACTGCCGCTCGTGCAGACGAAGCGAAACGAGACGACCGGACAGAGCGAAGTTGTCTACGGAAATGATCCCGTGGAAACTTACCTCGTTGCTTTGAGCCAGCAGAAGGGCGAACTGCAGAACCGTCTGGTCGAACTCGAGAAGCTCTACCAGCGGTCGTCCGACCAGGCCAAGGCCTTTGCTCATTATGAGACTCGCGATCAGCTGTTGAGCGAAGAACTGGAGCGAATCAAATCGCTGCACGACATCGTGGCCAACCGAATTGAAGTCCTCAGCCTGGCTCCAGATAAAGGCTATCAGCTGCAGCAGATTTCGCCCGCCCGTCCTGAGAGCGACGTGAAGCACCTGATTAAGATCGTCGGCGGTTGCCTGGTGATGACGATGGTTGTCGCATTCGGCTGGCTCTTCCTCCGGGAGATGCGGGACACCTCTGTTCGCGACCTTAACGATATCCGCAGCATCGTCGACGCCCCGGTTCTGGGAACTCTGCCGGCCATCAACAACCCGTCGAAGAATCTGGCGGCGGCCCGGGAAACCGGTTTGGCTCCCATGCTCTACTACTATCACGATCCCGGCTCACCGGAAGCAGAAGCCTGCCGTTCGGTTCGGGCGACCTTCTTCGTGCGAACCGCCGATGCCAACGCACAAATCGTCCAGTTCACCAGCTCTGAGCCGGGCGACGGTAAGACGACAACGATTTCCAATCTGGCGATCTCCATCGCTCAGGCCGGAAAGAAAGTGCTTCTCATCGATGCCGATCTGCGGCGTCCGATGGTGCACCGTCTGTTCGGACTGCGTGAAGATATCGGCTTGAGCGAATGCCTGCTCGGCGAGATCGAGTTCTCCAATGCGAAGCAGCAGTCAGGCATTGAGAACCTCGATATACTCACCGCAGGAGCCATCCCCGCCAAACCGGCCGAACTCCTGTCGTCAGCCAAACTGCATTATCTGTTCGGTGAGGCCAAACGCGATTACGACTACATCCTCATCGACAGCCCGCCGGTGCTGGCCGTCAGCGATCCCTGTATCGCCGCTCAAAGCGTTGACGCCGTGATGCTTGTGATCCGCATGAACAAGAACCGCCGACCGTCCATCAAGCGAGCCCTCGAGATGTTCGAGTCTCATGAGATTCGTCTGCTCGGCGTCGTCGCCAACGGACTGCAGGGGCATTCGGGAGAGTATCAGTATCGCGGCGGCTACGGTGGCGGATATCAGACGTATCCATCGAATAAGCCGACAACCGAAACTCTCGAACCGGTCTTGCCCATCAACCAATCGTAGTAATTCCTCGTTCCGGACCTTCGCTCATGCGTCGGGGCAGGAATGTGCACTCACACACGATCGATCGGGAATGAAATCACCTGATCGATCGTGTCGCGTTTCAGAGCCAGCATGATGAGCCGGTCGAGGCCAAGCGCGACGCCCGAGCAGTCGGGCAATCCGGCTTCCATGGCCGCCAGCAGATGTCGCGTCTCTGGAAGGTCGCTCAACCCCTGCCGCACGCGGATTGCGTTCTCCAATGCGTTGCGTTCTCGAAGCACGCTGGCATCGAGCAGCTCCCGGTAGCCATTGCAGATCTCCAGTCCACCCACGTAGAGTTCAAACCGTTCGGCAACCCGCGGATCCTCAGGCGAGAGCCGGGCCAGCGCAGCCTGGGAAGCCGGATAGTTGTAGAGGAAGACCGCATGCTGTTCGGCGAGCCAGGGCTCGATCCGTTCGCAGAGCAGCAGTTGAGCCCAGAAGTCCCAGCCTTCGTCGATTCCCGCGTGCTCCGAGGGAACCGCATCAGGGATCGTCTGCAGACAGAATTCCATCAGCTCGGCGGCGTCGAGTTCGAGAATCTGGATCCCCAGAACGTTCTCAAATGCATCGGCCCAGGTGACACGCAGAAACGATTTCGCACGCAGCCCGTCTGGATGCAGAAGTTCGCGACAAAGGGCTTCTACAAACGACATCTGCGAGACGAGATCGTCATCGAGGGCGTACCACTCCAGGATCGAAAACTCCGGGTTGTGCCGATCGCCGGCTTCATCTTTCCGGAAGGCACGGGTGATCTGATAAATCCGATCCGCCCCGGCGGCAAGCAGTCGCTTCATACAGAACTCCGGCGAAGTCTGCAGGAAGAATCGTTCGGACGTTGTCGCGTTATTCGCTGACAGAATGAGCTCAAACGGATCGAGATGCGCATCGATCACGGATTCACGGCAGAGCAGAGGAGTTTCGACTTCCCAGTAGTCGTGTTGCTCAAAGAAACTCCGGACGCGAGCCGTAAGTGCGGCTCGTGCCTTCAGTGCGGCAATCTCCGCAGTCGGCAGGTAAGCATCAGACATATCCCATCACCACTGGAGCGGAGTCGCTCGAACCTATGTCCGCGTGACCGATCAATTGCCTGGAACGCAGCCGCTACAGGCAGAAGGAACCGTTACCCGTCGTTCACAGCTCAAGAGCGAATCGCTCTACCGTATGTCCGCAGGGAATCGAGTTTTCGCCTGAAACGCGGCCCCTTATGCAGGCGGAACGGCTACACCATTAAGTGAACTGCTCTAAGCCCGACGCTGGGCCTGCTGAAAATCGGCGATCTTCAGGATGTGAGGCTCTTCCGCGTACTGTTCCTGAGGAACCTCCTGCACTCGACGGGCATAGACGTCTCGCAGGAACTCCGGGAAGACATCCCACTTGCCGACCTTCTGATTCCACAACCGAGCGAGCTGCGAGAAGAAACGGGCCTCGTAACGTGCGACCACCAGATCTCGTGCCGAGTCGATGGGGTCGACATCAGCCGGCGTCCACTGCCGTGGACAAAGCTTGTATTGCGGGAGTTTCTGTTCGCGACCGTACTCAGGAACTGAATGCAGAATGGGCAGCTCGTTCTGAACGTCGAACTTGGTCGGAAAGACACGGCAGGCTGCCGGCCGTGACTGATAGATTCCGCATTCGCCCCGTCCGAGGGGATGCTCGGCATCCGGCGGCGATTCTTTCAGGAACTTGCAGCGACTCGAACCCGGAAACAACGAACTGTCCTCGTGTTTCAGACAGATGACGAACGGTGTTTGCGGTTCATCGTGGAAGAAGAAGTGCGGCGCATAGTTCGCGGCGATCGATCCTTCCGGATCGGCCCAGCGGCAGCCGAAGTCCCAGAACGTCCGGCCGGTATCCCGCTCGATGCGAATGATGTCAGCCCCTGTCATGGGAATTGCGAAGGAGCGGCAGCACCCGGCATGACATCCCTGGCATATTCCCATTGCAGTGTCCTCAAGGCCGGTCTCGCAGGCGAGCCGACGGAATACGGAATCCGATACAGTTCTGGTATCGTCACAACCGCTACAACCGTCACAGTCAAAGCCGGGAACTGGCACGATTTCCCCCGGGATCGCCGGCGGTGCCTCGCGATCCCCCGACGCGAAGGTCACCCTCAACAATGGCTGCGGCGCAACTGCAAACGCGAAAATGGGATAGCGTTTCGGCTTCAGGGAGGCCACAAGGTGTTGTGGTTGCTCAGAATCGTCATAAACGGCCCCCGTACACTATTCTGGCGTGCCGAACAAAGGTTTTCGACAGGTTGTTGACAGCGGATCTGCAGCGAATCGCTTGGAAACAGCCGACTTACGAAGTTTTCCACAAAATCGATTTATCACTGGTGTTTCCGAATGTCGACACATACAATATTTAGTGTTGACAGCCTTCACGGATCCTTTATATTGCGACGTAGCGGTTTTCCGCGGCGATTCGCTGCACGACGTGGCCAATTGCCATGCGGATTCGGCAAGGAGGTCTGACTGGCCTGCAGTCAGGACCCGGATCTACAGTCGCCTGAAGACGTCGACTCGGATTTGTACAGTAGTTTTCAGTTAATGCTGGAGAAGGCAGAATGGACTCAGTCATGCAGATTCTCTCCTCCTTCAATTCTACAGCTCGATGGTTACCTGCGGCCCACTCCGGGCCCCAGTAAGAGCCACTTCCCGACGGCATAATTCCCGTCGATTTCAGCGAGCGATTTTTTTCACGTCATGTTGACCAACGCTCCCGGTACGCGCACGCCGCCCCGAGCCAGCGATCGACTTTCGAATATTGAAATCCCTGAGACCTGGAGGTCTGGGGACTCGGAAAACCATTTTTAAGTAATCTACTTACGTAGGAGCAGCTGCTATATGACTCGGCCGCAAACAGACTGGATTGTCCGCAAACGTGATGGTCGTGTGTCTTCGTTCGATCTGGGACGCATCGAGCGAGCCATGGAGAACGCGATCCGCGCCGAGCTGAATCTGGCGGACAAGCAGCCGCTCGATTCCGAAATGCAGGGCATCGTCAAGCAGATCAGCCAGGAAGTCGCTGAGCAGATTGCCCAGTCGGCCAGCTCTGACCAGGGTGTCGGCGTCGAAGAAGTCCAGGATGCCGTCGAACTGGGTCTCATGAAGCACGGCCAGTACCGTGTTGCCCGACGTTATATTGTCTATCGTGCTGAGCATGCAAAGCTGCGGGCTCTGCGCGGAGAAATCAGTCTGGCTGAAGATGGCGTGACTGAACGGGTACAGATGCACGTCACCTTCGACGACGGCACCAAAATCCCGTTCGACAGCAACCGCATTCATCAGCGTCTGGCCGCCGCCTGTGACGGTCTGGAAAGCACCTGCTCGGTTTCGGCTCTCCAGGAAGAAGTGCTCAAGTCGATTTACGACGGCATTACCACCCGCGAAATCTATCGGGCAATGATTCTGGCCGCCCGGTCTCGCATCGAACGCGATCCGGACTACGACATTGTCGCCGCCCGGCTGATGCTCAACGTGATTTATCACGACGCTCTTGGCAGTGCCCCGAGCCAGAAGAAGCTGCCGCAGGTTTACCGCAATCAGTTCGAGCACTACGTGATCGACGGCATCACGGCTGAGCGACTTTCGCCGGGCCTGCGTGATTTCAACCTGACCGAAATCGCCGACGCCTTGCGTCCGGAACGCGACACGCTGTTCCAGTACCTCGGTCTGCAGACGATTTACGATCGCTACCTGATCCATGTCGACGGCCGCCGGATCGAGACGCCGCAATACTTCTGGATGCGGGTCGCGATGGGCCTGGCTGTAAACGAAGGCGAAGACAAGGAACAGCGGGCAATCGAGTTCTACAACATGCTTTCGTCAATGCGGTTCACTTCCGCCACGCCGACGCTGTTCAACTCCGCGACGCTGCATCCGCAGCTCAGCTCCTGCTACCTGTCGACGGTCAGCGATGATCTCGAACACATCTTCAAAGTCATCTCCGACAACGCCAAACTCTCCAAGTGGGCCGGCGGACTGGGCAACGACTGGTCGAACATCCGTGCGACCAACGCTCACATTCACGGCACCAACGGCCAGAGTCAGGGTGTGATCCCGTTCCTCAAGGTTGTCAACGACACCGCCGTGGCCGTCAACCAGGGGGGCAAGCGAAAGGGAGCCGTCTGTGCTTACCTTGAAACCTGGCACCTCGACATTGAAGACTTCCTCGATCTGCGGAAGAACACCGGAGACGATCGCCGTCGTACGCACGACATGCACACGGCCAACTGGATTCCCGACCTGTTCATGAAGCGGGTGCAGGCCAACGAAGAATGGACCCTGTTCAGCCCGGACGACGTTCCCGATCTGCACGACCTCATGGGATCGGCCTTCGAAGAGCGGTATCGCCACTACGAGAAGCTGGCCGCGGATGGCGAGATGGAGATGTTCCGCAAGGTGAGCGCGGTTGAGCTCTGGCGGAAGATGCTGACCCGCCTGTTCGAAACCGGACACCCGTGGATCACCTGGAAAGATCCGTCCAACGTGCGTTCGCCTCAGGACCATTGCGGTGTCGTCCACAGCAGTAACCTCTGTACCGAGATTCTGCTGAATACCTCCAAGGACGAAACGGCGGTTTGTAACCTGGGTTCGATCAACCTGAAGAACCACATCGTCAATGGGCAGCTCGATCTTGAGATGCTCCGCGAAACGACCATGACCGCGATGCGGATGCTCGATAACGTGATCGACATCAACTACTACCCGACACCGGAAGCGAAACGCTCCAACCAGCGTCACCGTCCGGTCGGCCTCGGACTGATGGGCTTCCAGGATGCTCTGCTCGCTATGGGGCTCAGCTACAGCAGCGACGAAGCCGTCGAGTTCGCCGACCGCAGCATGGAAGCGATTTCGTACTACGCGATTCTGGCCTCTTCCGAGCTGGCCAAAGAACGCGGCAAGTACTCCAGCTACGACGGTTCAAAATGGGACCGCGGCCTCCTGCCGATCGATACACTCGACGTGCTTGAACAGGAACGTGGAGAAGCCCTCGATGTCGACCGCAGTGCGTCGCTGGACTGGACGCCGGTTCGGGAATCGGTTGCGAAGTACGGCATGCGAAACAGCAACTGCATGGCCATCGCTCCGACTGCCACGATTTCGACGATCATCGGCGTCTCGCAGTCGATCGAGCCGTCCTACAAGCATCTGTATGTGAAGAGTAACCTGTCGGGCGAATTCACGCAGGTCAACACGGTGCTGGTCAAGGAACTGAAGAGTCGCCACCTGTGGGACGACGACATGCTCGACGCTCTGAAGTACTACGACGGAGCCCTGGCTGAAATCGATCGAATTCCGGCTGATGTCAAGGTTCGCTATCAGACCGCCTTCGAAGTGGAGCCGTACTGGCTCATCGAATGTGCGGCTCGTCGCCAGAAGTGGATCGACATGGGTCAGTCGCTCAACCTGTATATGCAGGCCCCGAGCGGCAAGAAGCTCAACGACATGTACATCGACGCCTGGAAGAAGGGTCTCAAGACGACTTACTACCTGCGTTCGCTCGCCGCGACGCAGGTCGAAAAGTCGACCGTCGACGTTAACAAGTTCGGCATTCAACCCCGGTGGATGAAAAACAAGTCAGCCTCCGGCGACATCCGCCTCGACCGCGGCCACGCAGCCACCGAAACCCCGGTCGAAATCCCGGCCACAATGGTCGGCCAGACGTGTGACCCGGACAACCCGGACTGCGAAGCGTGTCAGTAACAGGCGTTAGGCGTCAGGCGTTTGGCATTAGGGATGAAGAAGACGCTGGAGGTTCCGATGAGTGAGAGTGGTTATCGGGACCTTCAGGTGTGGGTGAAAGCGATGGCATTAGTTGAAGATGTTTATCGATTCGCCGCATTGTTTCCAGATACCGAACGCTTCGGCCTGACGAGCCAGATTCAACGAGCGGCCGTTTCGATTCCAAGTAATATCGCTGAGGGCTACGGATGTGGCGGCGGAGATTATGGCCGCCACATCAACATTGCTCGCGGCTCATTGGCAGAACTCGAAACGCAGCTCGAGATTGCCGACCGGTTAAACTATTTGACCCGAGAACAAGCCAAGCCGATCTGGCAAACCGCCCAGGAAGTGGGCCGCATGCTGACCGGTTTGTCCAAAGCATTGAAGAACAGGCGTTAGGCATTTGGCGCCAGGCGTCAGGACGCCGTTGATCGCCGATTTTTGCAGCGACGCCTTAGGACTTTTCCCGTACTCGATCTTGAATTCATCATCAGCGTTCCCAAAATCCCTAACGCCTAAAGCCCAGCGCCTAGCGCCCTAATTCCAAAGGAATGAAACCATGTCGACTCTCAGCATCCAGGAACAACAGCTTCTCGATACGCCGACCGAGCGGTTTAAGGCCAGTGAAAAGCGGCTGATCAACTGTGCCCGGGTTGATGTTAATCAGCTCATGCCGATCAAATACAGCTGGGCCTGGGAACATTATCTCAACGGTTGTGCCAATCACTGGATGCCGACCGAAGTGGCGATGACCAAGGACATCGAGATCTGGAAGTCGAACAAGCTGTCCGACGACGAACGTCTGGTCGTCATGCGGAACCTCGGCTTCTTCTCGACAGCCGAGTCGCTGGTTGGCAACAACCTCGTGCTGGCGATCTTCAAGCATGTGACGAACGCCGAGTGCCGGCAGTACCTGCTGCGGCAGGCGTTCGAAGAAGCCGTGCACACGCACACCTTCCTCTACGTGGTCGACAGCCTCGGCCTGAACGAGAGCGAAGTCTTCAACATGTACCACGAAGTCCCTGCGATCGCCCGCAAGGACCAGTTCGAGATGAAGCTGACGGCCGAAGTCCTCGCCGACGACTTCTCGACCGAGACCTACGAAGGCAAGCAGGCATTCCTGCGGAACCTCATCGGCTACTACATCATCATGGAAGGGATCTTCTTCTACACCGGCTTCGTGATGATTCTCTCCTTCCACCGCCGCAACCTGCTGACCGGGATCGGCGAGCAGTTCCAGTACATCCTCCGCGATGAGTCGATCCATCTGAACTTCGGCATCGACCTGATCAACGGCATCAAGGCCGAGAACCCGGACATCTGGACGCAGGAATTCCAGGAACACATCATCGAGCTGGTCCGCGAAGCGGTCGAACTGGAAATCGAATACTCGACCGACTGCCTCCCCCGCGGCGTCCTCGGCCTGAACGGTCAGCTGTTCCGCGACTACGTTCAGCACATCGCCGACCGTCGCCTCGAACGCATCGGCCTGCCCACCCAGTTCAACTCCAGCAACCCGTTCCCCTGGATGAGCGAAACGATGGACCTGGCCAAAGAAAAGAACTTCTTCGAAACCCGCGTCACCGAATACCAGACCGGCGGGGCGCTGTCCTGGGATGAGTAATCGTCTCGGATGAGATTGAATTCCAAACCGGAGTTCGGCAATGCAGCCGGGCTCCGGTTTTTTCTTATTGAGTCCTAAGACTTACCGGGCAGCCGTCCCTTGTGCTTTCGCTCGTTTAAGCGGAGCCGTGTTTTCGGTCTGCCTCAGGAAGTGGTCCCGGGAAGAGCGAGGGAACAAGAGCAACTCTACAGGACGTCATCGCAGAGTTCGAAGACGTGCCGTATGAAGATGACGGCGAGTCCTAGCGCCCCCAGCGGCAGACCGGGATGCCCCTGAGGCGGCTGATCAGAGACGCGCGCCCGTGTGATCTGAGGGACATCCGAAAAAGAAGAAACCCCTGATCAACAGGGGTTCTGGCCGGCAGATTCAGAAAGAAAGCGGAGAGGGGGGGATTCGAACCCCCGGTACCTTGCGGTACGTCGGTTTTCAAGACCGGTGCATTCGGCCGCTCTGCCACCTCTCCAGGTGCTGAACATTGCTTTGAGGAATCGGAGATCCCGCCAGCATGTTCGACTCAGCCGTCGGGAAACGTAGCATGATTGACGGGATGGTGTCAAGAAGGCGTTGCCGCCCGACCGGTGTGCTTTGATCTGACACGCGCGGCATTGAGCGGGTTCAGCGGAGAGGTTTCTCCCCGGGTCGCGGTGAGACTTGCCCCGGGTTGTTTCCAGGACATATCAGCTACAATGGAGGCTCGATCACCTGAACCGCAACGAAAGCAGTAACGATGTCAGACACGCAAGGCGAGCCGAATCGGCTGATTGACGAAACCAGCCCCTATCTGTTGCAGCACGCGTACAATCCGGTTGACTGGTATCCCTGGGGCGAAGAAGCCTTCGAGGCTGCCCGCGAGCAGAGCAAACCTGTCTTTCTCTCCGTCGGGTACAGCGCCTGTCACTGGTGTCATGTGATGGAACGGGAGAGTTTCGAACACCCGCAGATCGCCGAATTGATGAACCGCTGGTTCATCAATGTGAAGGTCGACCGCGAAGAGCGTCCCGATGTTGACCAGATTTACATGACAGCCGTGCAACTGGTGACCGGCCGCGGCGGCTGGCCGATGTCCGTTTTCATGACGCCGGAGGGTGCCCCGTTCTATGGAGGAACCTATTGGCCGCCCGTCGCGCAGCAGGGCATGATCGGGTTTGCCGATATTCTCGCCAAGATCAACGAATACTGGCAGCAGCATAAAGACGAGTGCGTGTCCAAAGGGAAGGAGATGGTCTCGGCCATTGAGGAGATTCAGCTCCAGCAGCAGGTCAAGAGCATGCTCAAGGAGGACCTGTTGAGCCATGCCGCCGATGAAGTTCTGAAGGCCGCCGACTGGACTCACGGCGGATTCGGCACGGCTCCGAAGTTCCCCCATCCGGTCGACCTCAAAATGTTGATGCGATGCTGGAAACGCTTCGACAACGAGAAGGCGCTGGAGTTCGTACGGCTGACTCTCGACAAGATGTGGGGCGGTGGGATCTACGATCATCTCGGCGGCGGATTCGCCCGTTACTCGACCGACCAGATCTGGCTGGCTCCACACTTCGAGAAGATGCTCTACGACAATGCTCAGCTCGTGCCGTTGTATCTCGATGCCCACGCAGCGACAGGAGAGAAACACTATCTGACCGTCGCAACGGAAACGCTCGACTACGTCCTCCGGGAGATGACATCGCCCGAAGGCGGGTTCTACGCCACGCAGGATGCTGACAGTGAAGGTGTCGAAGGGAAGTTCTACATCTGGAAGAAATCGGAGATCGAAGCACTGCTCGGCGACGATGCCGAGATGTTCTGTCGCTGCTACGACGTGGCCGAAGGCGGCAACTGGGAAGGGCACACCATTCTCAATCGGACGGACCAGTTCGACGCCGCGCGGCAGGAATCGGGACTCGATGAAGTTGCGTTCGAGGAAAGACTCCGCCAGTGTCGCGACACACTGCTCGATGCGCGCGAAGAACGAGTGCATCCCGCGCGGGACGACAAGCATGTCCTGGCCTGGAACGGAATGATGCTCTCGGCCTTCGCCCAGGCGGCGGGGATGACCGGCGAACCCCGTTATCGAGAAGCCACAGAGAAAGCGGGCGAGTTCCTGCTGCGGGAAATGCGAGCCGAGAATGGTCTGCTCTGGCACACCATGAAAGACGGACAACGCAAGATCCCCGGCTTCCTGGACGATTACGCCTGCTTCATCGAAGGTCTGACCGACGCCGCCCTGGCCGTTCACAACGAAGCTTTCCTGAATGCAGCCGTCCAGCTCAGCGAGCGGATGATCGAGCAGTTCTACGACGATTCGGCCGAAACCTTCCTTTACACACCCCGGGATCATGAAAAGTTGATCGTTCGCATCCGCGATCAGTTCGACAACGCGATCCCGTCGGGATCGAATCTTGCCATTTATGCCTTGCTGAAACTGGGGCAGCTGACCGGCATCGATCGTTTGACCTCCGTCGCCGTCAAAGCACTCGATACCGTATCGGGGGCGATGCTGCACCAGCCCGCCGGGATGGGACAGACACTGCTCGCTCTCGATCGCTATCTGGGTCCCGTGGAAACTCTGGTCTGTGCCGGGGCTGATGCCTCTGAAGTCGAGACGATCGCTCGGGAACTGCGAAATCGATTCGCCCCGCTGGCTACCGTTCTCCCCCTAACCGAGTCGATGGCCAACTGGCCCCATCTTAAGGATCTCGTCGCCGACAAAATCGCGGTGGACGGACAGCTGACCGTCTACCGGTGTCAGGGAACGAGCTGCGACGCCCCGTGGGTCGGCAAAGAGACGATTCATCAGCAGTTGAACACAACAACCTGACGAAGCCGAGTCGGACCTGCAACCTGGCTTCCATTGACCGGAGGGAAATCGCAGTACGGTTTCAGGCGAACATTCGCGCGGGTCTGCGATCGCATGGTCCGCATGAAAGCGAATTCAAAATTCGACTGCAGGCGTTTGCCGGCGCACACTCAGCAGGGCCGGGGAATGGCGGCCATGCGACTGCCGGAGAAGCATGAAATTGCTCTTAAGAGAGCAGACGGAACAGGCGGACCGGGAAGAGTTCCGTTGGTTCGCCGGGGCTCTCTTCAGCGGGAGCCGTTTCGGGTTTGGCCGGTACGATCTCTTCGATCCGCTCGTAGACCGCGCTGGCGTCGTCAGGCACACGGGAAATGACTCCCCAGGCGTTCTGAAACTCCTGCGTGAACTGATCGCGCACGTGCGTCACGACGGTCACCGGCAGTAACGCTCCCATGGACGGCTTCCCGGATGTCTCGAAAGCGGCGTCATTTTCATCCACCAGTTCGGCTATCGGCTGAGGAGCCGGAGTCTGCAGTTCGTTGGAAACGGCAGCCGCCGACGAAATCGGCACGCCAGTCTGCCGCGCCGGAAACTGCGAATAGACCAGAACACCGACCGCCAGCGTCGAAGCGGCCGCAAAGGTGACAGCTCGCCGCAGTTGCGGGAACCGGGACAGAGGCCTGCTCGGCACGACCGGTCTGGCTGTCTGCCAGGCACCGATCGCCCGTTCAATCAGCTGAAACTCTTCCCAGAGCCGAGCGTTCTCATCGCAGCTGGCCGCATGCAGTTCCAGAGCCCGGATCGCATCCTGATCACGATTCTCAATCGCGGCTTCGAGCTGTTGGCGAAACTGTTGCGGAGTCACGGGAGATACCTTCAGTGTCGATGTCGGAGAGAAGTTTCGGGACGGTGATGATCAATGTCCGCGGCGTTGAAGACCAGCAGCCAGTTGCTGACGGCCTCGATGCAGCCACGTTTTAATTGTTCCCTCGGGCCGGTTGAGACGTTCCGCAATCTCGGCACAAGAGAGCTGTTCCTGATAGAAAAGCAGAAAACATTCACGCAAATGAGGTTTCAGCTGACCGAGCTGCAATTGCACTTCCTCGGCAAGTTCCGCCGTCTGCTGTCGCGTCGCTTCGGAGACCTTTTCGGGAGCGGATCCCGCCAGGTCCTGCGAAGTCACCACGGCAGACCGACTGCGACGGGCCAGGGCGGTCCGACAGCGATTGGCGGCGATCGTCAGAATCCAGGGACGCAGCGGACGTGTCTGATCCCAGTGATGCAGGCTGCGAAAAGCTCGCACAAAGGTTTCCTGAACGACGTCTTCGGCGTCTTCGTGATGCCTGAGGATCTTGAAACTCAGTCGATACACCGAGTCGCGAAACCGCTGCACGAACGACTGCAGGCTCTCTGCGTCGTCGGTCATGCAACCGCGAACGAGACGAAGTTCAGTCGTCAGCGAGTTCGGATCGGACATCACACAGCTTACCTGCGATGAGCGGACAGGGTTTCATCGATTCGGGCGAAATGTCTGAACGAGAGCAACACGAAACCGGTTTACGATTTCTGCACAGCTTCCCGCGCAATCGCTCGAGCAGCCTTGTAGGCGTGGCGAATTGTATAGAGCCGGCTTTCGATCTGTTCTTCGCCGTAATAACGTCCACTGTCGCTATGCGGCAGCCCGGCCAGGGCGATTGTCAGAGGCAGCAGATCGACGAATTCTCTGTACCGACGCTGGACATCAGGATTCACTTCAGCCACGGCCGCAACTCCTCGTTGGAAATCGTTGTTCACTGAGCAAACACCGCGAACCTCGGAACGGGACGCGGAAAACCTGCCGGTTGAGA
Source organism: Rubinisphaera margarita (assembly GCF_022267515.1). Lineage (NCBI taxonomy): Bacteria > Pseudomonadati > Planctomycetota > Planctomycetia > Planctomycetales > Planctomycetaceae > Rubinisphaera > Rubinisphaera margarita. The sequence goes on along the minus strand of NZ_JAKFGB010000014.1, from coordinate 18,836 downwards.
GTTTTCAAACCGGCAGGCTGCATCAGCTTAACCGAGATCACCTGTGCATTGGCAGGGAAATCCGGAAAAATCGTGCGGACAGCGTCCCTGCAATCTGGTCCCAATCAGGACGGGCGTCGGCGGAGATACTGCTGGATAATGTCGTTGGCTTTGGACGACGGATTCTCCTGAGCAAACGACTGCCCTTGGTTCTCCGCGGCTTCTTCCTTCTTAGGCTCTTCGCGAGCACCAGTCTCCGAAGGATCGGGAAGCTTCATCGGGATCTCGTCCGCCTGATTACGTTCGTTCTCCGAGGCTTCGTCTTCCGGTTCCTGCTCTTCCTGAACGCCTTCGTATCCAGGATAGTTGTGTGGATACTGGAAACCGCCCTGCTGCTGGGGATACCCCGGCGGCATCATCGGGTAGCCGGGCATCTGCGGCGGATAACCTGGCATCTGAGGGTAACCCGGCATTTGCGGATACGGGTACTGGCCCATCGGCATCTGCGGCGGGTAACCGGGCATCTGCGGGTAGCCACCATAACCCGGAGGAAATGTCCCCGGAGCATACTGGAGCGGCTGCCCGGGATATCCCTGGTTGTGGCCCTGCTGCGGATAGAACGAGGTGTCGCCTTCGGCGATCATCTGCGTGTCCTGAGGGTGGACCGGAATCTCATCCATCGTCTCCATTCCGGCAATCTCGCCCGTGTCGGATTCGACGGCTTCCGGAATGGTTTCTCCAGCCAGATCGGTCGGTTCCGGCGGTTCTGCGGGAACGTCGCCAGCGGGGACAGCTGCCGCTTCGCGAACAGTCACGCCAAATTCGAGCTTGCCGATTCGAACCCGGTCTCCGCTCTTCAGAACGACCTGACCGCGAATCGCCTCATCGTTGACGAAAGTTCCGTTGGTGCTGCCGAGATCTCGAAGCCGAACAGAGTATTCGTCCAATGTGAACACGCAGTGGTGGCGACTGACCAGATCGTTATTGGGCCGCATGTGGCAGTCTTCACCGCGACCGACAAGGAACTTCTTGGTCGTCAGGGAAATCACTTTCCCTTCATGACGGCCAGCGATAATGCGCAGATCCGCTACGAGCATGAGTTTAACTCCAACACCTTGAAATTCGATTATTCACAAAGTCGTTCCCGCCAGCCCGGAGTCGAAAGATTGGCCGCGAGGGATGTCGGAATGAACGACTGATGTGCAAAGCAAACCCATGAATCCGAACTCCTGAGTTGCAGACTGCAACCGAAATCGGCATGGGGGAACCCGGGGCAGGTCAGTGCGCAGTTGGTTCCTGAACGGTGCGTTGCCGTGATCACGAAGAAAGACGGGAATGTGATCGGGGTATCGCTGCAGGAAACCGGGCGTCATGACCAGTCTAGTACATTGAAAAAATCGAACTTAAGACGAAGGGAAAAGAAGATTACGTCGGTCTCTGAAAGGGCGGTGCAGCCGTGCTCGACAGGAAGAGAAATAGAAAGAATTTTGTCGATGCGGTGGCCTTCAATCAGCCGGATTCAAAGTACTGTCACGCTATTCGTCCTACAGAGTATTGTCAACAACACATCTGTGGATTTCAATCTAAAATTCATATTCGACTGTGGGCTTAAGCCGTTGTTAACCAATGAACTTACGGCCACGCCCATTCTTAACTATCGACCACTTGAGGTCACTCAGTTTCAAGGAATGCCCCGAGTTCCTCGACCGGCATGAGATTCATCTCAAAAATCCGGTTTCGGAAGGCCGCGATCGGCTGCAGCGTATGCAGCCAGCGGCCGGGACGCACTTCATAGGAAATTATGCCACCGTCGGCACATTTGATAATCTGGATTCGGTGATTCTGGTCGACACTGCAGAATTCGTTGATCGGGCCGGCTTCCGGAAGGAACTCCACCACCGACTGATCCTGATCGTCGGGCGCATGCCAGCGGATCTCCCGGCCCGGCATTCGTTTCCAGTTCCGACCGGCCATAATCTGGGCGCATGTCTTCCGCGTCGCGGACTGCCCTGGCGGGTAACTGCTGTTCATTCTTACTCAACTTTCTGACGCATCGCGGCCCACCACGGCAGCGAGATACCGCCGTCCATCAACATCGTCGAGCCTGTCATGTAATCGGCATCCGGACTCAGCATGAAGGCGATCGCCCGCCCAATCTCTTCGGGGGTCCCCAGCCTGTTCCAGGGAATATTGCCTGCCCCGGCGGCGAGCTCTTCTTCAGAGAAGAACTTCCGTTCGCCTGGCGTATCGATCCAGCCGGGGTGCATGATGTTCACGCGAATTTTATGCTCGGCCAGTTCGATGGCAGCCGTCCGTGCCATCTGATCGATCGCCGCTTTGGCCATATTATAAGCCATGGCTCCCGGAAACGGGATGACCGAATGCGGAGAGCTGACCACAGTGATCGCGCCTCCACTCCCTTGCCGAATCATCTGCTGCGCGGCCGCCCGGACGCCGTAAAATGCCCCCCACATGCTGACATCGATCGTGCGGCGGAAACCTTCCATGTCGGCATCGACCATCTTCTCGCGATCGCTGTAGACGGCGTTGGACACGTAGCCGTCGAGCGAGCCCCACTTCTCCGCGACCTGGGCCACCATTTGTTCGACCGACTGCTGGTTGGAAACATCAGCCTGAAGGGCGAGTCCCTGGCTTCCGAGCGATTCAATCTCTTTGACCACTTCGGCAGCGGCCTGGGAACTCGAATGGTAGTTCACCGCGACGTTGGCCCCGGCCTTGGCCAGTTCGAGGGCACACCCTCGCCCGATACCACGGGACCCACCAGTAACGAGGATATTCTTGCCTGTGAGATCCATGGGTGGTTCGATCAACTTTCGTAGAAGTTCCCGAGCGGTGGAACGGCAAAAGCACACGGAGCGCGATCGGCCGAGCCTGCTGATGACGGTGTGTCAGACGACGTCGTTTAACCTATCAAAACCGGCTGGTCCGTGAAAGCGTCGGCGGTCGAAGCACGCCCGGCTCGGGACGTAAAAAAACCGGACCTGAAGCCCGGTTTCGTGAGTCAACATTTCCTCCACGCCTTACGGAGCCATCAGCATCGGCTGCTGACCGTAGTGCTGTTGCGGGGCAGACTGCGGTGCGTTGCCGTACTGATACTGGCCGTTGTACGACTGCTGATACTGGGGCTGCTGTTGAGGAGCAGGCTGGTAAGAAACGCCCGTGTATGGATCGGTATTCATCTGCGGCTGCGGCGGAGAGGGATACGGCAGGAAGCCGTTGTTCTGCTGCTGCGGCGGCTCGTAAGCTTCGGGCGGCGGAGCCAGTTCCTGCTCGTAAGGGCGGGGCGGATACTCCGGATAGTAATTCAGTGGATTCGGGTTCTGAGGAGCCCGGTTCTTTTCCACGCGTCGCTTGAACAGATTTGGTTGCGGGTACTGAAGCAGAGCTTCCTGAGCATTCGAAGCGCCATTGCTCATCGTGGCGCGGGCGTGATACCGGTGCCAGTACTGCTGAGAGTACGGCATCCGCGGCGACATGCCCCATCCCGAAGCGGTCTGAGCCTGCGGCATCACATGCTTGTAGTTGTAGGGGCGGAAGTGCTTGTAGGCTCCATAGAACGGCATGTACTGAATGTAGCCGTGCATCCAGGGATCCTGCTGATCGTACGGATAAAGCCGTTCCGAACCGATTGGACCGTAGACCCCTTCGGCATATCCGCCGGAGAAGCCTTCCTGATCGTAGATTTCAAGCTCCTGAGCCTGGAGACTGCCAGTCAGCAGCAGAATCGCCAGCATGGCTTGAGGAAGTTTTCTAAGCAACATGTGATCGTCCCTGTTAACTCACAGACTCCTGGGTCGCAGCCCCGACTGCGATCTTCCGGGCAGATGTTGCCTTGATTCCCCCCGTGGCGTTCACGAAGCGCGCAATCCGCTGTTGCGAAAAGGCAGCAATCCCCACTTACCAAATCGGAATTTTGCATCACATCCTCAAGACGATTTCGACAGGATTTCTCAACAAAGACGATATCCTGACCTGGGGATTGAACGATTTGTGCGGTTATGGCCGGAAATCTCCGATGCGGCTCGTTCTGCGGTGTAGATTTGTCAAAAAGTCCGAAAGTCTGCCCGGCGGACTCTCTTCTGTTCTGACAAACAACCCGAGGCGAATTCATGATGATCCGCATTTTCACGGTCCTGGCTCTCTGCCTGTCGGTTTCCGCTGGCATGGTGCAGGCACAACTGCTGACCACGGACGACGACAACAACTACGACGACGCCGGAAATCGGCTGCCGCCGCAGGTCGATCCTGACAAGGATGCTCCTTCGCGTCTCCAGGAAGGGGAATTCGAAGGCGTTGATCAGGCGATCGATGAAGAAGATCAGGAACCTTACTACTTCCCGCAGCCTCATATGTTCGAACGACCGCTGATGGTCGGAGCCGACCAGTTGAATCACTATCGCGGCTACTGGCAGCCGGGCGGATATGATCAGCGTGCCGGATCGCCGTTCTTCAACTCGGTCCCCAATGCTCCACCCCGTGGCCCGCTGGCCGGTAACGGTCCTCGCGGCATGGGCGGCAACATGGGCGGAGCTTACGGCAATAACGGCTACGCCGCTGGCAACAACTACGGCTATGCTGGAACAAACACCTACGCCGGTGACTATGGTTATGGCGGTGGTTACGATGCTTCCTACGGCGGCGGATACGCCGGCGGTGCCGGTTACAACTCCTATCCCGGTTACGCCAACTACGGCGGCAACTACGGCGGGGGAGCAGGAGCCGCAGGCGGAGCGGGCGGCGACCCGTATCAGTATCACTTCGGCCCCGGTTACTACCGCAGCAGCGACTACGGCCACTTCCGCTTCCCATACTACAGCTACCGTCGCCCCTGGTACCACCCGGGCTTCGCCGGCTACAACCGCGACACGAACATTCCGTGGTAATGAGCAGGCGTTAGGCTTTAGGGCTTAGGCGTTTGGAAAATACGAGGCTCCGTCGATTTGAATCGGCGGGGCTTTTTTCATGCGCCGTACGCGCACGCTGTCATGATGGGGACGCACGTGTGAATCTCAGGGTCATCCGCGTCGCCGAAACGGTCGCCGCCCTCTGGCTCAAATACTCGTTGAAACGGCTAACGCTTTCATCCCCTATCTGACATTGATAGACTTTGATGGCTTATCCGGCGGGCCTGCAAACGGCCTGCTGTCCCACCTGACGCCTGCGTCATCCGACCTTCGTTGCCGCGCACTCCCAAGAAAGAAACTCATGAAGTATGTCGTCTGGGGATTGGTCCTGCTGCTGATTGTGATTCACCAGGATTTCTGGTTCTGGAACGACAAGACCCTGATTCTGGGCTTCATTCCGATCGGTCTGTTCTATCACGCCTGCATCTCGGTTGCCGCTGCCTTCACCTGGTATCTGGCGACCCTCTTCTGTTGGCCGGAAGAGCTAATCGAAGACGCCCCGACGGGCCCGAGCAACGGCGAGGAGGTGCAGCATGGTTGAGATGATTGTTATCGGGATTTACCTCTCGCTCCTGCTCGGACTGGGGATCTTTTCCAGCACGCTGTTCCGGGGTACGAGTAAGGACTACATGCTGGCCAGTCACTCGATTGGTCCGTTTCTGCTGCTGATGTCGATCTTCGGCACCACGATGACCGCCTTCGCGCTCGTCGGGTCCAGCGGCGAAGCCTACGCCGAAGGGATTGGCGTTTACGGCATGCTCGCATCGTCTTCGGGCATCATCCATTCACTCTGCTTCTTTCTGCTCGGCGTCAAACTGTGGACACTGGGTCGCAAGTATGGCTACACCACGCAGATTCAGTACTTCCGCGATCGACTCGACAGCGACAAGATCGGCGTGCTGTTGTTTCCGATTCTGGTCGGGATGGTCATTCCGTATCTGCTGATTGGCGTCATCTCCTCCGGAGTCGTCATCAACAGCGTGACGGAAGGCGCGTTCGCGAACACCTTCGCCGAGTACGATTATGGCTTGCCGCCGTGGCTGGGAGCTCTGGTCATCTCGATCGTCGTGCTCATCTACGTCTTCTTCGGCGGGATGCGCGGTACGGCCTGGGCCAATGCGTTCCAGACGATGGTCTTCATGGTCCTGGGCGTCGTCACGTTCTCGATCATCTCGGCCAAGCTGGGGGGCGTTCAGGAAGCGACGAAAAAGGTGATGGAGAAGAATCCCACCAAGCTCATTCGCTCGGCTGATCCCTCCGATATCGAAGAGTACGAAACCGAGTTCGCTCAGTGGAAATCGCTGGCCGAATACAACTACGCCACGAAGACCGCGAACCTGTTCACGCTCAGCCAGGAACAGACGCAGCAGGCGTATGCGGAGTTCAAGCCACGAATGCCGGGCTGGCAGCAGAAAGCCGAGACCGTCTTCGCCAAGAAGAACGGGATGCTGGCCGATCTGACAACCGCTCAGAAGAACGAAGCTTACCTTGTTCAGGACGACCGGACATTGCCCGAGCCACGTCCCGAGTGGTGGAACGAGCAATCGCTCGATCACGAGACGATGGAGCAGTTCCTCCGGATCGACGGAGCCGAAGAGCGGGCTTACAAAATCTTCGAAGCCAACATCGGGCATCCCCAACAGCTGCTCGATCCAGACGATCCGAGCAAGGGTCTGAAGTGGACGCGTAAGAAGGCTCGCGGCGTCTATCGCGCGACGAAATGGGCTCCGCAGTATCCGCACAGCATCGGTTACTGGCAGTTCCTCACGTATATGTTCGTGCCGCTGTCGGTCGGAATGTTCCCTCACCTGTTCCAGCACTGGCTGACGGCTCGCAGCGCGGCCAGCTTCAAGCTGCCGGTGGTGGCTCACCCGCTGTTCATCGCCGTGGTCTGGGTTCCGTGTGTGCTGGTTGGAATCTGGGCGACGTCGGCAACGGTCGATGGCCGACCGATGTTCCCACCGCACTTCCCCCCCAACGCCGTGCTCGCCACGATGGTGAAGAGCATGACCGGACCGCTTTTGTCGGGTCTGCTCACGGCTGGAATTCTGGCCGCGATCATGTCCTCGCTGGACAGTCAGTTCCTTTGCGTCGGGACGATGTTCACGGAAGACGTGGTCGTCCATTACGGCGGCAAAAACCGATTCAGCGACCGTCAGATCCTCTATCTGGCAAGGTTCTTTATCATCCTGGTCGTTGCCGTGACGTACTTCTTCAGTCTGTTTGAGCAGCGGCGAGTCTTTACGCTCGGCGTCTGGTGTTTCAGTGGGTTCTCCTCGCTGTTCCCGCTCGTGTTCGCCAGTCTGTACTGGAAGAAGCTGACCAAAGCCGGGGCCTATGCCTGCGTCATCACGGCTGCGTCGCTGTGGATCTATCTGTTCTGGATGTCGGACTTCGCTGCGATTTCGAACTTCACCGTCAACTTCGGCGGCGATCACTTCATGTCGTTCACCAAGCGAGGCGAACACATCGAAAGCGACGTCATCCAGACTCAGCCGGTCATGCTGATGGTGCTTGGTTCGACGCTGGCTCTGATCCTCGTCTCGCTGGTAACGCCGAAACCGAAACCGGAAACGCTCGTTCGATTCTTCCCGGAGAAGAACTAACGGAGTGTGAACTGTTCGACTGCAAATCGCCGGCAATCGAGTCTCTGGATTCGATTGCCGGTTCTTTTTTTCAGATCCACGCCAGTGCTCAGTCCCCGGCCCCATCTGTCGGCCTATAATGGCGGCAAACCGGAATCCCCACCTTCTTACAGCGAGAGTTTCGAGTTGTCCGTCCCACAATCTCAATTTGTCTACGAACGTCGCATCGCCTTTGCCGAGACCGATATGGCCGGCATCGTGCATTTCTCCAACTACTACCGCCTGATGGAAGAAGCCGAGCACGCCTACTTCCGTTCGCTGGGGTTGAGCATCATGCACCGCCGCGATGACGGCGTGATCGTCGGCTGGCCGCGAGTGAACACACATTGCCAGTACCTGGCCCCGGCTCGCTACGAAGACATCATTCAGGTTTATGTCGATGTCGAACGGCTCGGCGTGAAGTCGATCACCTGGTCGATGGCCATCTATCGCGGCGAGACAAAACTCGCTCAGGGACGGATGAAAACCGCCTGCTGCCTCTGCCGAGCCGATCACACACTCGAATCAATCCCCATCGCGTCGCCCTACGCCGACAAGCTGCAGGAATCTCCGTACCTCGGCCAAAGCGAACCAGTCTCACGCTGAGCGGGGCTCGGCCACAACACGAAGGAGAGTCGAATGGGGTGGCCCCGAAAGATTCTTTCGGGGCCACGCAGCCGTTGGAAAGCGGTATTTGACGGGGGGTAATCTAAGAGGTGCCCCATGGAGAATTATGCGTGCTGATTAAGCCACGCTTTAGCTGCGTTCTCCCACGGCTTCGCCGCCCTGATAGCCGAGCTATCAGGGCCACCCTTCAGGTTGCTATTGGACGTACGGGAACTTGCTGGATGGCTCAGACGCGTGCGTCTGAGTGGCGGAGCCACAAGAGGTCGGTGTCCGACGTTCTCTGTTTGAGGGAGTGGAGACTTTCTGACCGTTTCCGCAAGAAGATCTTGACGTTAAATCCCTTCTTCCTGTGACTTCGTCACCCAGACGTGCACGTCTGGGCCATCCCCGGGTGTCGTTCACAATTGCAGTGGACTGTCGGTCCGAATCAGATCGTGCTTTCCGTCATCTGCGGTTCGACATCGGTCCAGTCGCGCTCGTAGCCCCAGGCATCGAAGCAGAAGTCCCATTCGCGGTGGACGAGCCGGCGTGTTTCGGCGGGAATGTCGACGTGGCGATTCTTCCGGTAGTCTTTCGTCTCCGCCAGATAGGTCTCGAAACGGGGCCGCATCTCATCGAACTTGCCAAGTCGCAATTCGCCATAGATCTTCTCCAGCTCTTCCAGCGGCTGAGCAGTCAGGTCCTCATAGGCGACTTCGTGGAACTGTCCCTCCGGAATGAGATCCTTCTGATCGAAGTAGGCCTGATACAGATCGCGGTAGGTTTCGATCACCATTTCATGCAGCCGCGACATATCGAAGCGCTGCAGCCCCCAGACCGGAATCACCTGTTGAGCCATGTGGGCAAACGAGCGGAAGACGTCGTAAGGATGCCGGCGGATGTGCAGGAACCGGGCGTCAGGAAACAGTTCGAGAATCAGTTTGATCCGTGCCGTGTGGTTGGGCGATTTCAGAATCAGCGGACGCCCATGAGCCCGCTGGACTTTGGCCACGAAGAACTGCAGTGCCTGCTTAAATCGGTCTCGATCAGCTTCCGTCGCCTGCTCAAACGAAAGATGGCGATCGTACCGGTTGGCGTTGTTGGGGAAAACCCAGCTGAACGAGTTCGACTTCTGCGAGAGAATCCCGAGGGCCATTTCGTCTTCGGCCGGTTCGCGAAGACTCATTTTCACGTTGTCCATAAACCGCTTTCGCGGCGTCATTGCAGACAGAATCGGTTCCCACCAGACCCGAGCCAGTCGAAACGTATGCGGGTACATCGTCTCGAACAGATCGGGAGCCGAGTAGCGTTCATCCTGGCACATCAGGTTGTGCAGATGAGTGGTCCCGCTTCGCCAGCTGCCAATAATGAAGAGCGGCGTGTCCACGTGGGTGGACTCAATCGACGGACCGTAGAAATACTTCTCCAGCCAGGCGAGCGGCGTCGTGCAGCCCGCGCTGATCGTAATGTGACAGGCCTTTCCCCAGTACGGAAAGTCGACCTGAAAGTCATTGGCGGCCAACAGCTTCCACCAGTCGCCAAACCGAATTCCGGCAAGGCAGCCCGGGCCAAAACCTCGGGCGAGTCGAGTCGACAATGGAACCGATTTGCGTTCCGGCTGGACAGGTTTACTCATGGCGGTTCTGAACTCATGACGAGCGAAAACTTCTGGGAACGTCCCCTTGGAAATCCCGGTCAGGACGCTACTGAATATCCTACCACATTAACATCAGGACTCCGGAGGCAATCAACCTCGTCGAAATCGCGCCGCAGATTCCTCGCGACGGTTCCGATTTTGCCGGCTGCAGCGTTGATTCCGCCGCATTCCACCAGCTGATATGATCCAACCATGCAGATTTCGATTCAGGACATCCACAAATCGTTTTTCCGCGGCGAGACCGAAGTCCGCGTACTGCGCGGGTTGTCGTGCGGCTTCACGACAGGTTCGTTCAATTTTATCGTGGGTCCCTCCGGCAGCGGCAAGAGCTCACTGCTCTATCTGATTGGAGCCCTGGACCAGCCCACGAGTGGAGAGATCGAAATCGACGGACGTTCGATTTCTTCCTGGTCCAAAGCCGAGGCCAATCGATATCGAGCCGAGGATGTCGGATTCGTCTTCCAGAGTTTCAATCTGATGTCGAACCTGTCCGCTCTCGATAATGTCCTGATTCCGGAAATGCCCAGAGGCATTTCAGCCGAGAAGCGGAAGGAAGCCGAAGACCTGTTAAAACGCGTCGGACTGGCTGACCGAATGTCACATCGCCCCAGCCATCTTTCAGGCGGCGAACAACAGCGTGTCGCCATTGCTCGGGCCCTGCTTAAAAAGCCGCGACTCATCCTGGCCGACGAACCGACCGGCGAACTCGACAGCGAAACCGGCCGCGAGGTCTTCAGCTATCTTCGCCTGCTGGCCGAACAGAACTCCGCCACGGTAATTGTGGTCACTCACGATGAGTCCTACATGCAGCCGCAGGATCAGATCTATCGGATCCGCGACGGACAACTCCTTGATCAAACCGAAGTAGAAAGCGTGTGATGAGAGACCCCGATATTCCCCAGACCACCGTCGATCTTTCGATCGCCGACCAAGTCGCAACCCTGACGCTCTCCGGCCCCAAGGGCATTCAGACGCTCGGGACGGCAACGCGCCAGGCATTGCACGAAGCCATCGAACAGCTCGAACAGAACGCCGAAGTCCGCATCGTTGTTGTTCGCGGCACGGGTCGGACGTTCGTGGCGGGAGCCGACATCCAGGAATTCCGCGGCATCACCGAGAAGCAGGCTCGGGTGCTGGTCGAAGACGGTCAGGCCCTGATGAACCGCCTCGCGGACTTGTCCTGTGTGAAGATCGCCGCGATTAACGGCCCCTGTGCCGGCGGCGGCTGGGAACTGGCGCTGGCCTGCGATTACCGCATCGCGGTCGACTCCGCCCGGATCGGTTTGCCCGAAGTCTCGCTGGGCCTGCTTCCCTGCTGGGGTGGCACGGTCCGCATGACGGAGATGTTTGGCAGCTCGCCCGCGAAGAAACTCATTCTCCGCGGCGATCTCATTCCCGCTGGCGAAGCACTGCAGCTGGGTCTGATCGACGATGTCGCCGCCCCCGAAGAGCTTGACGCGACACTCGAGGCACGCATTCAATCACTGTTGTCCCGCAGTCCGTTCGCTCAGCGGGAAGCTGCCCGCGCGATCAGCCGGATTTCCGCCCGGCATCACCAGACACAACTCGGAATGGCCGACGAACTCAACGCATTCCTGAAATGCGTGGCAGCCGGACAGGTCGAAATCGGCGTGCAGGCCTTCCTCGACAAGACTCCACCCCAGTGGGGCTGATCGTCCAGGATCGGTTTCCAGAGCGGATCGCTCTACCGTAAGTCCGTATAGAATCGAGTTTTCGCCCGAAATACGGCAACTTATGCGGACGGAACGGGCACACCATTAAGTGAACTGCACTAACCGGCCGCAATCGAAAGTCAGTCGACGTAGAGAAACTCGTTCGAGTTGAGCAGCACGTGAGCCAGATCGGCGAGGGCTTTCTCATAGGGATCCCCGCCGGTGGTTCCGCCGCTTCGAAGCGGATGCTTCTTCCCGGAAGAATCTTCGAGCGACTTCTCGAAACGCCAGTCGGCCACCGTGGAAGAGGGCAACTCTTCGCTGTTGAGGAGCAGCTGATCGTCCGCCAGAACCTTCGGCGTGATCCGCACCTGATCAATCAGTCCGTCCCAGCGATGCCGCGTCGAACCGTGCCGCCCGCCGACGATCGTGGAGAGCTGAGGCGAAGTGAACCCGCTGACGACCTGATGCTTCACGTTCGCCGTCTGCAACGGTGTGTTGTCCGACAGTTCCTGAACGGTGAAGGTCACACCCGTTTCTCCGGTGTCGTCGAGCTTCACTCGCACCGCCACATAGTAGGGCGTCTCCAGATCAAGATGCAGATCGGATGCGATGACTTCGTACTTCGTTCCCCCTGAGTTGGTCTTACCGACCAGCTGCAGAATCAGGTTGCGCGGCTGGTAAGCCGACTTCTTGCTCGTGACGCCGAGAGCATAACCAGCACGCTGATTATTGTTATCCCATTGCGAGACGATCGTGTTCACAGTTGCGTCGTCATAAAGCGAATTCAGCAGCACAATTGCTTCCAGAGTGAACTCGTCCGCACTGTCCAGCAGGTCGGCCGAAGTCATTGGCGGATAGACTTTCGCGTCCCGTTCCAGTTCGATCGCCTGCCCCGAACGAGCTGGCATCTCGGCATAGGACCACGGCCCTGTTGTCTCCGCTTCCGCGGCCTCACGTGCCTCAGCCAGTACGACTTCAAGGAAACCCGTCGCACCCTCCAGCTCCTGAGGCTGAGGCGAACGTTTCAGGATCCGGCGGTAGAGCGCCTCGACGGAAGTCGCAAGATCATCCCTTCCCGTCTGGCTGACAACTCCCTGAGCCAGCCTGGCCGATCGATCGAGAATCCAGCTGCCGTTCATCAACAGCAGTGCCTGCGTGGCTGTCGTTGTCCTGTTGCGGTCAGAGACACTGGACGTGCCGCGTGGAGCGTCGAACGCACTGAAGAGTTCTTCCTGTTTGTTCCGAATCAATCGCGTGTAGATCGAACGCCGGTTGGATGTCGACGTCACTGAAGGGCCGCCGGAGCTGTCACTCAGTTCTCCGGTTGCATGCAGCATGGCGTCCCGCAGTTGATCAGCGTTGAGCCGGAATCGATTCGCCCGCCAGAGCAGGGCGTTCTGAGGATCGACGAGCATGGCTCGGCTCGATGCCAGCGGGTTGTCCTGCAGAAAACTCGACTGCCGATAGGTCGCCGAGAGCAAGATCATCCGATGCAGAGGCTTCATCTTCCAGCCCCCTTCGACAAACCGCAGCGCCAGCCAGTCGAGCAGCTCGGGATGCGTCGGCGGCTCTCCGAGACTTCCAAAGTCGCTGGCCGAAGACACCAGGCCGCGACCGAAGTGACGCTGCCACAAACGGTTCACCATCACGCGAGCCGTCAGCGGATGACCCGGCTGCGTCAGCCAGTTCGCCAGGGCGGCTCGACGTCCGGTCGTTTCTTCGCCGGGCGTCGGCAGAATGGTCGGCGTGCGAGTCGACAACACTTCGATGAAGTGCGGCTCGACCGTCGTCTCCCTGATGCGCGTTTTCAGAATGGTCGGGGGCGCGTGCTGGCCGACATCGGTGACAGTCGGAGCGACCGGGGGCGACTTCGGTTTCAAATCATCGAACTTCGCCAGTTCTTCCTGCAGAGCCTGCCATCGTTCGAGCTTCTCCCCTTTCAGTCGCGACTTGAGTTTCGCCCGCTGTTCGAGCACCTGGCGATTGGCCAGTTCGGCCAGCTGATGTTCGAGCGGCTCACGATCCTCAATCGGCTTCCGCATCATCTGCTGGATATCGTCGGGGAACTTGTTGACCGAACTGTTCGCCAGCGACGTCATGACTGGCGATTCGATTTCGGCGATCTTCTCCCGAATCTCATGGGTCGCCGCTTCCCACTCCTTCATCTGCTCCTGATACGCCGCCCGTTCCTGCGACTTCAGCAACGGCTCTTCATCCCGCCAGAGGACCGGAGAAAGAAACGCCTGCAGGCCGTAGTAGTCGCTCTGCAGAATCGGGTCGAACTTGTGATTGTGACACCGCGCACAGCCCATCCCCAGACCGAGAAAGACGTCGCTGGTGACATCCGTCATCTCGTTGAGAATTTCCTGCCAGTGTGTGCGGACATCCCGCTGGTTGTATTCGTAGACCCCCAGACGGAGAAAACCAGTCGCGACCAGACTCTCCGGATCATCAGGATAAAGTTCGTCTCCGGCGAGTTGTTCGCGAATAAACTGATCGTACGGTTTATCGTTATTGAGGGCATCGATCACATAGTCACGATATCGCCAGGCGTTCGGCCGGTATGCATCCTGGCGGTAGCCATCCGATTCGGCATACCGCACCAGGTCGAGCCATTGCCGTGCGGAGTGCTCACCAAAGCGGGGATCTTCAAGCAGCCGATCGACCAGCTTCTCGTACGCCCGCGGATCCTCACTGGTCACGAAGGCTTCGATCTCGTCCGCTGTCGGGGGAAGCCCGATCGTATCGAAGTAGACGCGGCGGATCAGATCCCGTTTCGCGGCTGGACTCGCCGGGACAAGCTCAGCCTGTTCGAGACGGGCCAGCACGTAATGATCGATGTCGTTGACGCACCACTCCGGATTCTGCACCTCCGGCAGCGTCGAATCCTGCATCGGACGGAACGCCCACCAGTTGCGGTCTTCCTCGGTAATCGTCGAACTGCTCTGGAGCACTTCTCCGTCCGCATCATCTGGCCAGACAGCTCCATTCGCGATCCACTTTTCCAGCAACGCAATCTTGTCAGCCGCCAGCTGACCGTCGGGCGGCATCTCGTACGATTCATAACGGACCGCTTCGAGCAGCAGACTTTCGTCCGGCTTGTGCGGAATGATGGACGGTCCCGATTCCCCCCCGACTGTCAGGGCGCCCTGCTTCAGATCGAGCCGGAGTTCCCCCTTCTGCTTGTCCGGTCCGTGGCAGGAAATGCAGTGTTCGACCAGGAGCGGGCGAATGTGGGTTTCGAAGAACTTGACCTGTTCAAGCGGCAGCTCTTCGGCATGCAGGTTCGATCCGCCTGAGGCGGCCAGCACGATACAGAAGCTCAACAGACAGAAACGAAGCAGCGTCGACATCAGCGACCTCAGAGACTCGGCAGGCGGGACGATGCAGGAGAGTTCGACTCCCTTCCCCAACGGCAAAGGAATCAACAAATGCTGATTCCGAGTATCCGTGATCGACGCAGGAAAAACAAGACGGTCTCCGGAACGCCTCGTGGCCTCAGCCCCCTGAAGAATCACCAGCGCCCCCAGTGTCTGGAGCCGCAACGCCCGGCTGCTTGTTGCCCCGCAACCGGGAGACAAACCTCCCGGCTATCCTGCCATCGTTCGATTGGTCAACGAGCACTGGCAGAGCCAGTGCCACCCCCGAAGCCTCAGCAAACGGATGCCCTCGTGTGCCACTGGCTCTGACAGTGGGTATGGCGCTCGGGGCATTGGATGTTATTCGTCGTCCTGTTCCGCGATCAGCCTGGCGACAAAATCATCCAGGCTATCCGCGAACAGATTGCATTCCTTCGCCGCGTGATCCGCGAAACCGACCGAGAATTTCGTGACATCTCTGGTCACGACGTAGCAGTCGCCGCATCCGTTTTCACCGATGATCACGTATTGATCCGGCCACTGCTCGCCAAAGTATCCGTTCTCACGGACCTCACGATTGGCATCGATGACGAGCGTTGGATCGTCGAAAAGACCGAAATCCGGTGCTTCCGTGTCGGCTAACGCGGGCGGATAGTTCGTCACCACGTTGGAGTATGCCAGGGGAACGGAGAAACCGAGAGCTCGTTCGATGGCAGCGATGTCGTCAGAAGTCACTGGAGGATGTGCTTTCGATCTCACAGATCGAAGGAAGGCCTGGATGACCCTGAAGTTCCCTTCCGGGTCACGAAGTCACAAGCAGCCGGGTGTTGACGTTCGAATGACAGTGATCGCGGACGGTCTCACCCGGGACCATCCTGCGGGGGAGTCACTAATTTAAACGAAGAGCTGATGCAAAACGATCTCGAATTCTGCGTTCTCGATTCTCAATCTTTCCATCTGCTGACACGATGTAGTCTACGCACTTGATAAACGAGTCCCGCCGCTCCGGTGCGATTCGACTCAGCGATTCACACGTCTGTTCCACGAATGGATCGAGGCCTGTGGACTTGACGTTCGACAATACCTTCTGCAGTCGACGTTTGATTTCTTCGTCTTCCCACGGTGCACCGACGCGTTTAAACACTGCATGAATTCTCTGCACCTCTTTTTTGGCGATCTCTCGATCCGCAAGCATTACACAGCACATCGCATTTAACAACGATCCCAGAAGGAACTCCGACCCCCTTCGCTTCTCGGCCAGAGCTTCTTTCTTTCTCTGTTCTGCAACCTGGATCATGGGTTTTCGAGCAAGCTCTTGGATTCCAGTGAATGCATTGGGAGCGCCTTGCGAAGTACGTACGTCGCTGACATACAGAGATAAATCGACACCTTCGCCTTTAACGGACAAAACCCCAAGGCGTAGCTTTGGAATCCGTTGATTGTCGTTAAAACGTTGGTCAGGTGTGCCATCGTTGTTCGTGAAGCGCCACGTGTGTCCGACAACGTGGGAGTCGGACATCTGACGTATTCTCTCACGAGCTTGAACTACTTCGTCATTTGCAGAAATCTTTAGCTTCTCATAGCTAACTCCACCCGCCTGAGATCCTTGAAACACCAAGAGGTGATCTGGCATGAAGAAATAATCGGCGTTGAATGCCCTCATCTTCCAAACTGGAAAATCCAAGTCCAACAGCGGAGGAACCGCCCTTCTCACATCCAATTTCTCCACATTCGGGAAACTGCTGTCTCCACCAGAGTATCTGGTGTCTTGAAAGTGTGTTCGACCTTTGTATAGCAATAGCTGGCCCACATCGGAAAGCCCGTCTAATGCGTTGTTAATCTGATGAAATGCCTCTTTGCCCTTGCCCTCGATTCGGTAGGAGAACTTTACATGTCTTCGTGAATGATCAAGCTTCAAGAGGTTGAATATGAGCACAAATGACGCCGGAAAAAGCACGATGCCCGTAATTACCATCGCGGTCACGGGAGCCTTGCTTTCAAACTGAGGAATAAGCAACCAGAACGTCGCCAGGAAGACCACGAGCGCTATTCCCCATGGCAAATAGGGGGGCCTCTTGCGACGAGCCTCGATATCACGAATGATTGCCATCAGATCCGTATCGAAGCACACCATGTCGGGTTCGATTAGTTCAATCCTCTCAACGTTAGACTTTCCATGAGCCCGCGTTGTTCCGTCCTTGGATGCTCTGGACTCTCTTTTCTGCTTTTCAGCAAACGATAGCGCTCTTCGTTTCTTCTCCGAAGCCAAATCAAGATAGGAAAATCCGTTGTCTGTTACACCAACTTCATAAGAACTCGAATCGTCTTCAACGAAGCTTATGTAATCCAAGAACGTGAAATGTGACATCATTGGAACCTTGAAAACATCTTTAGATTGAATCGCTTTTCTTTGAATTGCAGGCTCGACAGAGAATTTGCAGATTCTGTGTCGAAGTGGCGCCACCTTTTGAATGGGGGATTATATGATCGAATTCTAAGTACTCCGTCGCACCGCACAAAACACATTTTCCTCCATCTCTAAACCACACTTCACTTCGGATTTCATCGCCTATGTGACGGCTATCTCGTACTCGTGAGACAGCCATTCCTTTCGCCTTCCGAACGAGAAACGATACAGCTTCACTGACCTCAAAAAGCAATCCCGGATCTGTGCCTTTTGTCGTGACATAGGAACCTCCTCCGGTTCCGCTTGACACCGTAATGCGGATTTTAGGTGAACGGCCATTCTCAAACTCTACTGCCAGAATGTTCTTATACCGCAGTTCATGAGCTTTTTGACGAGCGAGAAATCTAAGCCTGGCACTGCCAACGTACAACTCGCCCGGTTTCTTTCTGATCTTTCCGCCCGCGGTGAACTGAAACGAAACAGGGACTCGGTAGTGAAGTTTCTCGGTTCTTTCGAGAATGACGTGACTGTCTACTTTCAAGCGGGGAAGCTCACCCAATCGAACACGGAAGACTCTTTGGTACAGTTCCAAATCTTTAAGGCAGGCAGGTAGCAACTCCTCGGCATTCACAATCCCGGCAAGTCGCTCAATGAACTCTTTGTCAGAATCGAGTATCTCATTCTGGGACTTGATAGCCTCAAGAGCATTCACAAGGATCTCTCGCTTGTTCGGAACGGAGACGGATTTCAGTGCGGCAGCCCCTAACCCGAATTGGTGAGCAATCCGATCAAGCAACGAGATCTCTTCGCTGTCAATCTCGCCGTCACGTGCGGCCGTCACGAGGTGATGCGTGTAATAGGCAATAGCCTGGTCAGCAACCGCCGATTTAACGTCGTGGGCCCTGAGTCCGAAGTACTTGACGATGTTATCAAGCTGCTCCTGCTCCGTGGACGATATCTCCCCGACTCCGATTGCATCCGAGAACGCTCTACGATACAGAGACAGACCTGTCTCGTAATCAAGTCGAGCTATTGAATCATCCTCCAGCAAGAGCAGGCGTGATGCTTCTCGCACTGCGGGGATATCCGCCAAAGGTTTGTCGAGCTCTTTCGCGTATTGGAACGCTATTTGACGATAGACGGATTGAGCTGCAGAATCAAAATCTGCTCTTGAAAACTCAAACTTGCCCAACCGCTCGAGAAGATGGTCATTTGGCAAGGAGCTTAGATCTCGCGAGCTACGAAGCAGTCCTATTATCCGCTCCTTCAGCGCAACTCGGTTCAACTTCGGGTCCTCAGAACTGGCCTGGTCGATGTCATTCATTCCGCGATTGGGATTCACGAACTCAGTAGAAAAGCTGGAAGGGGCCTGCAACTCCGTCCACCGAGAATACTGTACCCAAGCTTAAGCTTCTGCTCAACTCGGTGTCCACAGCTAAAACGAGGAGCGATGCAATAGACAGAACTCCGATAACGAGGGGCGGTGAGCGCTGAAGCAATCCTCTTATAGCACCGATTCTGGCCCTAGCGAACGCTAAACCAGCGCACAAAAAAAGAGCCTCCAAGGTTTTCACCCTGGAGGCTCTTAATCGTGTGGCAAGTC